>CALFFB010000239.1 GCA_937958075.1 uncultured Geobacteraceae bacterium | reverse complement strand
ACAGTTTTCGTAGCGATCAACCATACCGATTGCCGGCTCTTTTGTTTTGACGTTTGTAACTATTCACCACAATCTCGAGCGCAGGGTTCGGATTCCCGTGACAAGGGCGTCTGTCGCCATGGACGGCGACAGTCGAACGGCCATGGACGGCGCAAAGTGTCCCTTGGAATGGGAATCCGAGCCCTGTGCTGAATAGTTACTGACGTTTTACTGCCGGGTCAGGTTGCGGTAACGGATGCGGTGGGGCTGATCGGCGGCCTTGCCGAGGCGCCGCTTGCGGTCGGCCTCGTAGTCAGAGTAGTTGCCCTCGAACCAGACGACCTGTGAATCCCCTTCAAATGCGAGGATGTGGGTGGCGATACGGTCGAGAAACCAGCGGTCGTGGCTGATGATGACGGCACAGCCGGCGAAGTTTTCCAGACCTTCCTCAAGGGCGCGCAGGGTGTTGACATCGAGATCGTTGGTCGGCTCATCGAGGAGCAGGACGTTGGCTTCCTCGCGCAGCATCTTGGCCAGGTGCACCCGGTTGCGCTCGCCGCCGGAGAGCATGCCGACCTTTTTCTGCTGATCGGAGCCGGAGAAGTTGAAGCGCGCCACATAGGCACGGGCATTGACGCTCTGGCCGCCCATGGTCAGGGTATCCTGGCCGTCGCAGATCTCCTCCCAGATGGTCTTGTCGGCGTTGAGCTCCCGGCCCTGGTCGACATAGCCCAGGCGCACGGTTTCGCCGACCTTGAAGCTGCCGCTGTCCGGTGTTTCCTGACCGGTGATCATTTTGAACAGGGTCGACTTGCCGGCGCCGTTGGGGCCGATGACACCGACGATCCCCCCCGGTGGCAGGTTGAAACTCAGGTTGTCGATGAGCAGCCGCTCGCCGAAGCCTTTGCAGATGTCTTTCGCCTCGACAACGACACCGCCGAGACGCGGCCCCGGCGGAATGTAGAGTTCGAGCTGTTTTTCCTTTTCGGCGGCGGCATTGCCGAGGAGCTTTTCGTAGGAGCTGATGCGCGCCTTGGCCTTGGCCTGACGCCCCTTGGGGCTCATGCGGATCCACTCCAGTTCGCGCTGCAGGGTCTGTTGACGCTTGCTTTCGGCCTTTTCCTCCCGCCGCAGGCGCTCCTGCTTCTGTTCGAGCCAGCTCGAATAATTGCCCTTCCAGGGGATACCGTGACCGCGGTCGAGTTCGAGAATCCAGCCGGCGACATTGTCGAGGAAATAACGGTCGTGGGTGACGGCGATGACGGTGCCCTGATAGCGCTGCAGGTGCTGTTCCAGCCAGCCGACGGTCTCAGCGTCCAGGTGGTTGGTGGGCTCGTCAAGGAGCAGAATATCGGGTTTGCGCAGCAGGAGCCGGCACAGGGCGACGCGTCGTTTTTCGCCGCCGGAAAGAACCTTGACCGGGGTGTCCGGTGGTGGACAGCGCAGGGCTTCCTCGGCCAGTTCCAGGCGTGCATCAAGATCCCAGGCATCGGCGGCGTCGAGCTGATCCTGGACTTTGGCCTGGCGTTCCAGCAACTTGTCCATGTCGCAGTCCGGGTCGGCAAAGGCGTTGTTGATCTCCTCGAATTCCGCCAGCAGATCGACGATATCCTGAACCCCTTCCTTGACGATCTCGCGCACGGTTTTGCTGTCGTCGAGCTGCGGTTCCTGCTCAAGGTAACCGACGCTGTAGCCCGGCGACAGGGCCACCTCGCCATTGAAATCCTTGTCGACTCCGGCCATGATGCGCAGCAGGGTCGATTTGCCCGAGCCGTTGAGGCCGAGGACGCCGATCTTGGCACCGTAAAAATAGGACAGGGAGATATCCTTGATCACCGGTTGCTTGTTGTAGTTCTTGCTGACTTTCATCATCGAGTAGATGATTTTTTTCGTATCTTCGCTCATGCCGTAAATCCTTGTTGCTGAAGTTCAAAGGGGGATCGGACGATGCCCATGGGTTGAATAGAGCCGAGTGCGTTGTATAGCAGAAGGAGGCCCGCCGTCGCAAGCTGTTCCGCTGCCGGAGGCACCTCGCTATCGTGACTCTTGCATTGGCAAATCTTTGGTGCTAGATTCTCGCCGTGAACAATCAATCTTGTGAATATTTTAAACAGTCATGACCCCCCGCACCAGTTTTGACGTTGGCGATGCTGCCATCGCCACCCAGTTGTTCGGGCGCCAGAATCAGCATTTGAAGCTGATGGAGAAGAAACTGGGCGTGCGTCTGGGCAGCCAGGGGACGGTGGTTCACTTAAGTGGTGAAGCCGCCCAGGTTCAGGTCTGTTGCCGCCTGCTGGAGGAGCTCAGCGCCCTGTTGCGCGACAATATGCCCCTGTATCCGGCGGATATCGACTACGCCATCCGCATTCTTTCCACGGACTCATCCACCTGTTTGCGCGATATCTTTTACGACACGGTTTTTGTCTCCGCGCGCAATCGCCTGATTACCCCGAAAAGCCTTGCCCAGAAGCAGTATATTGATCATATCCGCGGCAAAACCGTGGTTTTCGGTATCGGTCCGGCCGGTACCGGCAAGACCTATCTGGCCATGGCCATGGGGGTGGCGGCCCTGATGCGCAAGGAGGTCAGCCGCATCATGCTGGTACGTCCGGCGGTGGAGGCGGGAGAAAAGCTGGGCTTTCTGCCGGGGGATCTGGCCGAGAAGGTCAATCCCTATCTGCGCCCTCTGTACGATGCCCTGTACGACATGCTCGAACTGGAGAAAGCCCGGGCGCTGGTGGACAGCGGGGTGGTCGAGGTGGCGCCGCTGGCGTTCATGCGGGGGCGAACCCTGAATGATGCTTTCGTGATTCTGGATGAAGCCCAGAACACCACCAGTGAACAGATGAAGATGTTCCTCACCCGCATCGGCTTCGGCAGCCGGGCGGTGATTACCGGTGACGTAACCCAGGTCGATCTGCCCCGGGGAACGAAATCCGGTCTGCTGCACGCCATCGACGTTCTGCGCGGCGTGCCTGATATCGCCTTTACCTGTTTCAGCGATATCGATGTGGTTCGCCATCCGATTGTTCAGGCGATTGTCCAGGCCTATGAGCGGGCCGACAGGGCACCCGCCGAAAGCGCAGCAGAAAACTGAACGTGGATTCAACCGGCTTCAAGACTGTTTGAGGACCCATGACCAAAGAGAAAAAACAGAAATCAGCCGCACGCAGCCGCTTTCAACAGGGCCGTTGGGCCCGTTTCCGACAGAATCCCGCCCAGGTGAATCGGGCGGTTCTGTTTGTTGTGGCGGTGCTGCTGGCCTTGATTATTGTTCCCAAGGGGGGGCTGATCCCCGCGTCCTACAAGCCGGGCGATATCGCCTCGCGCGATGTCAAGTCTCCCCGCGACCTGCTGGTTGAGGATACCCAGCTGACGCGCGCCAAGCAGGAGACCGCCGCCCAGGAGGTACCGCTGGTCTATCGCTTCGACAGGGGTGCCGGGGAGCGTGCCGTCGAGCGGATGCAGCGGGGCCTGGATTTTCTCGCCCAGCGCCTTGGAGACAGCGAACTCTATGCCATTGAGGATCTGCTGCCGCGCCTGGAAGCGGACTTCGGTGTCCCTCTGACGGGGGCGGACTACAAGCCGCTGATGGAACTGCCCCTGGATTACCGGCTGGTCCGGCAGATCACCGGTCAGCTGCGACCTCTCTTCGAACGGCCGACGGTCGCCAGCTATCAGGGTTTTGTCGAGGATCGCCGTCAGGGGATTGTGGTGCTTGAACGGGATACGGGTGAGGAGGTCAATATCCGCTGGCTGGACCGGGTGTCGGGCCTGAACGATGTCCTGAAGGAGGCCGAGCGCCAGTTGTCACAGCTGACGGAACTGACAGCGGACCAGCAGCAGGTGCTGCTGACCCTGGTCCAGCAGCAGTTGCGCCCGAGCCTGGTCTATGACCAGCAGGAAACACAGGCACGGCGTGAACAGGCCAGAGCGCAGATAACGCCGGTGCTGTTTCAGATCAAGCGGGGCGAGATGGTGGTACGTGAGGGGGAGCGCATCAGCGCCGACCAGATCCTGAAGCTCCAGGCCCTGCGGGATTCGGGGCGCGACGGCCACAGTCTGCAGTCCGCACTGGGGCTGTTTGTCTGTATTCTGCTGCTGATGTTTGCCGGTTTTGTTTTTGCCCGGGGGAATATCCGCAAATTCAAACCCGATGCCCGGGACCTGCTGTTTCTGGCAACCGTGCTGGTCTGTCTGTTTGTCCTGATAAAAATCTCTATTTTTGTCTCCGTTGGTCTGGGCAGCGTATTCTCCCTGATCGACACCTCGACCTATTTTTACGCCATTCCTTTCGCTCTGGCGGCGATGCTGGTGCGCATTGTCCTCAATTCGGAAACGGCGATGGTGGTGGCTATCGGCTCTTCCCTGCTGGTCGGGGTGCTCTTCGGCAACAGTTTGATCATGGCCTTTTACGCCCTGGTGGGGAGCATTGTCGGGGCGCACGGGGTGCGCTATTGTCAGCAGCGGACCACCCTGTACCGGGCCGGGTTGTGGATCGGCCTGACCAATGTCGCGCTGCTTTTCGGACTGCACCTGCTGGCCGGGCGCGGGCTGGAAATGCAGCTGCTGTACAAGCTGGGACTGGGCTTTGCCGGTGGCCTGATCAGTGCGGTTATCGTGACGGGAACCATTCCCCTGGTGGAATCCCTGTTCAAGTACACCACCGACATCAAACTGCTGGAACTGGCCAACATGAACGCGCCGGTACTGCGGCAGCTGATGATTCAGGCGCCGGGCACCTATCATCATTCCATCCTGGTGGGCAATCTGGCGGAATCGGCAGCCGAGTCCATTCATGCCAATCCGCTGCTGGCCCGGGTCGCGGCCTATTATCATGATATCGGCAAGATACGCAAGCCCTTGTACTTTATAGAAAATACCGGTGGCCAGCGGAACAAGCACGACAAGCTGGCGCCGTCCATGAGCGCCCTGATTCTGACCTCTCACGTCAAGGAGGGGATTGATCTGGCCCGGGAGAGCAAGCTGGGCAGTGAGCTGATCGATATCATCCAGCAGCATCACGGCACCACCCTCATCAAGTTTTTTTACGAGCGGGCCCTGTCCCAGGCCGATCCCGGGGTCCAGCAGATCGATGAATGCGATTACCGTTACCCCGGCCCCAAACCGCAGACCAAGGAGGCGGCCCTGATCATGCTGGCGGACGCGGTGGAGGCGGCCAGCCGTACCCTGACGGATCCGACCCCCTCGCGTATTCAGGGGATGGTGAAAAAACTGATCAACAATATTTTTATCGACGGACAGCTCAACGAGTGTAATCTGACTTTGAAGGATCTGAACCAGATCGCCAAGAGTTTTACCCGGGTTCTGTCCAGTTCTTTCCATCATCGGGTCGACTATCCTGAGCCGGTGCATATCGTCAAGGTCAAGGCTGATCCTGTTCAGGGGGTCACCTCACGCGAGAAGGATCGATTGAGCAGTGCGAATTCAGATCGAAAACCGACAGAGAAGTCACAGGATTTTGAAGAGACCGTTACGGCGGGTAGCGCAAGCAGTCTTAAACATCTTAGGCAGGTCTGACGCTGAGCTCTCTATCCTTATCGTTGATAATGCGGGAATTCAGGAGATCAATCGCGAGTATCTGCAGCGCGATCGGCCGACCAACGTCATTTCCTTCGCCATGCAGGAGGGCGAAGGGGCGGGGATACAGCCGAAGGTGCTGGGCGATGTGGTCATCTCCGCCGAGCGGGCGGCCACCGATGCCGCCGCCGCGCAGATTCCCTTTGCGCATGAGCTGTGGTTTCTGCTGATTCACGGCATTTTGCATCTGGTCGGTTACGATCATGAGCGGGGAACCGCCGAAGATGCGCGTCTGATGGAAGAGAAAGAGCGGGAGATTCTGGCGCAGATTCTGGCCGGCACAGCAGCTGATTATAAACCGTAACTGTTCAGCTCAAATCAGGGTAGAGGAACAGGATCCCCGTGATAAGGGCGTCAAGTCGCCTGGATGGCGACTTTCGAGCGGCCAGGGCCGGCGAAAAGCGTCCCTTGGAATGGGGCTCCTGTTCCTGTGCTGAATAATTACTATAAACCAAACGCAGGAGGCAGACGAGTCACAGTGGAACAGGATCAGGATCAGGAACCCCAGGGGTGGTTAACGCGGCTTTTGCAGAAATGGCGGGATTCCCCGCGGGTCGCCAACAGCGAAGAAGAACTGCAATTATTGATCGATGCGTCGGAGCAGCGGGGCATCATCGACGAGGAAGAGGGGGATATGCTCCAGTCGATTCTGGAACTGGATGAAACCTACCTGCGGGAAATCATGGTGCCGCGGACCGACATGGTCTGTGCTGATGTCTCGGCGTCCCTGTCGACGGTTCTCGATACCATATTGCGCTCCGGTCATTCCCGGATTCCCATTTATCAGGGAACCATCGACAACATTATCGGCCTGGTGTACGCCAAGGATCTGCTCCACTACTGGGGACAATCCCTGGATGATGTCCCCCTGGAGCGGGTCTTGCGCCCGCCCTTTCTGGTGCCGGAGTCGAAACAGGTCAGCGTGCTGCTGCGCGAGTTTCGCGAAACCAGGGTCCATATCGCCATTGTCATTGATGAGTATGGCGGCACGGCGGGGCTGGTGACCATCGAAGACCTCCTCGAAGAGATCGTTGGCGACATCCAGGATGAGTACGATCTGGAGGAAGAGTGGTTGATCGCCGAGCCGGATGGCACCGTGGTTATCAACGGGCGCCTGAATATTGAAGAATTTGAAGATTATTTTGATGTCGAGGTCGAACGGGAAAAATTCGATACCGTCAGCGGCTATGTGATCGAACAGTTCGGGCGGGTTCCCGCTGTTGGTGAAAAGGTGCGTGTCGGCGTCTTTGATATGCTCATCGAGAAGGGTGATCAACGGGCGATCCGCCAGATCCGGGTGTTTCCCCTGAAGACGGAAAATGCAGATCCCGGTGATTGATCGAACCCTGCTGACGGCGGCGGGGTCGGGGCTGCTGCTGGCCTGGGCCTTTCCCCGTCTTGATCTCTATCCCCTGGCCTGGGTCGCCCTGATTCCCTTGCTGCTGGTGATGGAAAAGCGCCCTTTTGTCAGCGGTTTTACCACCGGCTGTGTGTTTTTTGCTCTGGTTCTGTACTGGCTCAACATCGTCATGACCACCTTTGGTGGCCTTGATCCCGTCTCCTCGGTCGTTGCCTATCTGCTGCTGGTCTCCTATCTGGCCCTCTACTTCGGGGCGGCCACCTGGCTGGCCTGGCGCGTCCGGTTGCGGTTGCAGCTGCCGGTGGTGGTGACCCTGCCGGTGATCTGGGTGGCCCTCGAATTTCTGCGCGGCTGGTTGTTGACCGGTTTCCCCTGGGCGCTGCTGGGGTATTCACAGCAGAACTTCAGTCCGGCCATTCAGAGTGCCGACGTGACCGGAGTCTACGGCGTCAGCTTCATGCTGGTGGCGGTGAACGCCGCCGTCGCCCATGTGATCCAGCGCCCGCGTGACCGGGGGACAGTCGTCGTTGCTGCCGGATTGCTGCTGTTGGTGACCAGTCATTTCGGTTATGGGCTGGTCCGGACGCAGCAGTTGACCGATGACCGGCCGCAACAGCTGCGGGTCGCCCTGATCCAGGGCAATTTTGATCAGTCGCAGAAGTGGAATCCCGAACTGCGTCAGGCGACCGTCGATCGTTATCTGCAGCTCTCCCGGCAGGCCCTGACGGCAGATCCCGAGCTGCTGATCTGGCCGGAAGCGGCGACCCCCTTTTATCTGCAGGATGCCTCGGAGCTGTCGGCGCAGGTGCAGCGGTTGCCCCGCGCAACCGGAGTTCCGCTGCTGGTCGGCAGCCCCGCCTACGACCAGCAGTCGGATGGTTCGCAGCGTTATTTCAACAGCGCCTTTCTGCTGACTCCCGACAGCGCCGATCCGCCGCGTTCGGACAAGGTTCACCTGGTGCCCTTCGGGGAATATGTACCCCTGGGAAAACTGCTGTCCTTTATCGACAAGCTGGTGGTCGGGGTTGGAGATTTCACCGCCGGGGAGATCAACCCCCTGCCGCTGCAGGGGCATCATCTCGGGGTTCTGGTCTGTTATGAGGTGATTTTTCCCCAACTGGCGCGTCGTTCCGTCGGTCAGGGGAGCGATCTGCTGGTGAACCTGACCAATGATGCCTGGTTCGGCCGTTCGTCCGCGCCCTATCAGCATCTGGCCATGGCCCGTTTTCGTGCTATCGAGAACAGGATCTGGCTGGCACGCGCGGCCAATACCGGGGTCTCGGCCCTGATTGCTCCCAGTGGTGCCATCACCCTCTCCGGTCCGATTTTCGAGCCTCTGCAGCTGACGGGAACCGTCGGTCTTGGTGCCCATCCCACCTTCTACCGCCGGTTCGGCGATCTCTTTGCCCTTGTCTGCCTGGCCATGGCCCTGCTGCTGTTGACGGCTCAACATTTTTTCCCTGTTCGCCCCGGCCGCCGTTAGAATAACCTTGTCGTTGCCGGGTTGCGTCTGTCTATGGAAACCCTGACCTTTTGCGGATCTATGGTGAGTTGATGCCGGGTGTGAGCTGTAAAAAACTGCTGCAATGGGCAACGCTGGTCTGGATATGCTGGCCTGTTGCCGCTGCTGCCGCTGCTGAATCTGCTTCCGGATCTCTGGCCTGGGGGGGGATGATAATGGGGCTGGGGGGTGGTCTGGCCCTGTTTCTCATGGGGCTTGACCGGTTGACGGACGCCCTCAAGGCGGCGGCCGGCAGCAGGCTGCAGGCGGGTCTGAAGCGCCTGACCGCCAACCGGTTCAGTGGCGCCGCCTTTGGCGCCCTGGCGACGATCATGCTGCAGTCATCATCGGTCACGACAGTGCTGGTCGTCGGCTTTGTCAGTGCCGGGCTGATGACCTTGAGCCAGTCCGTCGGAGTGATCATGGGCGCCAATATCGGTTCGACCATGACCGCCCAGATTATTGCCTTTCGGGTGACGAACTACGCCCTGATTCTCATTGCCGCCGGGTTTGCGCTGGCATCCCTGGCCCGGCGGGAGACCTTCAGGCAATACGGCGGCGTGCTTCTCGGCCTGGGACTGATTTTTTTCGGGATGGGGGTGATGACCGAGGCCATGGCGCCGCTGCGGGACTATCCACCGTTTCTGGAGTGGATGGTGCGCATGGAAGAGCCGCTGCTGGGAATTCTGGTCGGGGCTCTGTTCACGGCTCTGGTGCAGTCCTCGGCAGCGACCACCGGCCTGGTGATTATTATGGCCAGCCAGGGCTTTGTCTCCCTGCCGGCGGGCATCGCCCTGGCGCTGGGGGCGAATATCGGCACCTGTGTCACCGCTATGCTGGCCACCATCGGTAAACCGCGGGCGGCCTTGCGGGCGGCGGTGGTGCACGTTCTGTTCAATGTCGCCGGAGTGGTATTGTGGCTCGGTTTCATTGATCATCTTGCCGCCATGACTATGGCGGTATCCCCCCGATATGCTGAACTTGACGGTCTGGTCAGGCTGGCGGCGGAAACTCCGCGCCAGATTGCCAACGCCAACACCCTGTTCAATATCGCCAACACCATCATTTTTATCGGATTTACGCCGCTGTTCGCCCGTATTGTCAGCAAGCTCATTCCGGAACGTCTCGCGAGTGAAGGGCGGCCTCTGGTTGAGCCGGAGTTTCTTGATAACCGTCTTCTCGATACTCCTGCAGCTGCTCTCAATCTGGTGCGGATGGAAATCAGCCAGCTGGGAAAACAGGTCCTGCGTATGGCCGGCGACATCCATCCCGCGCTCGAAGCCGGTGATACACAGCGATTGACCCGGATTGCCGGCCTGGATGATGTCGTCGATCAGTTGCATGCGGAAATTATCCGTTATCTGTCCCTCCTCGGTAAGGGGACCCTGACGGAGGAACAGTCCCGTGAATATTTCAATTTAAGCCAGACAGCGGATACGCTGGAGCGTATTGGTGATATTATCGACTCCGACCTGGTCAAAACGGGCATGCGCCTGAGCGGGTCGCCCGCGCAGCCGGGGGCGCAGACGAGGGAGCTGCTGAGTGATCTGCACCGGCTGGTCTATAAGGGGCTTGCCCTGGCGGTGCAGGCGGTGGTGGAGAGGGACGAGGCCGCCGCACAGCGGGTTCTCGCTTTGCGGCACGAGGTTGAAATGACCGTCGAAAGGGCGTTCCGCCGGCAGGTTGCCAGCATGGCGGCAAGCAATACGGAACGGCTGACCCTGCTGCAGCTGGAGTTTGAGATAACCGATAAGTACAAACAGATTTTTTCGCTGTCAAAACGGATCGCACGTCTTTATATTGCCCCATTAAGCAGCTCGTCTGGGCACGAGAGCGGGTGACAACAGGATACTCAGTCCCGAGGTTGAATGATGAAACAGCAGGTGACAGCCATTATCCCCGCGCGTTATGGGTCGACCCGGTTTCCCGGCAAACCCCTCGCCCTGATCTGCGGACGGCCGATGATCGCCCATGTCTATGAGCGCGTGGTACGGGCACAACTGGTTGATCGGGCGATTGTCGCTACGGATGATGAACGTATTGCGGAAACGGTGACAGCTTTTGGCGGCGAAGTGGCGATGACCCGTTCCGACCATCCGACGGGAACCGATCGCCTGGCCGAGGTGGCGGCACGTCTGGATTCGGAGCTGATCGTCAATGTACAGGGGGATGAACCTCTGATTGCGCCGCAGATGATCGATGAGGCGGTGGCTCCGCTGCTCGACAATCCGGCTGTCGCCATGGGCACCCTTGCCGGGCGCCTCGAGACCCTGGATGATTACCTGAGCCCCAACGTGGTCAAGGTGGTCAAGGATGCCAGTGGCCGGGCTCTGTATTTTTCACGTTCCCCCATCCCCGCGGTGCGCGAGATGTCGACGGAGGAACTGGCCGGGGCCTTGCCGCAGCTGCCGGTATGGCGGCATATCGGTTTGTACGTGTATCGACGGGAGCTGCTGCTGGAGTATCCCCGCTGGCCGCAGACACCCCTGGAAAAGCTTGAATGTCTTGAGCAGCTGCGGGCCCTGGAGCGGGGCGTTCACCTTCATGTCGCCCAGACCCGATGGGCGTGTCACGGGGTGGATACGCCGGCTGACCTCGCCCGTGTTGAGGCTCTCCTGTTCAGGGAAAGAGCCTAGTCCCTGGTCAAAGTGTTTTGTTCCTCTGCAAAGGGGCTCTTCGTCCATTTATGGGAAGCCGGGACCCGGACGCGGATGTGTCAATCAGTTGTCATGCAATAACAACAGTGAAAACGGCATGTTTGAATATTTATCAGGATCCGGATGATTTTTAAGTTCAGGGTTTCAATCGCGGGGCTTTGTGTGTAGAATCAGCGCTTATGCTTTTCTCTGCGAAAAGTATGCCTTGACGTAAACTAATCGGTGCAGGCTGTTGAGAACAGGATGAAAAACCAGATGAAAACGAAATTTTTATTTATCACCGGTGGTGTTGTTTCCTCCCTCGGCAAGGGGCTGGCGGCGGCATCCATCGGGGCGTTGATGGAGGCCCGCGGCTTACGGGTGTCGATGCAGAAGATGGATCCCTATATCAATGTGGATCCGGGCACCATGAGCCCCTTTCAGCACGGCGAGGTTTTTGTCACCGATGACGGAGCCGAAACCGACCTGGATCTGGGCCATTATGAGCGCTACACCACGGCGACCCTGTCGCGCAAGTCGAACTTTACCACCGGCCAGGTGTACGACTCGGTCATTCGCAAGGAACGGCGCGGTGATTATCTCGGGGGCACGGTCCAGGTCATTCCCCATATCACCAACGAGATCAAGCAGAAGATCCTCGACAACGCCAGGGGTGTCGACCTGGCCATCATCGAGGTTGGCGGCACTGTCGGGGATATTGAGTCCCTGCCGTTTCTGGAGGCGATCCGCCAGTTTCGTGTCGACCGGGGGCGGGAGAATGTTCTCTATATTCACCTGACCCTGGTTCCCTACATCCCCACGGCGGGGGAACTGAAGACCAAGCCGACCCAGCACAGCGTCAAGGAGTTGCGCGAAATCGGGATTCAGCCCGACATCCTGCTGTGTCGCTGCGACCGGGAGATACCCCGCGACATGAAAGGGAAAATTGCCCTGTTCTGCAATGTCCCGGAGGAGGCGGTCATCACCGCCCGTGATGTCGAGAGCATCTACGAAGTGCCGGTGGCCTATCATAATCAGGGGCTGGACGAGCGCATTATCAATTACCTGAATATCTGGACCAAGGCTCCTGATCTGTCCGACTGGGAACGGATCGTTGAACGGGTGATGCATCCCGCAGCCCAGACCACCATCGCCATCGTCGGCAAATACGTCGACCTGACGGAAAGCTACAAATCCCTGGCCGAAGCTCTGATTCACGGGGGCATCGCCAATGATTGCCGGGTCAAGCTGAAGTACGTTGATTCGGAAGCCATCGAACGCCATGGCATCGACAAGCTGTTTGATGATGTCGACGGTATTCTGGTGCCGGGGGGCTTCGGCGAGCGGGGGAGCGAAGGGAAGATCGCGGCCATCCGCCACGCCCGCGAACAGAAGATCCCCTTTTTCGGAATCTGCCTGGGGATGCAGATGGCGGTTGTGGAATTTTCCCGCCATGTCTGTGATATCGAGGATGCGCACTCCTCGGAGTTTCATGAGGGCGCGGCCAATCCGGTTATTCATATCATGGAAGAGCAGAAAAAAGTGAAGAGCAAGGGCGGAACCATGCGTCTTGGGGCCTACCCCTGTCGATTCGAGAAGGAAACCCTGGCGCGGCGCATCTATGGTGTCGAGCAGATCAGCGAGCGCCATCGCCACCGCTACGAATTCAACAACGCCTATTTTGACCGCCTGGCAGCCTGCGGTCTGGTGTTTTCCGGCATCAACCCCGAATCCGGTCTGGTCGAGGTGGTCGAGTTGAAGGACCATCCCTGGTTTCTCGGTTGTCAGTTTCATCCCGAGTTCAAATCGCGCCCGATGGTTCCCCATCCGTTGTTCGAGTCCTTTGTCGGTGCTTGTCTGAAGACCCGCAAGGAGTCAAAATGATGCATAAGGTCAGCGTTGGCTCTGTGACCTTCGGCGGCAGCAAGCCCCTCGTCCTCATTGCCGGGCCCTGCGCCATCGAGGATGAGGACCTGACCCTGCGCATCGCCAGGCGTCTCAAGGAGATCACCGGCAAGCTGGGGTGTGAACTGATCTTCAAGGCGTCTTATGACAAGGCCAACCGGACATCGGTCTCATCCTTCCGCGGTCCCGGTCTGGAGAAGGGCCTGCGCATACTGCAGCGGGTCAAGGAGGAATATCAGCTGCCGGTTATTTCCGATGTCCATGATGTCAGTCAGCTGGAAGCCGCGTCTCAGGTTCTGGATATCCTCCAGATACCTGCTTTTTTGAGTCGCCAGACCGATCTGCTGGTGGCGGCGGGGCGCAGCGGCCTGCCGGTCAATATCAAAAAGGGGCAGTTCCTCGCGCCCTGGGATATGGAGCACGGCGTCAACAAGGTGCTGTCAACGGGGAATACGAAGCTTCTGCTGACGGAACGTGGCGCGACCTTCGGCTACAACAATCTGGTCACGGATATGCGTTCGCTGATGATTATGCGGCAGCTGGGATATCCGGTGATTTTCGATGCGACCCATTCGGTTCAGCTGCCCGGCGGCGCCGGCGGCGCTTCCTCCGGTCAGCGTCAGTTTGTCGGCGGTCTGTCGCGGGCAGCGGTGGCTACCGGTATCGACGGCCTGTTCTGGGAGGTCCACGAAGATCCGGATCGCGCCCTGTGCGACGGAGCGAACTCCCTGCCGCTGGACCAGGTGGAAACCCTGCTGGGGCACATGCTGCGCATCGACCGGGTGGTCAAGGAAACACTGGAAGAGGATGATGAGCAATGATTGAAACAGCGAAGCGGGTTCTGCAGATCGAAGCCGACGCGGTTCTGGCCCTGCAGCAGCGCCTCAATGGCGATTTTACCAGGGCCGTCAAGATGATTCTCGACTGCAGTGGCAAGGTCGTGGTCACCGGCATGGGCAAATCCGGGCTCATCTGCCACAAGATCGCCGCGACTCTGGCTTCTACCGGTACCCCGGCCTTTTTTCTCCACCCCGCGGAAGGGATTCACGGCGACCTGGGGATGCTCTCCCGCGGCGATGTGGTCATTGCCGTGTCCTTCTCCGGAGAAACCGAGGAAATCAGCCGGATTCTGCCGGTCATCAAACGCATGGGCCTGCCCCTGATCGCCATGTCCGGGCGTCCTGCCAGTACCCTGGCTCAGGCCGGCGACGTCCATCTTGACGTCAGTATCGCCGAGGAAGCCTGTCCCCTGGGGCTGGCGCCGACGGCGAGTACCACCGCAACCCTGGCCATGGGTGATGCCCTGGCGGTTGTCCTGCTCAACGAGCGGGGGTTCAAGGCGGAGGATTTCGCCCTGTTTCATCCCGGTGGTGCCCTGGGCAAGAAACTGCTGCTGCGGGTCGAAGATCTCATGCACACGGGCAGCGATGTCCCCCTGGTGTCTCCCGAGACCCTGTTGCGTGAAGCCCTGTTCGAGATTACCAGCAAAAAACTGGGTATCACCGGCGTTGTTGACGCCGGCAGGGAACTGGTGGGGGTCTTTACCGACGGGGATCTGCGCCGGGTGATGGCCGACGGCCTCGACTCCCTGCAGCTGCCCATCGCCGAGGTGATGACCAGAGCACCGAAACGGATTCTCCACCGCAATCTGGCGGCCAAGGCCCTGCAGGTGATGGAACAGCACTCCATTACCTCCCTGTTTGTTTTTGCCGACGAACAAAGCCGGATCCCCGTGGGGATTGTTCATCTCCACGATCTGCTCAAGGCGGGGGTCGTCTGATGGAACAGAAACTGGCTGCCGTCAAACTGCTGCTCCTTGACGTCGACGGGGTCATGACCGACGGCCGGATTATTTACGATAATCAGGGCAACGAGCTTAAAGCCTTTGATGTCAAGGACGGTCACGGCCTGAAAATGCTGCAACGGGCCGGCGTTCGGGTCGGGATTATTACCGGCCGCACATCAGCTGTTGTCAGTCGTCGGGCGGCCGAGTTGCATATCGACATTCTTTATCAGGGGGCCAAGGTCAAGCTGGAACCCTACCTGGAGATTCTTAAGGCAACGGGCCTGCGGGACGATCAGGTCGCTTATATGGGGGACGACCTTGTCGATCTGCCGATCCTGCGTCGGGTCGGGTTCAGCGCCACGGTGGCCGATGCCGTGCCGCAACTGGCGGAGCATGTCGACTATGTCACCCGTCGCGGCGGTGGACGCGGTGCCGTGCGCGAGGTGTGTGACCTGCTGCTGCAGGCCGCGGGTCACTGGGAACAGCAGACCGCGCGCTATGACCGGTAATGAACCGGCTGCGCTGGGTTATTGCTGTTGTTATTCTTGCGGCGTCGCTGATGGTTGTCGGGCTGGTGGTCAGATATCTGCGCGATCAGCCCCTGGAAGAGGTTCTGGAGCAGTTGCCGCAGAATGTGGAGCTGGCCCTTGATGATATCCATTACGCGCAGACGGAAAATGGCGAGACGCGCTGGACCCTCACGTCCGAGGGTGCCCGGTACGTGCGAACAACGGAACTGGTGGAGCTGACCGGAGTCGATCTGACCTTTTATTCAACGGGAACTGCCGGTGAGGTCAGGTTGCAGGCCGATCGTGGACAGTTTCAGGAACAGACGCGACAACTGGATGTTTACGGAAATGTCATGGTCACTTCCGCCCAAAGTGATGTGTTGACGACCCAGTGGCTGCACTATGACGATCAGACCCGCCGCTTGAGCACCCCTGAGCCCTTTGAATATACCGGTCAGGGGATGCGGCTGCGTGGTGTCGGCATGCGTATGGACCTTGACGAGGAGCGACTGGTGGTGGAAAGGGATGTCCGTATGAGACTCTGGTCAGACGGGGAGAATTAAGGATTGAAGACAGCGATGGTGCGATCAGCAGGCTTGATGACGTTTGTCCTGTGCCTCTGGCTGTGGGTTGCCCCGGCATCGGCGCAGGGACTCTTTGCAACCTCTGCAACCGGGGAGCCTGTTGATATCACGGCCAATGAGCTGGAAGTCCTCGAACAAAAAAAGCAGTCCATCTTCCGGGGCGATGTCGTTGTCACCCAGGGTGATATGCGGTTGCGCAGCGATCATCTGGTGGTGTTCTTTGACGAGCAGAACCAGATCCGGCGTATCGAGGCGCAGGGGCAGGTCGAACTCGTCGATCCCCAGCGCCGGGCGACGGGTGAACGCGCTGTTTATGACCGGCAGGAGGATATCCTGCAATTGTCGGGGCAGGCCGTTGTCGTCCAGGGGGAAAACCGGGTGGCCGGTGACGAGATCGTCCTCTATTTGGGTGAAAACCGCAGCCTGGTCAGAAGTCGGGACGCGGGCCGGGTCCGGGCTGTTATCATTCCGGAAGAAAAGACGGAAGAGCCGTGAGCCGTACCCTCAGAGCTGTTGGTTTGCGCAAGTCCTATGGCGGGCGGGAGGTGGTCGCCGGGGTTGACCTTGAGGTTGCTTCCGGTCAGGTGATTGGTCTGCTCGGTCCCAATGGAGCCGGTAAAACCACGAGTTTCTACATGGTTGTCGGGCTTGCCGTGCCGGATCAGGGGCAGATCTTTCTTGACGACCAGGAACTGACCGGCATGCCCATGTATCAGCGGGCCAGACGGGGAATCTCGTATCTGCCCCAGGAGCCCTCGGTTTTTCGTAAAATGACGGTGGCCCAGAACCTGCTGGCCATCATCGAAACCCTGAGGCTGACAGCCGCGCAGCAGCAGCAGCGGCTCGAAGAGCTGCTGGCTGACCTGAATATCGGACACATTCGCAACACCAGGGGCTATGCCCTGTCGGGCGGTGAACGCCGGCGCGTCGAGATTGCCCGTTCTCTGGTTCTTCAGCCGGCGTTTTTGCTGCTGGACGAGCCCTTTGCCGGTATCGACCCCATCGCTGTGATCGACATTCAGACGATTGTTTCCGAGCTGAAGGAACGCGGTATCGGCATTCTGATTTCTGATCACAACGTCAGGGAAACCCTCGGGGTTTGTGAAAAGGGATATATTTTGAGTGCGGGTCAGGTGCTGGAATATGGAACCCCGGAAGAAATCGCTGCGAGCAGCATCGCCCGTGAGATTTATCTCGGCGATAAATTTCGTCTGTAGCCGGAAAACTTAACAGGACATCTGATATCAACGGAACATTATGGCTCTTGATCTTCGCTTACAGGTAAAACTCAGTCAGCAACTGGTGATGACGCCGCAGTTGCAGCAGGCGATCAAGCTGCTGCAGCTATCGCGGCTCGAACTGGTTGACGCCATCAACGAGGAGTTGATGGAAAATCCGGTTCTGGAAGAAGGAGTTGACGGCCAGGAAGAACAGGAGGAAAAGCTTCGCAGCGGCAGTGATGACGAAGCCGGCCCGGAGGCGGCCAGTTCGCCGGAGGAGGAACTTTCGGGTCAGGGGGACGGTGTTGAGGATATCGACTGGCAGACCTACCTTGAGGGCTACAGTCTGAGCAGCACCGGCAATGAAGCCCGGGATCATTATGAAGAACAGGAGGAACGCCCCTCTTTTGAAAGCATGATGACGCAGCCGCGTCGCCTCAGTGACCATCTGCTGTGGCAGCTGGGGATGATGACCCTGCCACCCGCGGTCAATCTGGCGGCGGCGGATATTATCGGCAACCTGGACGGTGCCGGTTACCTGCAGGCGTCCCTTGAAGAGTTGGCAACGGCTGCCGGTCAACCCCTTGAGCTCTACCGGCAGGCCCTGCACCAGGTGCAGCAGTTTGATCCGGCCGGGATCGCCGGTACGAATCTGCAGGAGTGCCTGCTGCTGCAGCTTGAACGTCTGGGTCTGGAAGACTCTCTGGCAGCGACCCTGCTGCGCGATTTTATCAACGAGATAGAAGGGCGAAAGTATCAGCAGATTGCCAAGGCACTGAAATGTTCCCTGGAGGAGGTCCTCGAAGGGACCCGGCTGATTTCCGAGCTCGATCCACGCCCCGGCAGTGCCTATAACGACGAAGAGCCGCACTACATCGTGCCGGACATCTTTGTCCATAAGATAGGCGACGAATATGTCGTATCTCAGAACGATGAAGGCCTGCCGAGCTTGCGTATCAGTCAGTTCTATCGCAGCGCCCTCAACAAAACCAACGAGGTCGACAAAAAGACGAACGATTATATCCAGGACAAGATGCGCAGCGCCGTGTGGTTGATCAAGAGCATCCATCAGCGCCAGCGGACCATTTACAAGGTCACCCAGAGTATCGTCAAGTTTCAGCGGGATTTTTTTGAGAAAGGTATTGAATATCTCAAGCCGATGGTCCTGCGTGATGTTGCCGAGGATATCCAGATGCACGAGTCGACGGTCAGCCGGGTGACAACCAACAAGTACGTACAGACTCCGCAGGGGCTGTTTGAGCTGAAATATTTTTTCAACAGTGGTATTAATACAACAGGTGGAGACTCCGTCGCTTCGGAAAGTGTCAAGAATCGGATCAAGGAGATTATCGCCGCGGAAAACCCGAAAAAGCCCTGGTCCGACCAGAAGATTGTCGAGCTTCTGAAGGAGCGGGATGTTGATATCGCCCGCCGGACGGTGACAAAGTACCGGGAAATGCTGGGTATCGGATCATCCACCGAGCGTAAAAGGTTGTTTTGAACGTATGTTGTTGCAGATGCAGCAGGCGCGACGCGCCTCACATCACGAATAAGGGCCTGTCATTCAGGTCCACTTGAAACCAGGAGGTTTTTATGCAAGTAGCCGTTACCTTCCGCCATATGGAAAGCAGTGATCCGGTCCGGGAGTATGTGGAAGAAAAGCTGGCTCGCGTTAAAAAGTATATCGATGAGCCCATCGACGCACAGGTTGTCCTGTCGGTGCAGAAAAAGATTGTCCATCGCGCCGAAGTGACCATGGTTGCCAAGGGGCTGACCATGAAGAGCGTCGAGGAAAAAGATGATATGTACGCGGCGATCGATCTGATGGTGGATAAAATTGAACGCCAGCTGAAGCGCTACAAGGAGAAACTGAAAAATCACAAGGGCAGCGACGGGGTTCAGCGGCGCATCGAAAAGACGGTGTTTTCCGCCCCCAGTTTTGACGAGGGGCGCGATGAGCCGGAAATCGTCCGCAGTCATTCGTTCTTTGTCAAGCCCATGTCCGTAGAAGAAGCGGTGATGCAGATGGATCTTCTCAATAAGGAATTTCTTGTGTTTACCGATGACCGTTCCGAGGAAATGAACGTGGTCTATCGGCGTAAAGACGGCAATTACGGGCTGATCGTTCCCCAGGGGAGCTAGCTCCAACACACCATCCGGCAGATAGCGCTAAGTTACCGCTATCTGCCGGATTCTTGACAGGTCACAACGTGAAGATGGCACTATGAAAATTTCCGAACTTTTAGATCCGCAGGCTGTCATATCCGAACTCGCAGCGACCGACAAGGCGGCTGTGCTCGAAGAGCTGACGGATACCCTGATGGTCCTGGCCCCCGAGCT
The DNA here is from genome assembly GCA_937958075.1 of uncultured Geobacteraceae bacterium. GTDB lineage: Bacteria > Desulfobacterota > Desulfuromonadia > Desulfuromonadales > Geopsychrobacteraceae > Pelovirga. The sequence goes on along the minus strand of CALFFB010000239.1, from coordinate 8,022 downwards.
TGATCGCGACCGGGTACTCGATGTTCTTAACGAGCGGGAGAAACTGGGCAGCACCGGTATCGGGCACGGCGTCGCCATTCCTCACGGCAAGCTCTCAGGATTGTCGCAACTGCAGCTGGCCTTCGGGCGCAGCCGCAGCGGCATAGACTTCGAGTCCATGGATGGACAGCTGGCGCAATTGTTTTTTCTGTTGATTGCCCCGGAAGGATCTGTCGGAGAGCATCTCAAGACCCTGGCCCGCATCTCTAAGCTGCTGAAAGACGCGGGAGTGCGCAAGAAGATACTTGCTGCTGCAGATGCCGCGGAGATTTATCGGATTATTCTTGCGGAAGAAGGTTCCCTGACCTGATTGCCAGCGATTCGTTAACGTCACCTGTGTCTGTCTTTTAAACCGGTTGGTTGTCATTCTATGCCTACACTCAGCATCAGGGACATTCTTGAGGAACGGGAAGCCGGTCTGGAGCTTGAGCTGCTGGCCGGTCAGGACGGTCTCGACAATCAGGTGACCATGCCGCGGATTCAGAAACCGGGCCTGGCCCTCATCGGTTACAGCGCCAATCTCCACCCCGATCGCCTGCAGGTCCTCGGTTCAACGGAACTGAGCTTTCTGGCAACCATGGACCGCCAGGAAGCGAGTCACCGTGCACAGCAGTTGTGTGGCCATCAGCTGTGTTGTCTGGTGGTCACCAAGAACCAGAAGGTGCCTGACTATCTGCTGGCGGCGGCGGATGAATCAAAAACCCCACTGCTGCGCACCACCCTTTTCAGTTCACAGTTCATTTCCCTGGTAACCCGCTTCCTGGAAGAACGCCTGCTGCCGACCTCGACCCTGCATGGCGTACTGGTTGACGTGCTTGGCATCGGGGTGCTGATCCAGGGGAAAAGCGGCATCGGCAAAAGTGAGTGCGCTCTGGAGCTGGTTCTGCGCGGGCATCGCCTGGTCGCCGATGACGTGATAAAAACCCGCTTCAAGCTGCCGTCCGTGGTCTTCGGAGAGGGGATCGACCTGCAGCATTACCACATGGAAATCCGCGGCCTCGGCATCTTGAATATCAAGCACCTGTTTGGTGTCGCGGCGATTCGTGAACGCAAGAAAATCGATCTCGTTGTCGAGTTGACGCAGTGGGATGACACGGTTGAATATGACCGCCACGGCGTGGACGACAAGACCTACACCTTGCACGGGGTGACTTTGCCCTATGTGCAGATACCTGTCGCCCCCGGCCGCAATGTCAGCATGATCGTCGAGGTGGCGGCGCGCAATCAGCTTCTCAAGGAAATGGGGTACCACAGCGCGCGCGAATTTCAGAATCTCCTCGAGGAGCGGATGGCGGTGGCGGCACAGCTGCATGCCCATACCATTATCGGCGAGGATCTGGAATGAGCGGCCGTCTTCTGATTATCACCGGCATATCCGGTTCCGGCAAGAGTACTGCGGCCAGAGCCCTTGAAGATCAGGGGTTTTTCGTTGTCGATAATCTGCCCCTGGTCATGCTCCCCGACTTTATGCGGCGGGCGCGCCAGGAGCTGCGCCGCCACACCGCGGTGGCCGTGGTTATCGATGTACGAAATCGCGAATTTCTGACGGATCACAAACCGATCTTCAGGCAGTTGCAGCAGGAAGGCTATGCCCTGGAGGTTCTGTTCTTCGATGCGGACAATGATGTTCTGCAACGCCGTTATTCGGAGACTCGACGTTCCCATCCCCTGTCCCTGGCGGCGACGGTACAGGAGGGGATCGAGGGGGAGCGCCGGCAGCTGCAGCTGCTGCGGGAGGCGGCAACACGGGTGTTTGACAGCAGCAACCTGACGGTTCGCCAGCTGCGCGATGTGGTTCTGGATTATATCGGCGAAGAGCATCAGGCGCGGCTGATCATCAATCTGGAGTCCTTCGGCTATCGTTACGGACTGCCGCCGGCAGCGGATCTGGTGTTTGATGTGCGTTTTCTCCCCAACCCCCACTATATTGACGAACTGCGGCCCCTCACCGGGCGGGATGCCGTATTGCAGCGTTACGTTCTGGAGCAGCCGGTCTGCGCTGAGTTTCGTCAGCACCTGGTTCGTCTGCTCACCTTTTTGCTCCCCCTGTATCGTAAAGAGGGGAAGAGCTACCTGACCATCGCCTTCGGTTGTACCGGCGGCCGCCATCGCAGTGTGACCATCGCCGAGGACCTGTATCACAATTTTCCCGATACCGAGGTGGTTCTGCAGGTCAGTCATCGTGATATCGACAAGGGGAACGTATGATTGGTGTGGTCATTGTTACCCATGCCCGGTTGGCGGAGGAACTGCGCCGCGCCGCGGAATTGATCCTGGGGCCGCAACCGGCGCTGCAGACCGTCAATATTGAACAGGAGACATCCGTTGATGAGGCCCGGCGCCGGGTTGTCGCTGCCGTCGAGGCGACCGGTGCCGACGGCGAGGGGGTGCTGATTCTGACCGATCTTTTTGGTGGTACGCCGACCAATATCAGTGCCGAGCTGTTGCAGAAGGGGAGGGTGGAGATCCTCGCCGGGGTGAACCTGCCGATGTTGCTGAAATGCTCAGGTGCCAGGACCAGCCACAGTCTGGAAGAATTGACCCTGATGCTTAAAGAGTACACCCGGACAGCTATTGTCCGTCCTTTGGATCTGTTGTCGTAATTTTTTTGCCGGAAGTTTTGAGCTGCCATGAACCTTGTTTTGATTCGCGTCGATAATCGTTTGATTCACGGGCAGGTGCTGGAGTCCTGGGTTCCTTTTGTGCAGGCGAACTGCATTGTCGTCGCCAATGACGCCATAGCCAGCAACCCCTTGAAGCAATTGATGATGAAGGCGTCGGTGCCGAGCCGGATGCGGGTTGAAATCTACACTGTCGACGAGGCCGTGCGCCTGTTGCAGGCCACCGATCTGGATGCCTATCGCGTGCTGCTGCTGTTCGGGACAACGGCGGATGCCCTGCGCGCCTATCGCCGGGGGTTGGCGTATGAACAGCTGAATCTCGGTAACCTGCATGCCGATGCCGGCAAAGCGCGATTCAGTTGTACGGTTTTTCTGGATGCCAGGGATCTGGATGACCTGGAAATGCTGGAGCAGGCGGGGGTGGTCATTACCGCCCGCTGCATTCCGGCAGATACCGAGCGCCCCTGGCGCAAGCTGATTCCCAACGTCAAGGAGATGGAGTGACCCCCCTGGCGTTGTTAACGGGTGCCTTCATGGCCCTGGTGTGCGGTCTGGATCGCATTGCCGTATTTCAGGTGCTGATCTCACGACCTGTTGTCGCGGCACCGGTCACGGCCCTGTTGCTGGGAGAACCCCTCATCGGTCTGCAGATCGGGGTGATGGTTGAACTTCTCTGGTTGGCACGATTGCCTGTCGGTGCGGCGGTTCCGCCCGATGATACCCAGGTCGCCATCGGCGCCAGCGTGTTGGCGGTGGTGATGGGCCGGCACCTTGATGCCATGACCCTGACAATGACGCTGGTCTGCCTGCTTGTCGCATTCCCCCTGGGCAAGGTCGGCCAGTTTTTTGAGCACCGTGCCCGACTCTATAACGGACGCCTGCCGGGCCTGGTCGAGCAGGCGATCGAACAGGGGAAGATGGGCCAGGCACAATGGCAGCATCTGCGTGGCATGCTCAGTTTTGCCCTGTCGTCTCTGTTGACCTATGGTGCGATTGTCGCCGGCGGGCTCCTTGCTGTCCCCCATATCTGGCCCCTGGTTCAGAACCCCGTGTCCCTGTCGGCGGAAGCCCTGCAGCTGGCCCTGCCGCTGATCGGCGTTGCCATGATCCTTGGCTCCATCAATGTCAGCCGGGCAATCACCCTGTTCTGTGCGGCTTTCGGCATGGCTTTCCTGTTGCTATGGCTGGTGTGACGATGACGATTCCCTGGCAGACCCGTGTCCACATCTGGTTCCGCTTGCTGCTGCTGCAGACAAGCTGGAGCTATCAGCGACTGCAGGGGCTTGGTTTTTTCTTTGCGCTGCTGCCGGGATTGAAAAAACTCTATCCGGAGGACCAGATTCCTGCCATCAGTCGCCGCTATACCGGTTATTTCAACACCCACCCCTATCTTGCGCCCATGGTTGCCGGGGCGGTTCTCAAGCTGGAAGAAGAAAACGCACGCAGCGGCGACAGTCAGACCATCGATATTGCTGAGTTTAAAGAGATGGTGGCTGCTCCCTATGCCGCCATTGGGGACGCTCTGTTCTGGGGCGGGTTGCGGCCTTTGGCGGCTGGTGTCGCCCTGTTTTTTGCCGTCAAGGGGATTGTGTGGGCGCCCCTTATCTTTCTGGTGTTCTATAACCTTGTGCCCTTGTGGTTCCGGATTGTTTTTTTTCAACGGGGCTATCGCCAGGGGTTGCAGTCCGTGGAATTTATCCAGAACCATAACCTGGCAGACTGGGCAATTCACCTGAAAGAGGCGGCTGTTGTTGTTCTGGGCGGTTTTTGCGCGTTTCTTGTCTTTACCCATCTTGACCCCCATGAACCGCCGGGGTGGCTTGGTCTGCTGGTTCTGCTGCCGATGATTCTTCTGGGCCTGGGGGCGCGCAAGGGATTGTCGACCCTGTTGCTGGTATTTCTGACCTGCCTGACAATTGTTATGGTCGGTATGTTCTGGGCCGATCTGGCCCTTGTTCTTGGTTTTTGAGAGATAAAAACATCATGCAGAAACAAACATTTCAGATTATTAATCGTCTCGGGCTCCATGCCAGAGCGGCAGCGCAGCTGGTCAAGACAGCCAGTCGTTTCAGCTGCGAGGTGACCCTGAAAAAAGAAGACATCGAAGTCAACGGCAAGAGTATCATGGGAATTCTGCTGCTGGCCGCGCCCCAGGGCACTGCGATTGAGGTTACCACGGCCGGGGTTGATGAGGAGCAGGCCATGCAGGTGCTGGCAGAACTGATTGAGGATGGTTTTGGCGAAGATTAAATGTGACAAGGATACCTACCTGGTCGGTATCGGGGTGTCTTCCGGCATCGCCATCGGGCATGTCAGCCTCATCGATCAGCGCTATCCCGTTTATGAAGCCTTTGTTGAAGAGACGGAAATAGCGGCCGAACTGGAGCGTTTTGAGCAGGCGGTTGATGAAGCGGTAACTCAGCTGCGCCGGATCAAGAAGCGCGTCTCTGATCAGCAGCACCTGCGGGAGCACCTTTATATCCTCGATACCCATCTGTTGATCCTTGAAGATGACATGCTCATCAAGGAAACGCAGGAACTGATCCATCAGCGCTTCAACGCCGAGAGCGCCCTGAAGCAGGTGCTGCGTAAATTGCGCGGCCTGTTCGACGAGATAGAAGATGATTATCTGCGTGAACGGCAGTCGGATGTCGACGCTGTCGGCGAACGGCTGTTGCGGATTTTGTGCGGCGCCGGTGAGCGCTCCCTGCGCCGGACCCGTAAAGACGCCCTGATCGTGGCCCATGATCTGTCCCCGGCGGAAACCATGCAGATGGATCGGACGACCATCTACGGTTTTGTGACCGACAAGGGCGGAAAGACATCCCATACCGCCATCCTGGCACGCTCCCTCAATATCCCGGCTGTGGTCGGTCTGGATACGGTGACTTCACTGGTTGAAGACAATATGCCCATCATTATCGATGGCACAACGGGCATAGTTATTCTCAATCCATCATCCCGGACCATCGACGAATACCGCCGGAGAAAAGAACGCTACCAGCAGCTGGAGCAGGAACTGGAGCAGTACCGTGATCTGGCGGCGGTCACCACCGACGGTTTCGCCCTGGCCATTCGCGGCAATCTGGAAATGGCCAGTGAGTTTGACCTGGCCCACAAGCATGCCGCCGAAGGGATCGGCCTGTTTCGCACCGAGTTTCTCTACCTCGGACGCAAGGTCCCGCCTACCGAAGAAGAACAGTTCAAGGCCTATTGCCACGCCCTCAACAAAATGCCTGGACAACCGGTCACTATCCGTACCCTGGACATTGGTGGTGACAAGTTTGTTTCGGGATTGAACCTCGCTGACGAGGCCAATCCCGCCATGGGCCTGCGCGCCATTCGTTTTTCCCTGCGCGAAGAGCAGCTGTTCAGGGTGCAGTTGCGGGCGATTCTGCGGGCTTCGGCCTGCGGCCAGATCCGCATCCTGTTTCCCATGGTGACCGGTGTCGCTGAGATCAGAGCCTGCAAGCGGTTGCTGCGCGAGGTGGCCGATGAGCTGACCGGGGAAGGAATTGCTTTCGCTGCTGATGTACAGGTCGGTATCATGATCGAGACCCCGGCAGCAGTAATGATCGCGCCCTTTCTGGCGCGGGAGGTCGATTTCTTTTCCGTTGGTACCAATGATCTGATTCAGTACTTTCTCGCCGTCGACCGCGGCAACGAACATGTTGCCTACCTGTATGATCCCTTTCACCCCGCGATCCTGCGCGCCCTGAAACAGGTGTGTGACGCCGCCCACGCTGCCGGCATTCCCGTTTGCATCTGTGGGGAAATGGCCGGTGAGCCGCTGTATACCCTGATGATTGTCGGACTGGGCTTTGATGAGATGTCCATGAACCCCTCCTGCATTCCCCGGGTCAAGCGGGTGCTGCGTCATGTATCCAAACAGCAGGGGGAAGAACTCGTGGGGCAGTTGTTGCAGCAGTCCGTCAGCAAAGAGATTGCCAACACCATCGATCAGCAGATGCGGACGCTGCTGCCGGAAATTTTTTCACAGCCGGTTCTTTAACTGTTCAGAAAATCTTCAGCCGCTATCTGTCGTTTGACTCAGATTACGAATCATTATAAAGTGTGCTGTTCGCCAATAAGCCAACATTCAGGAGGAAAAGCCGATGGCAATGACCGATTTTTTATTTACGTCTGAATCTGTAAGTGAGGGGCATCCGGACAAGGTTGCCGATCAGATATCCGACGCTGTACTGGACGCTATTTTAAGCCAGGATCCCCGGGCCAGGGTGGCGTGTGAGACGCTGGTGACAACAGGCATGGCCATGATCGCCGGGGAAATTACCACCACCGCCTATGCCGACCTGCCGGCTATTGTGCGCCAGACCATCAAGGAGATCGGCTACAACGATTCGTCCATGGGGTTCGACTTTGAAACCTGTGCCGTCCTGACCTCTATCGATCAACAGTCGCCCGATATTGCCCAGGGGGTCACGGAGGGAGAAGGGCTGTTCAAGGACCAGGGGGCCGGTGATCAGGGACTGATGTTCGGTTTTGCCTGTGACGACACGCCTGAGCTGATGCCGATGCCCATCATGTTCGCCCATCGTTTGACCCAGAAGCTGGCTGACGTCAGAAAAAGCGGCCGTCTGCCGTTTTTACGTCCGGACAGCAAATCCCAGGTCTCGGTTCAGTACCTGGATGATAAGCCGACCCGCATCGATACGGTGGTGCTGTCGACACAGCATACGCCTGAAGTAAGTTATGAGCAGCTCACCGAAGCGGTCCTCGAAGAGGTGATCAAGCCCAATCTGCCGGCGGAACTGCTTGACAACAAAACCCGCTACCTGATCAATCCGACAGGCCGGTTTGTTATCGGTGGGCCCATGGGGGATTGCGGCCTGACGGGGCGCAAGATTATCGTTGATACCTACGGCGGTCAGGGTTCCCACGGCGGTGGCGCATTCAGCGGCAAGGACCCGAGCAAGGTGGACCGCAGCGCTTCCTACATGGCGCGCTATATCGCCAAGAATATTGTCGCTGCCGGGCTGGCCCGCAAGTGTGAGGTGCAGTTGGCCTATGCCATCGGTGTTGCCGATCCGGTATCCATCATGATCAACAGTTTCGGTACCGGAAAAGTCCCCTCCAACCGCATCGCCGAGATCGTCAAGGAGGAGTTTGACATGCGCCCCGCCGCGATCATTCAGCAGCTGGATCTGCTGCGGCCCATTTATCGGCAGACGGCGGCCTATGGCCATTTCGGCCGGGAACTTCCCGACTTTACCTGGGAAAAAACCGACCGGATTGCGTCCCTGAAAGAACGGGCCGGTTTATAGGTAACTATTCAGCACAGGGTTTGGATTCCCATTCCAAGGGACACTTTGCGCCGTCCATGGCCGTTCGACTGTCGCCG
>CALFFB010000238.1 GCA_937958075.1 uncultured Geobacteraceae bacterium | reverse complement strand
CTGACCCGTTCTGCCCGAACAGGTCTTGAAAATATGCTAGTCGGTGGGAGATGGTCGCACACCACCAACCGGAGGCAGCCCATGTCAAATGACAACGAACTCACCGCCGAAAAGCTGGCGAAAGCACTAAAAAACAACATCGCCCGCGCCCTGGCTGGTGGCAACACCGCCGGGGTTGCAAAAGACATCCGCGAGTTGCGCAGCCTCGAAAAAGAGTTAGCCGCCGAAAAGCAGATCGAACAGTCACAGTCAGCGCCGCCGGAAGAAGCCGGTATCCCCGAGCGCAACCGCATAAAGCGCCCATACACCCTCAGCCCGGCCGCCATCGAGCAGCGCCGCCGCGCGGCTCAAAACAGCACCGGCCCCAAAACCGAAGAAGGTAAAAAGCGCACCCGGATGAACGCCTGGAAAGACGGCTCCTACGCCCGCACCCGCATTATCGGCCTCGGCAAGCCCTGCAAAAGCACCTGCCCCAAGTTCCCCTGCGACCTGGTCGAAGAAGGCCGCTGTTCACCCGGCGGTGACTGCCTCGACAAAGAACACCTGCTCCAGGCAACCCTGGCCATCGAGCGCGCCCTCATCGACCAGGACACCACCGACCTGAACGAAATGGTCACCTTCGAGCTGGCCGAAACCCTGCAACTGATCCGCGACCTGCGCCGCGCCGTCCTTGACGATGGCGTCATCATCAAATCCGACAAGTTCGGCAGCGACGGCACCATTATCGGTTACGACATCAAAGAGCACCCGGCCCTTGCCGCCCTGCCCAAGCTGGTCAAGGCCTTTGGCCTGACCCTGCCGGACTTCAACCTGACCCCGGCCGCCCAGGCCAAGGTTAAAACCGATGAGGAGGTCGCCAAAACCCTGAGTGACGTGTTCCGCACCGCATCCGGCGCCCTGACCTCCGCCCGGGAGAAAAAAGAGTGACAGCCCTCGCCGCCGTCATGGAGCCGGTCACGGACAAAGCCGACCTCGGCAAAGGGATCATCATCCCCGCTGAACGCTTTGAGGCCGTTCTGGAAGAACTTGACTGGACCTGGCAGCAGCTTTCACGCGGCGAGTTTCCCCCGGCCATCTATCGCCTCGGCAAAGACACCCGGGAGCGTCTGGAGATGTTCCAGCTCGCCATCATCAGCGAAGATCCACTGCTGTGGTGTACCGCCTTTTTGCGCGAACCGGAAGACATCGAGCACAAACAGCCCTATCAGTTTTTTGATTATCAGGTCGAATCCCTCGTTTGCCCCACCAGCGTCGTCCACCAGGACGGTGCCGAGGTGGGCAAAACCCGCGAGATCGTCGCCTGGAGTCTATGGAAGAATTTCACCACACCCAGCGGCAGCGGCCTGGTCGGCGCGCCACAACAGACCCACCTGGATGAAATCATCGACGCCAAGCTCGAACAGCTCAACTACAACCCCATTTTAGCCGGGGATCTGCTGCGCCACCGCAAGCAACCCCACCACATGATGATCTTCGCCAACCGCTTCAAGGAATACTATCGCCCCGCCGGTCACGACGGCGAAGCCTATCGCGGCGTCCACGTCAGCACCTACGGCATCGTCGATGAGGCCGCCAAAAAGAAGAACAAAAAGCAGTGGTCCGAGTTCTGGCGCGCCCTCAAACCCGCCGCCGTGGCGCGAATCTATTCCGTCCCCGACGGTGACCGCGAAACCGAGTATTACAAGCTCACCATGCGGGCCGCCGGAAAACTCACCGACACGGAGAAAACCGATGAACAGCCGGACCCCCCTGGGAAAAATCTTAACTGGACCCTGTTCCGCTGGGCTAAAACGCGCATGCCGTACCCTTATTGGTCCGCCGAGCGAAAACGCTTCTACGTTGAGCAGTTCGGCGGCGAAGACTCCCCTGAATATCGCCACAACGTCCTCGGCGAGCACGGCGATCCGGAAAATACTGTCTTCCCCTGGGCGCAACTGAAACTCTGCCTGCGCGACATCCCCGAATATCGCGGCCTGAAAATCCTCGTCGATACCCCTCACCAGGAGGTCATCGTCACCGGCTACCGCTGCGAGTACAGCATCGGCAGCGACGGCCCGCTACCCAATCAGACCATTATCCTTGAGCAGAGCCATAACCTGAGCATCTTCTTTGCCCTCGATGACGAGAACAACAGCCCGTTCCGCCAGCTGCTGCTTGATTTCATGGTACCGGTACCCGGCCGCGTCGTCGGTGGCGGCGACTTCGGCTTTTCCCCAGACCCCACCGAGCTGACCCTGTGGAACATCATCGGAAAGCGTGACCGCCTGGTGGGGCGCGTTCAGCTCAAGCAGGTCACCTACGACCAACAATGCCAGGGCCTCGACGCCCTCGACAGCATCTACAGCCCCGATCACGCCATGCTCTGGGGCACCGACTACGGCAACGCCGGATCCGCCGTCGCCCACGACCTGCAAGGGCTGGATATCTACTCTGATAAGTCATTCGATGATCGCCTGCGCGGGTTCATGTTCCAGAGCAACAACGACAACATCGACGAAGACGGCGAGCCCATCATCGACGCCAAAACCGGCAAGCCGTCAAAGCTTACCCTTAAAGAGCTGGCCACCGATTTGATCGTCAAAAAGGTTCAGCGCGGCCTGGTTGAATTGCCGCCAGACACCGACCTGATCAACGCCTACACCAACCACACCTGCCGCCTCGGGGAGCGCCAGCGCATCTACAACAAAAAGAACGATCACCTGATCGACTCGCACCGGGTCAGCAAGCTGGCATCCGTGCTTGTCAACGACGTGGAGGATATCTTCGTATGAGCGTGACCCACATCAGCAGCCGCCGCCTCGCCAAAAACCGCAAAGCCCTCGGTACTTACGAATCCGGAGCCAGCACCGTGCAGCTGCGCCCCAACAACGGCCAGGGGCCATTCACTCACGGCTTTCGTCAGTTCGTGCCACGCAAGGTCCAGGCCGAGCTGTATGAGTTTATCCGCGAGGCCATCCCCATTATCGATACCGCCATCTGGCGGCTTGTTTCCCTCGACGGCAGCATTATCGTTGAAGGCGAAAAAGCCGCCCTGGTCGATGAAATCAAAGACTGGCTCGATAACGTCCAGGTCAACGACATGCAGAGCGGCATTCACGCTTTCCATCAGAATTTCAGCAACGAGGCTTTTGAGCAGGGCTTTTCCCTGTCAGAGTTCATTCCCAACCCCCGCCGCAACGACATCATCGGCCTGCGCGTCGCCGACAGCAAGTTCATCAAGTTCAAGCGCAAGACATCCGGCCTGGAGATCCTGCAGAAATCCGATGACGACATAGACTGGCGACCCCTCAAGCCGGGCACCCTCATGTACTGGAGTATCAACAACGAAAACCAGAACCCCTACGGAACCCCCATGTTTCGCAGTTGCGAGTTCGTCGCCCAGATCCTCGCCACCATGCACAACAGTTTGCTTAATGTGTGGGAGCGCTTCGGCGATCCGTCCTTTTCCCTAATCTACAAAACCAGCCGCCGCGACGGTACCAACCACAAAGAACGCTGCGACACCCTCAGCCAGAATCTCAACAGCGTTGTCCGCGCCAAGCGCCAGGGGCACAGCGCCGACTTTGTCCACGCCATCGACAAAGACAGCGATATCTCCTTGAGTGTCATCGGCGCCGACGGCCAGGTGCTGGAGCTTGAAGCCCCCGCCCGCCATGTGCTGGAACAGATTGTCGCCAAAACCGGCCTTCCACCCTGGATGCTCGGCATGCACTGGAGCACCACCGAGCGCCTCGCCGAGTTTGAGGCCGAAATGGTGTTGGCCGATATCGTCACCCGCCAATCCGCCAAGCTTCCGGCCCTGACCCGACTGGTCAAAACCCTCCTCACCATGCGCGGGCGCACCTGGAAAAAAGGCGATTGGGAGCTCAAGTTCCAGCAAGTCAACCTGCACGACGTTGAAAAGCAGGCCCGCGCCCGCTTCCTCAACGCCCAGGCCGACATGATGCAGCCCGGCGAGACCCCACCCACCGCACAGGGCAAGACCGTGACGCACAATATCAAGACCGCAGGCAGCAAAATCCACCGCTGCAAAGAGATTTACCGTACCGACCACTGGCCCGAGCTGGATGCCATCGAAGACCAGTTTGAAAACAAACTCAAGAGAAACTGGCGCGAGCTGGCCGACACCATCATCACCACCCTGGGACTCAAAGAGCGCAGCAAGGGCGTGGGGCCGGACGGCAAGTTCACCCTTAACGACGTCGAGCGCGGCCTGATCCTTTCCGCCCTGTCGCAATTTATCGCAAAATACATCCCCGGCAGCGACGGCAACGACATCGACACCCCCTACGCCGCCGCCTACAGTCAAGGGCTGCTCCAGGCCGTGCGCCTCATCGACGAAGACCGGCCCATCCTCGACATCATCAAAAACCGTGAGATTTATCAGGAGCTGGTCGACAACGGCTTTGACCTGGTTAAAAACCGCGCCACCAGCAACATACAAGACCGCATCCTGCGCGAAATGGAAGCCTACTCTATCGCCGGAAGCAGCCCCCTCGATGCCGCCGCCCACCTCGAAAAGCTGTTCGACCAGGCAAACGCCGACTGGGAACGACTCGCCCGCAGTGAAATGAGCCTCGCCGCCGAACGCGCCAAAGTCGACGAATGGGGTGCCCGTAATATCCAGATGCTAGAGTTCACCCCAGCCCCCGACGCCTGTGAAATCTGCGTCGCCCTGGCTGGAGATTACCCCATCAACAGCGCCCCGATCCCCGTCCAAGATACGCACCCAAGGTGCCGGTGTGCGTTACGCCCCGCGGCGAGTGAGGCGTGATCTATGCCTTTTATCGGTGCGATCAACGGCAAGCTAAGGCAGTTTTTCTATACCCACGCCGCCGTGCTGGAAGGGGCAGGCACTGGGCGGCTTTAGCAAGATAAGCGAAGAGAGCGTTCAAGGCCTGGCGCGGTTGGCACAACAGAAACAGCTGCTGATTATGTGTTTTGAAGAAAACCCCATGGAGTGCCATCGCAATTACGAACTGGCAGTGCGGCTTGAAAAATATGGAATCGAGACAAAACACATCTACAAAGGGGGGCTGCTATGAGCAGTTTTGTTTACAGACTAAAGAACACAGGTGCCGGGTCGGAAAAGTATGGTGTCTGTGAGCTGTGCAAAAAAGGGGCCGACAGCACCTACCTGCTGGTCAAGTTAAGGAAAGCCAGGTCCGGGGTCTTATGTAACGCCTCGGACGCCTTTGGTCATAAAGAGTGTCTTTCTGTTTTAACCGAAGAGTGAAAGCAGCCCTGCATTTTTTTCTGTCAACACTGTTGACAATGTGCCACAAATAGACTAATATTTAAATCATCAACAGGGCACAAGCCCCACCCACTAACAGCCCACCGGATACCGGAAGGGCGAAGAAGGAGAGAAGACATGACTATCCAAATCACCGCCACCACCAGCAACCTCGACCACCTCAACGGAAAAGCCCCCCTGTATCAAAAATACCAAGGACAGCACCAGGAGCAGCCGGCCTATATCGAGCTGGATTGCCGTGGTGGGTCACTGATGGCCGACTACTCAGGCGAAATCGGCAACGCTGTCCCATTTTATTACTGGCACGGGCTGGCTGTCCGCTGGGACATCTCCCCGGCAGCGTCCGGCGACTCTATCCGTGAGCTTTTATCCAGCCAGGACTTTATTGCTGCATGCCAGCGGATCATTGATGGCTTTGATGAGATTTGGAATGGCAGCAACTACGTCGGCCGCTACGACGCAGACGCAGACTCTGCTATAGAAGAAGCCAGGCGTATCATTGACAACACCGTCGAGCTTACCGAGGTGTGGGACGCTGCTGAGTGGCTTTTCAGCAGCTGCGCCCTTAAAGACCACTGGTCAAGCCAGCCGATAGAAGAGGCCGTTGCTGAGCTTGAGGGTTGCATTGAAAACAACCAGTACGTCGAAGGGATTGAAGCCGCCCTAATTGAGCAGGCCAAGATTGATTTTGAGTACAGCCCGGAAACCCTTACCGCTACCCATGTTGCCGAGCTGCTTAATCGTGGAGAAATCACCCAAGCCGAAGCTGATGATTGGGTTCAGGAAAACAGCGACAACTAACCACCAACCCGCCCCGGCCTAGTTAAAGAAAAGGCGTTTTCTTTAACTAGGCCGGGGCTTTTCCGTAGGAGGTAACCCCATGGCCCAAGACCGACCCAGAATCAGCAAACGCTACCACGAGTTTGTCGGCCAGCCCGACAACTATTCAGGTCGCGTTAACTCCATCATCAGCCGCTACCAGTCCATCGTCCTGGACGCCATGCCCGAGCTCACACAGGGCGAGTGGCTGGCGATCATGGATGCCAACAACGGCACCGTGTTTCCAGGCCCGGACGAATCAAGCGAACTCGACCCCGCCCGTTACGCCTGGATGAACGTCGCAGATTCCGAATCGTACACCGTCAAAGAACAGTTCGGCATCGACACCCTGGAGCTGGCAAAAAAGATGAAAGCCATGAGCTTTGTCGAACAGTGCGGAGTGATGGAGGTGATTCAGAAATTCTGGGAAAAATCAGACCAGGAAGTTGCCAATTATCACGAAATGCTCACCGCCGCCGGTGCCAAGGTGAAATGACCCGTAGGGGCGACTCACGAATCGCCCCTACAACCCCGCACCACCACCAACGGGCTACAAAAACAAAAATCTTTTTGACCTGTTCTGCCCGAACAGGTCTTTTTTTTTTGCTATTGCTGCGGTGTCGATCAAAAAAGGGCAACCGCATGAAGCAGGGCAAAACCCACCAAATCACCCACAACCTGACCAAAACGGGTGAAAACGCCTTCAGCGGTTCCGGTATCGAAGTCACCAAATCCACGGAGCCGGATCATGACAGAAAAAACCACCAGGCTGATCAACGCCATCGGCCAGCTCGACCGCGAGAATAAAGAGCACTTCACCGCCGCCGGGCTACCACAAACCAAAGCCCTGGAAGAGGTTGTCGGCGAGGACGTCTCCGCCGCCGAACGCGACGAGGCCTGGCAGTTGTTCCAGGATATGGCCACCGCTGTTGTCAGCGTCGCCGAAAAGAAAGACTCCGGCGTTGTCACCGGTCAGGACGTGCTGAAGCACCTGCGCCAGCAAGGCCACCGGGTATGAGGTTCCGGGGCAAGGCAGGCGCGCCGATCCGCGACGCGAAAAAGCAGCTTGGCGTTGTCAAGGCCGTTACCTCTGCCGTTGCTGTTACCGATGACCTGCTGGACAAGGTCAACGCCTACGCCATCGAGCCCTTGACCGCTGATGATATTTTCATCGGCAAGCAGCTTTTGGCTCACAACGGCATCGACCGCGACACCGAACGCTTCCCCGAGTCTGTCCTTGACGACTTCGCCGCCACCCTTCCCGGCAAAAGCGCCCTCTATTTTCACGATCGCCACAGCAAGCTCCCCCTTGGTTTGTATTTCGACGCCAAGGCCGAGGAGATGACCGCCGAGCAGTTCAAGGCGCTGACCGGCTCCGACATCAAGCTTCCCACGCCGGAAACCCCGGTCAAAACCCTCTGGGCCTGGTGGTATGCGGTCAAAACCGATGACATCGACTCGGTACTGAAGAACATCAAGGGTGGCACCTACCGCCACTGGAGCATCGGTTTTAACGCCGCCAGCCTCGTCACCATCAAAGACGAGCCCAACGGCCCGGTGAAATACTGGGAGTATGTCGGCCCCGCCGAAGCCCTTGAGGGCTCCCTGGTCTGGCTTGGCGCACAGCCTGGCGCCACCTCGCAAAAGTCCGCCGGCCACAATCCGGATCATCCATCAGACAACAAGGAGAAAAACACGATGAAAACGCTATTGATGTTCCTCGGGGCGTACCTGAGCAAGTCTTTTGCCGACGACACCACCGAAGATCAGGTCCTTGAGGTGGTGAAAAGCACCCTCAAAAGCCGTGACGACAAAATCACCGAGCTGACCGGTCAGGTCGACAGCCTTAAGGCCGACGCTGAGCTGGGCAAAAAGTACCTGGACAGCCAGGCTGCCGAATACGCCCGCCTTAAGGCCTTGCTGGGCGAGTGCAAAGAGGATGAAGACAGCAAAAAAGCCATGACCACCTTTGCCAAGAGCATGGGCATGGACTTTTTGAGCATCGAGCTGAAAAACCTAGAAGCCCGCGTTGCCGAAAGGTACCCCCAGGGGCAGATCAAGGGCAGCACCGGCGACAACCGCAGCACCGGCAAAACCGACGATAACCCGCTGGTGGTCAAGTAATCCACCCCTGAAATAAGGAGAAATTATCATGGCAAAAGCAATCTTGAGAGGCGGGCTCGACGCAACGCGCACGCTGAAACTCGCCCACACCGCAGAGGTTGAAGCTGGTGACGTCATCGTTTCCGCCGGTCATGTGCTGGTGGCAACCAACGCCTACGCCGCAGACGTTGAAGGCGTCTATATCTTCCGCGGGCCGGTGGAGTTCCCCAAAACCGCGCCCCTGGCCATTGCCGCCGGTGATGTTTGTTATTGGGATGTCGCTGACGGCGAAATCAACAAAACCGCGACTGACAACACCAAGGCCGGTATTGCCAAAAAAGCCGCCGCCTCAGCTGACACCACCGTCCTGGTTGAGCTTGGCGAAAACAGATAATTTTGTGGAGTGAGGCGTCACGGGGTTAGCGCCCCGACCCTCGCCCCGGACACTCACGACGCAAGGAGCGCATCATGAAACTGTTTGGAAAGCAAGTCATCGACTGGGCAAAGCTGGGTGAGATCCCCGAAGCTCAGCGCAAGGAAAAAATGCTCGACGCCATCAGCACGGCCCTGAAGTCCGTCGCTGATCAGCCCCTGGTCAAAGAAGCGCCGACAACCGTGCTCGGCAGCAAGGCCCTGGGCGCTGACCCGTCCCTGGTGCATTCCGCGCCGCCCATCATTGTTGCCGGCAGCGACACCGTAGACGCCCCCGACCGTGGCTACGAAGCCCTTTTCCGCGAGGTCAACCTGCGCCAGAGCACCAGCAAAACCTTTGAAATTGCCGATGTCACCGGCGGCATCACCTTCATGCAGCACCTGCCCGGCGAAGAGGCCGAACTCAGCGAGCTGCCCAAGGCCACCAAAGCTGTGGTGTCCATGCTGCGTTTCACCGGCGGCTTTCCCATCCTCGACGACTGGCTGCGCTTCAATGAGCTCTACAAAATCGACGAGCTCACCAGCGACACCGTCAAGCGCTGGTACGACCAGAAAGCCGATCTGTTCTACAACCTGATGGAACTGCTCGGTGCGGGCATCAACGAGAGCTTTGTCACCGACGACGCCACCACCATCAACAACGCCTGCGCCAAGATCATCACCGACCTGCAGGCCGCCGGTGCCGGTGTCAGCGCCGCCAGCCGTTTCTACATCACCTGCCACCCGAACCTGATGTTCCGCATCTACAAGGCGCTGGCCGCCAGCTTTACCAACGCCAACGCCAACATCAACCAGATTGTCTACCCTATTGCCGGTGTTATCCCCACCGCCAAGATCGCCTCGACTCACTATTATGTGTCGCTGCCGGGGTACAAGTCGGTGCGCGGCGAGTGGGAAGACCTCAACACCCGGGAGCCCCAACGCAACGAACTCAAGCTGGGGGCCGACCATGTGTGGACCGGCGCTTACAACGGCGCGATTGCCAGCACCCTGCAGCACCGCCGCTGCGCGTTGAGCTAAAAATCAGACCGCCCGACGCTCTCTCCACGGTCTGTTACGGGGCGGGTTCCCGCCCGCCCCATCTTTTTAATGTGAGGAACGCATGGCCGCACCCCGACCGGACGAAATCACCATCATGGGCTTTGCCGGGGCTATGTTCGGGCTTGGTTCAGAGCACGAGCTCGAACTTGTTGTCGGTGATCTGATCACCGAACAGCAGGCCCTTGTCGAGGGGCGACTCGGTGTCGCCCTTGCCGCCCTGACCGGGGTCAATGCCGTGCGCGCCTCGCGGGCCGTCAAGCTCCTGACCGCCGCCGACCTGTGCCGCATGCGGATTAACCGTCTGGCTCAGGAGGTCAAGCTCGAAGACGGCAGCGACGCCGCAAAAATGCGCAACCAACTGCGCGAGTACGTCGCCGAAGCCCAAAGCCTGCTCCACGAGGTCGAAACCACCCTCGGCAGCAGCAGCGGCTTTGCCGCCGGTCATGTTGTCACCAGCAACGCCCTGGAAGGAATGTCGTAGATGCTGACCATCACCATAGAAAACCGAAAGGTCGTCATCGAAAACCTCCAGGGGCTGGCCGGAGCCGCCCCGCAGATTATCACCAACGTCCTCAAGCGTTCCGCCGTTGGTGTACACCGTGACGCCTTTGACAAACTCAGCGGCCCGGCAGCAAATACCGGCGGCTACCCGGTCCCCGTCGTCACCGGCAACTTGCGCCGCCTGCTCAACTGGCTTGCCCCCGGCGACAGCAAAGACGGATTTTCCGCCGGCGACAGGCAGTCTGTTGTGTACAACAGCGCCGAATACGCCCGCGCCGTCCACCAGGGGACAAAACAGCACAGCAAGTACGGCGCCAGACCCTACCTGACCGACGCTTTCGATGCCTTCAACCGCTCGGGCCGGATAGAGCAGATCGCCAATGAAGAGCTCGACAAAGCATTGCGCAAGCATAACTTGAATTAACAGGAGGACGTTTTGCCTGAATTCCCCCTACCGACCTGGTTTATGCAGCTGGCGCTGGTCATCTTGACCGGATACTTCCTGTGGAGCATCCGCAAGATTCTTGACGGTCTTAACGACCAGATCAAGCTATTAAGGGAAACCATGGAAAAGCTCTTTGCCCGTGACGATGATTTTGAGCGGCGAATCTCCAACATTGAGGGCACCTGTCGTGCCACCCACAACCGGCGCTGGTACTACAAAAAAGACGGAGACGACAAGCGATGAACTGGCAAGGCGTCTGTATCCACCACAGCGGCACCCGCGACAGCGCCAGCAGCAGCTGGGAAGCCATCCGCCATTATCACATCGAGCACAACGGCTGGCGGGACATCGGCTATCACTACGGCATCGAGGAGGTCGGCGACACCCTGCGACTGCGCATCGGTCGACCCCTCAACCTGCAGGGCGCCCATGAGCCGGCCTACAATCGAACCCACATCGGCATCTGCCTGGTGGGAAATTTTGACAAACAGCGCCCCGGCCGTGACCTGATCGACATCACCGCCATGGCCGTTGCCGACATCTTTCGTTTTTACGGCATCGATCCCAACGAGCAGACCCTGCGCTACCACAGCGACGTCAGCGGCAAAACCTGCCCCGGCGCCCACTGGCCGCCAAAGGGCGTGCTGCTGCGCCTGGTCACCGCCAAAATGGAGGCCCTGTCATGAGCTCAGGCCGCTGCCCGACCTGCGGACACACGTTAGGGGCTGACCGCAAATGCCCCAACTGCAAGGGGACGATAAGAAGTAACCCGCACCAACCCCTTGGCCACCCAGAGATCGTCGATTGTGGGGCAAATATGGAGACCGTTTTTTATGGGGTTCGCTGAAATTTTGCAGCAGATCAAAGCCACCCTCGAAGCTGACGCTGACCTGACGGCCTATGCCCTGCAAAAGTGGGAAAAAAAGCCAACGGTCAAAGTGACCTACCGCAACCGCGAGGAGATAGCCAGCGCCGACCTGCCGGTGATTATGATCACCAGGCCATCGGTCAGGCGCAGCCGTGAAACCTTTGGAGACATCAAGCGGGTCAACCGGGTGCGCCTCTATGCTGGCTTTTACCAACCGGACTCAAGCCGCCGCCAGGCGGAGTTGATTGAAACAGAAGAGCTGATTCTCTCCGCTCTCGAAAAAGACACGGACCTGCTGGCGATGATCGACAGCATGACCCCGGCGGATAGTGCCAACGACGAAGGATCCCTGGGCGAGTGCTGCTTCACCGTTCAGGACATAGAAATCGAAGAGAAGCCAACCTAAAGGAGAACACCATGGCAACAGCAAGCAACGCAAAAGTACAGATCGAGTCCGGC
>CALFFB010000237.1 GCA_937958075.1 uncultured Geobacteraceae bacterium | reverse complement strand
TACATTGACCGGGGCAAGAACAGTAAAGGGGCAATAGAACGTCTGATCCGTTTCCATCGAGAGTTTCCCGAAACTATCTTCATTCGGGGCAACCACGACCAGATGTTGCTTGATGCCCTCATCGAGGATGGCGCAATCACCGGCCACCCATTGCGTGAACAGTCGAGTGCCTATCGAGCCTGTTCCTCGGAATCAGACATCGAGATTTTTCTGTTCAACGGTGGCAGGGAAACCTTGCGAAGCTATAGGATCTCGTCTTTAACCGATTTTCCCAAAGAGCATATCGCCTTTTTACAATCGACCCGGCTGTGGTGGCGGCACAAGCACTTTGTCTTTGTGCATGCGGGAATCGAGCAGGATCTTCCCCTGGAAATGCAGGATCCTTTCGTGCTGATGTGGGAAAGGCTGTCGCCACCAGGACAGGACGGTGACATTCATGTGGTTGGTCATCACCCAACAGCCAATGGCGAACCCTACTTCGAACCAGGGCGCTATAATCTGGATACCGGGGCAGTTTACGGCAACACCTTGACTGCCTGTGATGTGCTGACCAAGCAGGTGTGGCAGGTGTCGTGAAATTTTTTGAATGACAGCCGACCCAATGGACAAGAAAGTCAGTCGAGCCTGGAGATAGCAACCAACCGTTGCCAAAGCAGAGGTAAGCGTTCCTGACTCGCGCGGTCTGGTGGTAAGTGGCCCGAAAGTGCTTCCCGGAACCCATCTGCAGTTAAAAACCCCGAAAATGTCTTGGCAATATAGTGTCTTAGCCCAGGCTCCGTAGCTGAGAGTTCATTCAAAATCTCCCTACGCCCATCGATAACCGTCACGATATCCTCCAGGTCGTGGCTCCCCCAAAAATCATTGTTACCCCGCCCGGTAAACGCTTCGAGTTTCGTCGCAATAAAGTGAACAGGTGTAACAAGCCGAATAGTCAGGTCTTCCTCTAGCGTAACGGTTTGTGCGTTATGAATTGCCTCAGCATACCAGCGATTGCTGAAACCCAGAATGCTTTCATCCGTTGGCATCACATCAAGGGTGATACCGTTAAGCTTCCAACGACACGTCAGTTCTTGATTGATGTCCTGAACACAGCCGAGCCCCCGCAAACGCTCTTCCAATTGCCAATATTCATATCGCGAAAGCACCTCTACGATGACATCAACATCATGCGTCACTCTGACATCAGGAGCCGCCTCGTCAGTGATGAACAATGCCGTTGTGCATCCACCCAGAAAAACAAACTGATCTAACAGGGGCGTCAATTGCTGAGCAACAAAACAGAGCATCTGCCGATTTATCTCTTTGACCGTTACCATTTCCCCCCCAGACGTTTGTGCAATTCGTCAATTGCCATCTCCCGTTCACGAGCCTTACCACCACGAATGGCATCGACCAAAGCAAGCAACTCGTACAACCGCTGATCGGCAAGAGCAGCCAAGGGGGCGGAACGATAAAGGGGAGAAAAAGAATAGCCACGGACCTGACCTTCCGCATAGGGCCAGACAGGAGGAGGCTCATCACTTGCGACAATGTGGCTCTTCAAGGGTTCCGCTGCGTAACCGGTGGGCACTCCTCGCGTCAACTCCCCCCGTTCAGGAACAAACGCATACTTCAAACCATGGATCAGAAATTCCTCTACGGCCTTCAATGATGGTTTCGGGCTTTTTCCGTCGACAAAATCCGGCAGTAGCAGGTTCGCAGACAAGCAACGCTTCACTCCCGCATTGATTTCTGATGCGCTCATCGACAATTCATTCGCCAACTTCACATAACTCCAGGAGCGATCTCCCATCGCAATCAGCTTGAGCACAACCAATATGTCTTGTGGTTTTAAATTCATCTCCATACTCTATTCGCGAATCGCGAATCATGCAAGAAAATAAACAAAAAGACCCCTGAACATTGTCTCATTGGGGTGAACGGCATCACTGAAACCTGTTGAGTGATCGAATCGACAACAACCATGGCAATCGGAACATCGCCAAATTGAAAATCA
>CALFFB010000236.1 GCA_937958075.1 uncultured Geobacteraceae bacterium | reverse complement strand
GAGAATTTCAGATTAAATTGGATCTGATCATCGTCATTGTTTTAGAGGCAGGGCGGTGGGGCTTACAAGGAGCCTCACCGCCCCCTCCATGCAGGGATTGCCGTCCCGGCAAGGAGTTACTTTATTGGTACTGTCTGTTGCAGTCGACGTCAATGAGATTGCACGTTTGGGCAAAGATTTTCCCTGGGTCAAGCCATCCGGATGCCCACGTTGCGGTCAACCGCTCTGGTGGCACGGCTTTGTTCTCGCCTATTTTTCCTGTCTTTTAGAGCCTGTTTGGTTGCGGCGGCTACGCTGTTCCTGCTGCCACCGTGTTCATCGCTTGAAGCCAGCCGGTTACTGGCGCCGGTTCCGTTCCACCATCCTTGAGATCACTCAATCCATCTCCCATCGTTCTGAATCGGGACGTTGGTGCCGTACTCTGCCGAGGGGTCGTCAACGGCAGTGGTGGCGGCGGTTGCAGCGGATAGCCGGTGCCGTTCTGGGTCTTTTCCCTGGTTCGACCTCGGACGCTCTTGAAGAACTCCGCAGTCAAGGATTTATCCCTGTCAGCCTCTCCTTTGAGTGTGATAATTCCGGTGCCGGCCCGCCACCCTACCTTAGTGTCTCTCTGCCATGAATTTCCTGGCGATGGTAAGGGAAGTTTTTCCCTTTTCCTGTAAGGAGAGTGCTTATGACAGAAGAACAACGAGAAGAGATCGCTCTGTTTCGCTTCGGGGTGATCAGTGACTTGATCGGTGCCACCCGCTTGGAGCATGGCGAACGGGGTCGGCGCATCAAAGAGAAAGCGGCGGCGCGGTGGAATATCCCGCACTCTCTGCGCACCCGGATTGGTGACAACACCATCCGTCGCTGGGTGGCCATCTACGAGAAGAGCGGCCGGCAGCTCGATTCCCTGAAGCCGATCCGGCGCAGCGATATCGGGCGCTGCCGACAAGTGGACGAGGACACGGTCCTCTCGCTGGTTCGTTTGCGCAAGGCCAAACCGCTGCTGCCGGTGGTGCAATTGATCGAGGAGATGGAGACGAAGGGATTGGTCTCGCCCGGCTACACCTTGAGTCAGTCGACGGCCTATCGGGTGCTGAAGAAAGCCGGGCTCTCCGGTCGACCCAGCAGTGACCCGGTTGACCGGCGCCGCTTTGAGGCCGAGTTTCCCAACGACATCTGGCAGTCGGATGTGATGCATGGGCCGCATGTGGTGGTCGACGGCAAGAAACGCAAGAGCTATCTGATTGCCTTCCTTGATGATCACTCCCGGCTGATCACCCAAGCCCGGTTTATGCTCTCGGAGAACCTGGCCAGCTTTCTGAGTGTTTATCGCGCCGCCCTGATGACCCGCGGACTACCGCGCAAGCTGTATGTCGACAACGGCCCCGCTTTTCGCAGCCGTCATCTGGAGAAGGTCTGCGCCTGCCTGGGAATCGCCATTACCCACACGCCGCCCTACACACCACAAGGGCGCGGCAAGGTCGAGCGTTTCTTCCGGACCGTCCGCAGCCAGTTGCTGGCAAACGTGACCGGAGACACCCTGGAGGATCTCAATCTGGCCTTGGAGGATTGGATCGGGCAAACCTATCACCGCCGCCCCCATTCCTCCACCGGCCAGTCGCCGCTGGAGCGGTTCGCCTCCCACCTGGAGTTGATTCGCAAACCACCGATTGACCTGGACGATCACTTCCGCAAGGAGGTGCGTCGCCGGGTCAACAAAGACCGCAGCGTTTCGATCCATGGCCGCGGCTTTGAAGCGCCGACCCGCCTGATCGGCGAGCAGGTCAGTCTGCTGTTTCACGAAGAGACGCCACACAAGGTCGAGATTGTGTTGCATGGAGAATCACAGGGTTTTCTCGTTCCGCTCGATCCCCACATCAATGCCAAAGTCGGTCGCGAACAGAAAGAGCCAGCCACGGAATCCTGCGTTCGCCAGGGGCAGCTGTCGTTTGGCAGAAGGGAGCAGCCATGAGCTACCACACATTCTTCGGTCTTAAAGGGCAGCCCTTTGCCGCTGACCTGTCGTTGGAGGCGGTCCTCCAGACAGACGACCTGCTGGAAGTTCAACAGCGGGTTCTCTACACCATTGAACTGGGTGCCATCGCATTGGTTACCGGTGAAGTCGGCGCCGGCAAGTCGACCGCCTTGCGCTGGGTCGCTGGTCAGTTGCATCCCTCGAAATACAAACCCCTCTGGGTGACGGCCACCTCCGGTTCAATCCTGGAAGTGTACCGGCAACTGCTGGCCGAACTCGACATCCGAACCGCTTCTTCGTCCCGCGCCATCCTGACCGGCCTGATCCGCACCCAGATTCTGAACTTGGTACAGAGCAAAAAACAGCAGCCGGTGCTGATCATCGACGAGGCTTCTCTATTGCGCCTTGATGTCTTTGCGGAACTGCACACCCTGACCCAGTTCGAGGGGGACTCCAAGCCCTATCTGCCAATCATCCTTGCCGGGCAGAACAATCTGGCCGACAACCTGCTCTATCGCACCGCCGTGCCGCTGGCTTCGCGCATCGTTGCCCGCAGGCACCTGCAGGAGGTCAACCGCGAGGGGATGGCGTGCTATCTGGAGCATCACCTGAACATTGCTGGGCTCAAATACTCCCCCTTCGATGAGCAGGCCATCACCGCCATCCACCAGGGATCCGGCGGTCTGTTCCGCAAAGCCAACCATCTCGCCCGGGGTGCTCTGATCGCTGCCACCAGCGAAAAATCCCAAGTTGTCACAGCCGAGCATGTCCGACAGGCGGCCTCGGAACTCTTCTGATGGAGGACGCCCGATGAAAGACACCGAACACCGGCAGATCACCGCTGACCTGCTCGACCTGATCAGGCAAATGGAGCAAATCCTGAAAGATTATTGCCGCCAGCTTACGGCGCATGATGACGGACATCAACTGGAGACAGAAAAGAACGACAAACCATTTTAATCACCTTCCACCTTCCAACAGAAACGCCCCGGGAGCAACATCGGCTTCCGGGGCGATGTGCCAAAATAATCTGAAAGGGGTATCAGGATAATCAGGAAATTACGTGCAAGCCAATCTGAGAACTAACA
>CALFFB010000235.1 GCA_937958075.1 uncultured Geobacteraceae bacterium | reverse complement strand
ATTATTCAGAACCAGGGCCTCGATCCGGCCGCCCGTCTGCACAATCCGCAGATCCAGAACCTGCCCGACCTGCAAGGGCTTCGGGCTGACGGCCTGAAATCTCTCGCCCGCCATTTCCAGAATCGGCGTATCTGCCTGCCTGGCCACGACCAGAGCCCGCAGCAGTTGTTCCGGGCGGATGACGGATGGTGTCGGGGGGAGAACCGTTGGCGCCGGTGCCGCTGCCGGCGCAGGCTGGAAGAGATTCGCGGGAGATGGCACCAGAGAAATCATCATCCCTGCATTATCCATCCATGGGGCCCTGAGGAAAAGGGGAAAACCGCACACCTCAGGGCAAAGCAGGGTTGTCAAACCCATGACAGCGGCCGAAGGCTTCCAATCAAATCTGAACCGATCACGTCAATATTCTGCCTTGTGCCGAACTTGTTCAATGATTCTATAGTGTTGAAAATTGGCACAATGATCGCATAAAGATGCTGTACCGACAGCTGGACAGAAAATAATTAAAGATTCCTTCGTCTTTGTCGAAAAGAGTCACAATCGCAGGCGGCAGCATCATAAAGCCGCATAAGATCATCAAGAGGATCACTGTTATGAAAAATGCCATCGCTCTGGTTATTGCCACCGATCAACATCAAAAGAACCGGCTTATCAGCCATCTTGAAACCACCGGGTTGTTCTCGCAGATTACCCCGGTTTCCGGTGCGGACGGCGTTTTCAAGCACCTCAAGGCCAAACCGGCCGACATGATCTGCTGGACCGTTGACCAGCAAAAGCCTAAAGGCAGCTGGATTGAAAAACTGCAAACCAGCAGCCAGTGGCATGATCTGCCCCTGGTCGCCTTTGCCGATGACTATCAGAGTCTGCTCAACGGTTTTGACCTCGGCGCCAGCGATGTTGTCCATCTGCAGGCCGATCCCCAGGAACTCAGCGCCAGAATCCAGCGTCAGCTGCAACGCTGGCAGCGCCTGTGTGAACTGCGCAAGGCCCAGGAAGAACTGCAGCACATGGCCCTGACCGATCAGCTGACCCGCATCGGCAACCGGGCGACCTTCGATTTGAGCATGCGTCAGATCTCCGCCCGCAGCGGCCGCAGTCGCGCCCCCTATTCCCTGCTGCTGATTGATCTTGATCACTTTAAAAAGGTGAACGATATTCATGGTCACCAGGCCGGTGACATGATTCTGCAGAAGGTCGCGACAGCGATTCAGGCATCGGCCCGTGACGCTGATATCTGCTGCCGCTACGGTGGTGAGGAATTTGCGGTTATCCTGCCTGACACCAACGCCAAGGAAGCGGCCATTGTCGCCAGCCGCATTCATCGCCGCATCGCCCAGATGTCACAGAGCTTGCCGGAGAAGTTTCAGCCGGTTACCGTCAGTATCGGTATCGGCAGCCGCTCCCGCAGCAACCAGGGGCATCCGGTGCAATTGATTGAAGAGGCGGATCAGGCCCTCTACCGCGCCAAGACGAACGGTCGCAATCGCACCGAAGTGTGGCATCTGAGCAAGGCGCCGGCACGCGTCCCTTTTAGTGGATTCCAGGCAGCGCAGATGGCGTGCAGTTTGTAGGGGATGCTTAAGAAGAGGGGGGGAGAGTCAAGGACGGTGGGACGTACACTGCCTGATGAAACTTTATAGACCTGAACCAGAACCGTGGGGTCGCGGCCCCATACTTCGCCGTATTCAGTCCATGCCCGCCAATACCTGCACCTTCAACCGCAACTGCTTGCGCTGTTCCGCCAGACAGTGGGCGACGATCAGATCGCGGGCGTCTTCCTCGATCTTGACGAACTTCAGGGCCGAAAGAATCTGGCTGCCCTGGGTGTAGTTGCCGACAACCTCCCCCTCACACTCGATGACCGCGGCCTCAGGGCTGTCAAGGATGATCTCCAGCCCCACCCGCTTGCCGATGGGCAACTTCTCCTCAACAGGAAAGCGCACCCCGCCACCACTCAGGTTGATGATCGAGCGCAGGGATTTCGGTTCCGGCTCGGCATCCTTTTCAATCAGCCAGTAGTTGACGGACAGATCGGCATCGATGCGAAAAAAAGAGCGTTTCTGCTGATAGGTGAAGGTTTCCACCATCTCGACAATGAGACGCGCCGACGCCGGGCGGTTGGCTATCTTCGCCTTGATGGCCTTGTTTTCACCGCCGACATCGAAACCCAACCGGCACATGCCCTCCATGTCGAGGGGTTGGGCCTCAAGTTGTCCCTGCAGGAAGGTCACTTCCACAAAAGAACCGGATGTCGCCCTGGCCACGGCGTCAAGCTGCACCGTATTGCCCCCCTGCAGGGGCAGGGTGACTTTGACGACCCGATAATCATCGAGATGATCTAATACCGACATGGCTTACCAATCAATAATGATGGCGTTGCAAAAACTCGCCAACTGCTGCGTTACTGCAATAGCCTCGCTGCCTCGACGTAACAATCGTACGCCTCCTTGCTCGGCAATCGCGTGCCTAGCATTTGGCGTTTTTAGCTTAGCCATCTTCTTTGATCCTTTTTTCGAGTGTATGCAAGATTGATAACGTCACAAAAAAAGAATCCAACCAAAGCGCATAGAGCTGTCTTCTGATTGGATTCAGTACCGAATATTGTCCACAAAGTCAAACAATTTCCCGATTTAGCCGACCTCGCGCGCGGCCTGGCGGCCACTGTGCAGAGGCCGGTGGTAGCCGGCCACAGCCTGACGGCCGCTCTTGATCTGCGCCAGCTCGCTGGCGACAACCGCCATGATACCGCGGATCTTCGGCAGCAGCATGCGGTTCATGGTAACAATCTCTTCCAGCAGCTGGGCCCGTTCATCAAACAGGGGATGTTCACTGAACTGTTCCGCATTATCCGTAACCTGCGCGATCAATTGCTGATCATTGCGGCTCGCCGCATCCTGCAACTGCTGCAGGCGTGTGGTGTAGGCGTGGAGTTCCGCCGGTTCCGCATCCTTGAGGAGCACATTCAACTGATGTATGTGGTCGATGATCTGCTGATACTGTTCAACCGATCTTTCCAGCATCTCTTCCATGAGACAATCCTTATCGTCTTCCGCCGCGGCGGTAAAAAATCAATGGAGCCCCTGCCTACATGGACACGGCCAACCGTGGCCTGTCCTCATCACCGGCTGCCGGCTGGGCAGGGGTCACCGGCGCTGCCGCCTTGCGGTTGACCTCGATGGCCTCCATCCAGGTTTCGCGCAGACCGCTGAGGAGGTTCTCCACGGTTTTCAGCCCGGTGGGGTCTTTTTCCAGATTGGCACGTACCAGCTCCCGGTTCATGAAGGCGTACAGGGCATCCAGATTTTCCGCAATCTCCCCGCCCGTCTGATGATCAAGGGTGTTGGAGAATTCGCTGACAATGGCCATGGCCCGGCTGATGCGTTCCGCCTGACGGCGCAGATCGCCCTCTTCCATGGCTGTTTGCGCTTCGCGGCAGAAGCGGATGGCGCCATCATAGAGCATGATCAGAATCTGCTCCGGCGA
>CALFFB010000234.1 GCA_937958075.1 uncultured Geobacteraceae bacterium | reverse complement strand
CAGGGGTTCATCGCCGCGACCAGCATGAAGTCGGCGGGATAGGTCAGACTCAGGGCCGCACGACTGATGCTGACCTGACCATCTTCCAGCGGTTGACGCAGCATCTCCAGAACGTTCTTTTTAAACTCGGGAAATTCGTCTAAAAATAAAATACCGCCATGCGCTAAGGATACTTCTCCAGGGCGCGGATAGGCGCCGCCACCGATCAGTCCGGCATCGGAAATGGTGTGATGGGGTGACCTGTACGGACGTTGCCGCACCAGGGCATTATTGCGGCTGAGCAGCCCGGCGACCGAGTGAATCTTGGTGGTTTCCAGAGACTCCTCGAAGGAAAAATCGGGGAGAATGGTCGGCAGCCGTCTGGCCAGCATGGTTTTGCCGCTGCCGGGCGGGCCGGACATGAGGATGTTGTGGGCTCCGGCAGCCGCTACCTCCAGGGCGCGTTTGACATGTTCCTGGCCTTTGACCTCGGCGAAATCCTCGCAGTCGGTCGGATGCAGGTCGTCCGCTGTCGGTGCCGGCATGGTAAAGGGGGCGGCCTCACGCTCACCGTTGATCAGGGTGATGGCGGCCCCCAGATCCGTGACCGGATAGACGTCGGGCCCGGCAACGATGGCACCCTCTTCCGCATTGTCCTGCGGCACGATCAGGGCCAGATCCCCCCACCGGCGGGCGGCGGTGGCGATGGGCAGCACGCCGCGCACGGGCTTGACCTGGCCATCGAGGGACAGTTCTCCAAGGAGGATGAAATTCTTCAGCTTGTCCGCGTCAACAACGCCGGTAGCAGCGAGGAGCCCGACGGCGATGGGCAGATCAAAGGCGGCACCGTCCTTGCGGATATCGGCGGGAGCCAGATTGATGGTAATGCGCCGGGCGGGAAACTCATAACCGGAATTTTTGATGGCGGACTTGACGCGATCCTTGCTCTCCTTGACCGCTCCCTCCGGCAGCCCGACAGTGGCGAATTGCGGCAGTCCCTGAGCGATGTCGACTTCAACCTCCACCGGATAGGCATCGATACCGATGAGAGCTCCGGACAAAACTTTGGCAAGCATGGATTCCCCTCCCTTGAACAGCTGCCGGCCATAGGCGCCGACCCTGGTGTTCTGATGTTATGACGATGGCTGGTGTTGCAGCTCGTCGACGTATTTCTCCGCCATCATGGCGGCAACGGCCCCGTCGCCGACAGCCGTCGATACCTGCTTGAGGACCGTGGTACGGCAATCACCGGCGGCGAAAATACCCGGTACCGAGGTATGGGTGTCCTCGCCGGCGAGGATATAGCCTTCCGGATTGGTTTTGACAAGTTCAGCCAGAAAACCGGTGGTGGGCGTGACGCCGACGGCAACAAACATGCCGTGAATATCAAGGGTGCGGGTTTCACCGCTGTGGCGATTGCGCAGTATCGCGCCGGTCAGGCCGCTGGTATCCGAGAGCAGGCGGTCAACGGTGCTGTCCCAGACGACCTCGATCTTGTCGTGGGCGAGGATGCGTTCCTGCAGGATCTTCGTTGCCCGCAGCTGGTCGCGGCGATGCACCATGTAGACCTTGCTGGCAAATCGGGTCAGATAGAGGGCCTCCTCGGCGGCCGTGTCGCCGCCACCGATGACCGCGATGGGCTGGTTGCGGAAAAAGGCGCCGTCGCAGGTGGCGCAATAGGAAACACCCTTGCCGACCAGCTCCGCCTCGCCGTCGATGCCGAGTTTGCGCGGGATAACCCCGGTGCTGACGATGATTGCTTTGCAGGTTTTTTCCTTGCCGTCAACGATGAGGGTTTTGCTGCTGCCGTTGTCGATAATTTTTTCAACGGTGCCGTAACCGGTTTCCAGGCCGAATTTGACGCAGTGTTCCTGAAATTTCATCATCAGTTCCGGCCCTTCGATGCCATCGGGATAACCGGGCCAGTTCTCCACCAGGGTGGTGGTCATCATCTGACCGCCCATGATCATTTTTTCCAGCATCAGGGTTTTCAGGCAGGCGCGGCTGGCATAGAGTCCGGCGGTCATTCCCGCCGGGCCACCGCCGATTATGATGACATCGTAATCCGTGTTCATGGTGAATTGATTCTCCTTGTTTCCTGTGGGCAATAAACGCTGTGAATAGTCGCATATTCATAACCAAAATGGAATAGCTTGCGGCGGGGAAGTTCCGGTGGCTATGATAGGGCGCTATTTGTGCCCAGACGTGGAAAGGACCGGGAAAGTGAAATTTATCCGATTTGTCTTCTGGATACTGGCGGTGCTGATTCTGGTGCTGGTCGGTGACCAGGTGCTGATGCGCTATACCTTCGAAGCGCCCGGAGTGGTGCCGGCGCAGCGTTTCTATCGTGATTTTCGCCAGCGCCTGTTGACTCTGCAGCAGCCCGGGGACGAGGCCGATGACATCGGCCGTACCATCGAGGAGCAGGCGGCGCCACCCCAGAAAAAGCAGCACGGCCGCTATGTTTATGCTGACGACACGGGGACCCTGCACTTTGCCGACAGCCTGGCGGAGGTGCCGGCGGCCTATCGGTCAAGCGCACAGCCTATGGACGATTGATCGCCCGTTTATGTCTGAAATAAGGGATTGCTGGTATGCGAAACCGGCTCAATCCGCAAACAGCGCACCTGCCTCAAGCTTATGGTGTCCCGTAAATATCCGCCCGCCGATCCGTCAGAATTTTGATCTGTTCGCGGTAGTTCGCCATCTCGGTAAAATCGAAATCGGCAACCAGCTCCGTATCCTCCTCCTGGGCCCGGGCCAGGATATTGCCCAAAGGTGAAATCAACTGGGAGAGGCCGCAGAAGTCGAGCTTTCCCTGAACGCGGCAGCAGTTGGCGGCAATCACGAACAGCTGGTTTTCGATGGCGCGGGCACGCAGCAGGGTTTGCCAGTGCTCCTGACGCGGTTTCGGCCATTCCGCCGGAACGCAGATGATCTCGGCTCCGGCCAGGGCCAGCTTGCGGAACAGCTCGGGAAAGCGCAGATCATAGCAGATGGCTACGCCAATCCGTCCGGCCGTGGTGTCGGCCACCAGGGTCTGGTCGCCGGCCTGTAAAAAGCGATCCTCGCCCATGGTGGAGAACAGGTGCAGCTTGCGGTAGCTGCCCTTGAGTTCGCCGTTGTCGATGACGTAGGCGGTGTTGTAGATGTTGCCGTCCATGGCTTCGGGCAGACTGCCGACGATGACCAGGTTCCGCGCTTTGCTGAGGCTTTGCATCTCCGTCAGGACAGCGGGGGTTTCGCCTGCCAGGGCCTCAAGATGCCGGTAATCGTAGCCGCAACTCCACATCTCCGGCAGCACCGCCAGGCAGGCCCCCTCATCGGCAACCCGGTTCAGGGCGGCACTGGCCTTGCGCAGGTTGGCAGCGACCTGGCCGAGGGTGATGTTGAACTGGATGGCGGCACAGCGGCGTTGAGGCATCATAAAGGGACTCCTTTTGACATAACCCTGTTCTATTGCGGCACGGGACAGGTCAGCGGGAAAACTTTCCGCGATTCAGGGGAAACCGACCTGGAATACAGCCTGTCTGTCGAGGTTCTAGCACAGCTCATGGTTCTTGCAAAGGCGTTTTCACAAACAGCGGTTTCGATAAATCTTGCATTTCAAAAAAGAATTGAATACCTTCTGAAACGTTAATTTTTCACCGGTTTTCACCGTATTGCCCGTTTATACAAGTCAACAATCACACAGGATTTCCCATGAATCTTGCCCTGATTCCGTTGCTCCCCCTGCTGGGCGCTGTCATCCCGTCCCTGTTTCGCAACCGCAGCCTCAATGCCATTGCGGCGGGAGTTGTCGCCGGCTTGTCGCTGCTGCTGCTCCTGTCCCAGGCGCCGGCGGTGTTCTCTGGTGAAATGCCCCTGGCCAGCTGGAGCTGGATACCCGCCATCGGCCTGAATTTCGCGTTTCGGGTCAGCGGTTTCGGCTTTCTCTTCGCCCTGCTGATTCTGGTCATCGGTCTGCTCATTATCCTCTACGCCCGTTACTATATCGCGGCGCAAGATCCCATGGGGCGGTTTTACACCTATCTGCTGCTGTTTATGGGGTCGATGCTGGGGATCGTCCTGTCGGAGAATCTGATTCTGCTGATGATGTTCTGGGAGTTGACCAGCATCAGCTCCTTTCTGCTCATCGGTTTCTGGAGTTATCGGACCGACGCCCGTGAGGGGGCACGCATGGCCCTGGTGATCACCGGTGGCGGTGGTCTGGCCATGATCGCCGGGTTTATCCTGCTGGGCACGATCGTCGGCAGCTTCGACCTGACGACGGTACTGGCATCAAAAGAGATTCTCCACGCCCATCACCTCTATCCGGTGACCCTGGTGCTGATTCTGCTGGGTGCTTTCACCAAGTCGGCCCAGTTCCCCTTTCAGTTCTGGCTGCCCCACGCCATGGCGGCGCCGACGCCCGTCAGTGCCTACCTGCATTCAGCAACCATGGTCAAGGCCGGGGTCTTCCTGCTGGCGCTGATGTTTCCGGTGCTCTCCGGCAGTCCTCTGTGGTTCTACATTGTCACCCCCATCGGTCTGATCACCCTGATGTTTGCCGCCTACATGGCCATGTTCAAGGATGACCTGAAGGGATTGCTGGCCTACTCAACGGTCAGCCATCTGGGCCTGATCACCCTGCTGCTGGGGCTGGGCAGTCCCCTGGCGGCCTTTACCGCCGTTTTTCACATTCTCAATCACGCGACCTTCAAGGCCGGCCTGTTCATGCTCGCCGGGATTATCGACCACGAAACCGGCACCCGCGACATGAAGCGTCTTTCCGGTCTGTGGAAGTACATGCCGGTGACCGCCACCCTGACCATGGTCGGCTGCGCGGCCATGGCCGGCGTGCCCCTGTTCAACGGTTTTCTGAGCAAGGAGATGTTCCTCGCCGAAACCCTGCAACCCAACCTGTTCGGCGGTTTGAGCTGGATTGTCCCCCTTGGCGCGACCCTGGCGGCGATTTTTGCCGTGGCCTATTCCATCCGCATGGTCCACGACGTGTTTTTCAAGGAGCCCTTTACCGATCTGCCGAAGAAGCCCCATGAGCCGCCCCACGGCATGCGTTTGCCGGCGGAGATTCTCATGACCCTGTGCGTGCTGGTCGGGCTCTTTCCCATGACCCTGGCGGCGCCCCTGGTTCAGGTGGCGGCCGGGAGCATTCTCGGGGAGGCGACCCCTGATTACCATATCGCCATCTGGCACGGGCTGAACATGGCCCTGGCCTTGAGTGTCATCGCCCTGATCGGCGGCGCCCTGTTTTATGTGCAGCGGTTGCGGCTGTTCGACTCCGACCGCTGGTTCGGCCGCTATTGTGACGGCAAAGCCCATTTTGAAGCTTTTGTCAGCGGCCTGGTGCACGGTGGGCGCACCCTCACCGGCGCCATGGAGAACGGCTCCCTGCAGCGTTACATGGCGCTGCTGGTCGGCGCCGTTGTGGTTCTGGGGGCGAGTCCCTTTCTCGGTTCCAGCGCCCCGTTTTTAGGTTCCCTGGGGCTGTCTGCCGTTGATCCGGTGACGCTGATCATGGGGCTGGTGCTGATCTTCTGTGCCGTCGCCACGGCGGTGAATCACCGCAACCGGATTTTAGCCATCATCATGCTCGGGACCGTTGGTCTGCTCGTGTCTCTGGCCTTTATCCGCTTTTCCGCGCCCGACCTGGCCCTGACCCAGATTTCCGTGGAGGTGGTGACCATCATCCTGCTGATGATGGCCCTGCACCTGCTGCCACGGACCACCCCCGTTGAGTCGACTCCGGCACGGCGCTGGCGCGACATTATCCTGTCGGTGGCGGCGGGCGGCGGCGCGGCGGCCTTGATGATGGCGGTTCTGACTCGCCCCTACGACACCATCGCCGGCTATTTTCTGGAAAACAGCAAGCCGGGCGGCGGGGGCACCAATGTCGTCAACGTCATCCTGGTCGACTTCCGGGGTTTTGATACCATGGGGGAGATTACCGTGCTGGTGATTGCGGCGCTGGTCATCTACGCCCTGCTGCACAATTTTGATTTAAAGGCGCCGCAAACGGATATGTTCGGTTGCCTCTGGACCAGTGACCGCTTCCCCATGATCCTGGCCCAGATCACGCGGCCGCTGCTGCCGTTGGCCCTGCTCTTTGCCGCCTATATTTTCCTGCGCGGGCACAACGAGCCGGGCGGCGGTTTTATCGCCGGCCTGATTGCCGCCTCGGTGCTGATCCTCCAGTATGTCGCCAGCGGCATTGTCTGGACCCGGCCGCGGCTCAGCGTCGACAATCATGTCATCATGGCCTGCGGACTGATCGTTGCCGTGCTGACGGGAGTCGGCAGCTGGCTTGTCGGCTATCCCTTTTTAACCAGCACCTTTACCTATCTGAGCTGGCCGCTGGTCGGCAAGTTTGAGGTGGCCAGCGCCATTGCTTTTGATCTCGGCGTGTTTCTGGCAGTGGTCGGATCGGTCATGCTGATCCTGGTGAAGCTGGGGTCGATGAATTCGGCGGATGCTGAAACCGTATCGCCAACAGCACAAAAAGAAAAAGAAGAGAAAAGGGGAACCCACTGATGGAGTTGCTGTTTTGTGCCTGTCTCGGTGTGCTCATCGCCTGCGGCATCTATCTGATGCTCAGGGGGCGCACCTTTCCCGTGATCATGGGCCTGACCCTGCTCGGTTATGCCGTCAATATGTTTCTGTTTGTCAGCGGTCGCCTGAAAACCAATCTGCCGGCAGTGATTTCCCCGGATCAGGCGCAGTATACCGATCCCCTGCCCCAGGCGCTGGTGCTGACGGCGATTGTTATCGGTTTTGCCATGGTCGCCTTTGTCGTGGTGCTGGCGCTGCGCGCCAGCGGTGAGCTGGGCTCCGATCATGTTGACGGTGGCGAGGAGAAAAAATCATGAATCATCTGATTATCGCGCCCCTGCTGCTGCCTCTGGTCATGGGCGCGGTCATAGTCATCGGCGTCAACCGCAGCCTCGCCTGGCAACGAACCCTGGGGCTGCTCAGCAGTCTGGCCATCACTCTGATGACGGCGGTGCTCCTCTATCAGGCGACGACCGGACCCATCCAGATGTATGTGCTCGGCGACTGGAGTCCGCCCTTCGGCATTATCCTGGTCCTCGACCGGCTCAGTGCCATGATGATCTTTATCACCTCGGTGCTGGCTCTGCTCTGTCTGCTGTATGCCGTGCGCGGAACCGATGAGCAGGGCAAAAACTTCCATGCCCTGT
The DNA here is from genome assembly GCA_937958075.1 of uncultured Geobacteraceae bacterium. GTDB lineage: Bacteria > Desulfobacterota > Desulfuromonadia > Desulfuromonadales > Geopsychrobacteraceae > Pelovirga. Next base: position 3,551 of record CALFFB010000234.1, on the reverse strand, counting down.
TTCAGTTTCAGCTGCTCGGCATCAACGGCGCTTTTCTGACGGGCGATATCTTCAACCTGTTCGTCTTTTTTGAAATCATGCTCCTGTCATCCTACGGACTGGTGCTGCACGGCGCCGGCGCGACGCGCACCAGGGCCGGCATGCATTACGTGATGCTCAATCTGATGGGGTCCAGCATTTTCCTCATCGGCGTCGGTCTTCTGTACGGTCTGCTCGGGTCGTTGAACATGGCCGACATGGCCGTGCGCCTGGCCCACGCGCCAGCGGACAATGCCGCCCTGTTGCAGGCGGGCGGACTGATTCTCTTCGGCGTCTTTGCCCTGAAGGCGGCGCTGATGCCGTTGTTTTTCTGGCTGCCCAACGCCTACGGCTTTACCAGTGCGCCGGTGGCCGCCCTCTTCGCGGTGATGACCAAGGTCGGCGTCTACGTCATTCTGCGGGTGTATACCCTGATTTTCGGTGATTATGCCGGGGGCGCCGCCAACGTGCTGGAACCCTGGCTGCTGCCGGTGGCCCTGGTCACCCTGGTGGCCGGTTCCATCGGTGTGGTGGCCAGCCGCGATCTGCGCCGGACCATCGCCTATATGGTGGTGGTGTCCGTCGGTACCCTGCTGGCGGTGATCGGCACCTTTGAAACCGATGCCATTGCCGCGGCCATTGTCTATCTGCCCCATACCACCTTCATGACAGCGGCCATGTTTCTCATCGCCGATCTCATCCGGCAGCAGCGTCTCGATGCCGGCACCGTCCTGACGCCGGATCGACCTGTCGGCCAGGAGCGTCTCCTCGGCCTGATGTTTCTCGGCGGCGCCGTGGCTATCGGCGGCTTGCCCCCCTTGAGCGGCTTTACCGCCAAGGTGATGATGCTCACGGGAGTACAGTCAAGTTCGGCCGCCCCCTGGATCTGGACGCTGGTGCTGGTGGGCGGACTCTTCGGACTCATCGCCCTGGGGCGTGCCGGCAGCGTCATCTTCTGGAAAACCGTGCCCCTGGATGACGGCGGCAGTGATGCCTACAGCAAGCCGCCCCACAGCGGCATTCCGGTCTATGGCGGTGGTTATGTGCTGCCGGTGCTGGTGCTGCTGGCCATCAGCCCGTTGCTGGTGCTCTGCGGCGGGCCCCTGAGTGAGTTCGCCGCGGCCGTGGCCGAGCAGATCAGCCAGCCGGTGCAGTATGTCGAAGCAGTGCTCGGTGGTGATGCCGTCGCCCTGCTCCTTTCCGCTGCAGGAGGTCGGTAATGACTGGCAATCGCCTGATTCCCCATCCGCTGATGACCATTGCGCTGATCATCCTCTGGCTGCTGCTCAACAACAGCTTTGCTTTCGGCCATATTCTGCTGGGGGCCTTTTTGGGTATTGCTATCCCCTGGTTCACCAACAGGTTCTGGCCTGAGCGCCCGCGTATCTGCAAGCGGCGCCTCTTTTTCCGCTTTTTCTTCGGAACCTTCCTCTATGATGTCATCGTCGCCAACCTCAATGTGGTACGCCTGATCCTGCAGCCCGATATCGGCAAACTGCAGCCGAAATTCATCCGCATTCCCCTGGACACGGACGACCCCCTGGTCATCTCCATCCTCGCCAACGTCATCTCCATGACGCCGGGAACCGTGTCCACGGAGATCACCGAGGACAAAAAAACTCTGATCGTCCATGGCCTGAACGTCCCCGATGAACAGGCCGCGATTGCTGAGATCAAGAGCCGCTACGAAGCGACGCTGAAGGAGATTTTCACATGTTAAAGATCGCGCTGATCATCGCCTTTGTGCTCATGACCATCGCCCAGCTGCTGAATCTGTACCGGCTGTTCAAGGGGCCGAGCCTGCCCGACCGGATTCTGGCCCTGGACACCATGTACATCAACGCCCTGGCCTTGTTTGTGCTGCTGGGGATCTACTTTGATACGGCGACCTACTTCGAAGCGGCGTTGATTATTGCCGTCATGGGATTTATCAGTACCGTCGCCACCAGCAAGTACCTCATGCGTGGCGACATTGTTGAGTAAGGTGGGAGTGAGGCTATGATTGTTGTCGAAATTCTGGTTTCGATCTTTTTGATCTGCGGCGGATTCTTCGCTCTGGCCGGCTCTATCGGGCTGTTCCGCCTGCGCGATTTCTTCACCCGGCTGCACGGCCCGACCAAGGCCACGACCCTGGGGGTCGGCTGCCTGGCCATCGCCTCCGCTATTTATTTCACCTTCCACAAGGAGGGCATCAGCCTGCACGAGGTGCTGATTACCCTGTTTCTGTTTATCACCGCCCCGGTCAGCGCCCATTTTCTCGCAAAGGCGGCTCGCCATCAGCGCCTCCACGAAGACAAGGACCAGCCCGGCGCCTAGGTCAGTTGGAGGATCCGGAAGAAGGGTTGGCATGACAGGGTCGATTTTTGCGAAAAGGGAAACGGCCCTGTTTCGTTTTTGCGTGACAATGCGTTTATCGTGCTATAATGCATTCAATGAATGCATAAGGAGGTAATGATGGCAATCTTGACGGTGCGAAATCTTCCGGATGAGGTTCACCGGGCCCTGCGCATTCGTGCCGCTCGCCACGGCAAAAGCATGGAGGCAGAAGCACGTGAGATTCTCAAGTCTGGCGTAGCCTCCGAAAGTCGTGTGAAGTTGGGGACGCTCTTATCCGAAATTGGTCGCCAGGCGCGGATCAGAGAAGAAGACGTCGGTGTTTTTGACCAGGTGCGCGACCCATCTCCGGCTTCTCAGGTTGAGTTCGAATGATTCTTCTCGATACCAACGTGATTTCAGAGCCTTTACGCCCCGTTCCCGATCAGAATGTCATTGGCTGGATGGATGCCCAGCCCCTTGAGGCTCTCTACCTGACGGCGATAACGGTGGCCGAGTTACGTGCCGGGGTTGCTCTGCTTCCCGTCGGAAAGCGGCAGCAGAGTTTGAGCAAAAGCCTTGAAACAACAGTACTGCCGCTGTTTGCCAACCGTATTCTGCCCTTTGATTTCAGTTGCAGCCCAGCCTATGCCGAGATGATGGCACAAAGTCGCGGTGCGGGTTTCAGTATCTCCGCTGCCGATGGCTACATTTCTGCTATCGCTCTAACCCACGGGTTTGCCGTAGCGACCCGCGATACGAACCCCTTTGCTGCCGCCGGGGTGGACGTGATCAACCCCTGGCTGGTTTAATCTGATTCCAAGCGTTACCCTCAACCAGATCAACAAGGAGACCAAGCATGGAAGTAACGGACAAGGTTCTGGAGGTCATGCGGACAGCGGGAGAACCCCTCAATGCCGGTAAAGTCGCCGAACTCGGCGGCCTGGAGCGCAAAGCCGTGGATAAAGCCATGGACAAGCTGAAAAAAGAGGGGAAGATTGTGTCACCCAAACGCTGCTACTGGACACCGGCCTGATAACAGGCTGATCCGCCGCAATCACGTCCAGTGAAGTCATTCCGTTCCCGGACGCACGCTGAAAGCGAGGTCGGGGTTGAGTCTTTCCGGCGGGTTTGTGGTTGACCTTTTTCAGGGCGATGGAGCATTCTGCCGGTTCATTGCATATCCTCGGAGGGGCGGGCATGAGAGAAAATCCGGATAC
>CALFFB010000233.1 GCA_937958075.1 uncultured Geobacteraceae bacterium | reverse complement strand
ATCCGATCATTTCAATGCAAGGAGATAGAGAAAATCTTCAACAGGAATTTTTCCAAAAAATTCCCAAATGATATACAGCGAGTCGCTTTGGGGAAGCTCCGTATGCTCAACCGGGCCAGAATTTTGAACGACTTAAGAGTAGTTCCCCCTTCAAGCCGACTCGAGTTGTTAAAAGGCAACAGAAAGGGACAACACAGCATCAGAATCAACAACCAGTGGCGAGTCTGTTTTACCTGGCAAGACAGAGATGCTTTCAACGTCATTTTCTGCTTTCGTTCTGAAAATAGCGGCGTTCCGGGCGGCCGACCGTGCCGTAGATCAATTCTGTCACCAGATCCCTGTTGGCCGTCAGATATTCCAGATAGCGGCGTGCCGTGGTACGGCCGACACCGATAATATCCGCCACCACTTCAGCGCTTAATCCTTCCGGGTGGGGGCTTTCAAAAACCCCCTGTATTTTTTTCAAGGTCAAGGCATCAATCCCCTTCGGGTGCTGGGGCTCGCCGGGTGGGGCGGCTTTATAGGGATGAAGCAGGCGGTCGATGGTCTGCTGGTCAAGGGTGGTGTCGACAGTCATGCTCAGGCGATGGGCGCGAAAACGTTCGAGGGCTTCCTTGAAGCGCTGGAACATGACCGGCTTGAGGATATAGTCGAAGACGCCGCCGTGGATCGCTTCCTGCAGGGGGTCGAGCTCTTTGGCGGCGGTAATCAGGATGACATCCGTCGCCTGGTGCCGCGAACGCAGGTTCCAGAGGATCTGTGTTCCCTTGCCTTCGGGAAAATACAGATCCAGCAGGATCAGATCCGGCTTCAGCAGGGCACTCATTTTTTCCGCGTCTTCCAGAGTGTCGGCCATACCGCAGACCTGGAATCCCTCAATCTTGTCTACAAAATGACGATGGATTTCGGCAATCTGGGGATCGTCATCAACGATCAGAATTTTCAGTTCCATGGTGTGTATGCCTTTGTTTGGGGATGAAAACGCTGAACATGGCACCTCCCAACTCACTGTCGGTCAGGGTGATTTGGCCGCCCAGGTCAGCCAGGGCCGAGGTCACGAGATACAAACCCTGCCCCCGATCACCATCTTTGGTGCTGAAACCGCGCTGGAAAATCTGTTCCGACTGCTCCGTGGGAATGCCCCGACCCGAATCTTCGATTTCAAACACCAGGTCGTTGCCGATATCGGTCATGGTCAGCTTGACCTGGGCCGGACGGTCATGGGCCAGGGCCGCATCGAAGGCATTGTCGAGCAGGTTGCCTAAAACGGTAATGGTTTTTTCCCGGTTCAATGAGGGCGGAACGTCGATGAGCTGACTGTCGGGATCGATGACGAAATCGATGTGCAATTCCCTGGCATGATTGTACTTGCCGATGAGAAAGGCGGCCAGAATCGGATGGGGAACCGCCCTGGCGAGAAAGGCGATGAGTCCCTGATACCCGGCGGATTCCTTGCTGATCAGTTCCAGGGCCTGCCGGGCGTGACCGACCTGGATCAGCCCGGCGATGGTATGCAGTTTGTTGGAATATTCGTGGGTCTGGGCGCGCAGCATCTGCGAGTACTCTTTGACCTGCGACAGCTGTCTGGCGAGGGTGTCGATTTCATCCTTGCTGCGGAAGCTGGCAACGGCGCCGCAAATTTCACCCTGTTCAATCATGGGCACCGTATTGATGATCAGGGCCCGATCTCCGATGACCAACTCCTGATCGATACGCTGTTCACCGCCGGTGAGGATTTTACTTAATTTGGCACCGGGCAGAACCTCGCGAATGTGTTGGCCGACAACCTGGTCTTCGGATTGTTTGCCGAGAATTTCGAGGGCCTGCTGATTGGCGACTGTGACCAGGGCGTCACGGTCGATGGCGACAATGCCCTCGCGAATCGACTCGATGATCGTCGAGCGTTCGGTAAACAGGTGGGCGATCTGTTCCGGCTCGAGATTGAAAATGGCCTTCTTGAAGCGACGGGCAATGGTGATGGCGCCGAATATCCCCAGAAGCATGAGAATGGCGATGAGAAGTCCGGCCCGATAGCGGTGCAGATCGACGACTTCTTCCACATCGTCCAGTAGATAGCCGACGGAAACGATCCCGATGATATTGCCGGTATCGTCAAAGATCGGAGCCTTGCCGCGAATTGAGGGCCCCAAGGTGCCGATAGCGCGGGACACGTAGAACTCCCCGCGATCCAGGGCCCTGTCGTTGTCTCCACCGACCATCTCTTTGCCGAGACGATCAGGAAACGGGTGTGAATAGCGAATGCTGTCGCGGTTGCCGATGACAATGAATTCGGCGGCTGTCTCGTGGCGGATACGTTCAGCCAGATTCTGGAGCTTGCGATCAGGGTCATTTTGCGTGATGAGTTCACGCACCTGGGGAAGTTGCGCAACGATGCGGGCAGCCTGCAGTGCCCTGCGGCCGATTTCCTCCTCCAGCAGGGTGCCGACAACCAGGGTATGAAGACCTCCGGAGATCAGGGTCAGAGGAATGACCAGCAGGCAGACCAGCAGAATCATGCGGCTTTGCAGGCTGGAAAAAAGAGAACCGGCACGTGTCATCAGAGTTGGCACAGGGCAGTATCCTGACAAGGAATTAAATGGCCACAGGCGATGCTTGCGGCAGTCTAGAACGAAAGTCCCGGCATCATCAATGGGCTGACTGTGAACAAAATGAACAGAATGGTGATTATGCAACAAAAAGCCATTATGACCTGATTCTTTACAGGGTGAAAGACAGGGATACAATGCACAAAATAAAACATTGTTCTTTGTGTACGGCGATGGCACCGGTAACTGTCGCCTATTTGACCTGTCACTTGCTAAAGGAGATGAGAATGAACCGTATCAAGGCAATTGTCTGTCTGTTTGTTGTGTTGTTTGCCTGTCAGTCGGCCATGGCTTTTGAGCCGCGGAATGTGCTGTGTATCGCGCCCTCTGATCCGGGTGGCGGCTGGGATTTTACCTGCCGCAACATGGCCCCGATTCTGTCCGATCTGAACCTGGTCAAGGGGCGTATCCGTACCCAGAACATGCCGGGTGCCGGTGGTGGTGTTGCCTATGCGCACGTGGTTGGTCAGCAGAAGGGGAATGCCAATCTTCTGGTTGCCGCCTCCACGGCGACAACGACCAGGCTGGCGCAGAAGATGTTTCAGGGTTTTGATGCCGATGATGTCCGCTGGCTGGCGGCCCTTGGTGCCGACTACGGCATCGTCGCCGTGTCACCTGACAGCCGTTTCAAAACCCTGGACGATCTGGTTGCCGCCCTTAAGGAGAATCCGGCCGGTATGAGCTTTGTCGGGGGCTCGGCCGTTGGCGGCTGGGATCATCTGAAAATGCTGATGCTGGCTGACGCTGCCGGTGTTCAGGATCTCAAGTCGATTCGCTATACCAGCTTCAGCAGTGGTGGTCCGGCAATTATCGAAATTATGGGAGGCCGTGCCGATGTCTTCACGGGCGATGTCAGCGAAACCCTGACCCAGCTCGAAGCCGGAAGTCTCAAGGTGTTGGCGGTTCTTGGCGATGAGCGCCTGGACGGTGTGCTGGCTGATGTGCCGACGGCCAAGGAACTTGGTTACGACGTTATCGGGGCCAACTGGCGTGGCTTCTACATGCCTGCCGGTGTTTCCGACGAGCAGTACGCCTACTGGACGGACGCCATGAAGCAATTGGTGGCATCGGAAAAATTCAAAATTCTGCGGGAGCAGAATGGCCTCGCCGCGTTTGAGCGAACCGGAGCCGAGATGGACACATTTGTTCTGAACCAGGTGAAGTCCATAGAAAAACTGTTTGCCCGTATGGGGCAGTAGGCTGAAGCGTAGATCTATCGGGCCGACCTTCTTTGGTCGGCTCGATACTGCTGAATACGAGAAAAGAGCGGGATCATGAGTGATCGTATTGTTGCTGTCATGTTGCTGGTGCTGGCCTTGCTGTTTGGCCTGCAGGCCTGGTCTTATGTTCCTATCGGATTTACCGACCATTTAGGGGCGCGGATTTTTCCGTTGGCCGTCGCCCTGTTCATGCTTCCCTTGACCCTGGTTCTGTTTTTCGGTCGCCATGTCGCCGGGGTCTGGCCGAGCAGGCGGGCCTGGCGGGTGGTTTTTCTGGCCCTGGCGGTTCTGGTGGTCTACGCCCTGGTCATCGAATACGTTGGTTTTATTATTGCGACCATGGCCGTTTTCATCGTCTACGGCATGCTGTACGGCGCCCGCTGGTGGAAAACGGTTGTTGCCGGAATGATCGCCGCAACGGTTCTCTATGCCCTTTTTGTTTGGGCCCTGGATATGTATCTGCCCCTCGGGTCGATTTTTGAGGAGTTGTTCTGATGGATGCTTTTCAGTCGTTGATGCAGGGATTTTCCGGAGCTCTGATCCCTTTGAATCTGCTGGTAGTGTTTCTCGGGGTTACGGCGGGAACGATGATCGGCATGCTCCCCGGGATCGGCCCCATCAACGGGATTGCCATTCTGATCCCGATCACCTTTGCGATGGGGATCGACCCGACGTCGATGCTGATCCTCTTTGCCGGGATTTACTACGGCGCCCAGTACGGTAACTCCATCAGTACAATACTGCTGAATGTTCCGGGGACGCCCTCGTCGGTGGCCACAGCCCTGGATGGCCACCCCATGGCCAAAAGCGGGCGCGCCGGCCCGGCCCTGGCTATTTCCGCCATCGCCTCGTTTATCGGTGGAACCGTAGCCGTTGTTGGCTTGATGTTTCTGGCTCCGGTGCTGGCTAAGTGGGCTATCCGTTTTGGCCCGGCGGAATATTTCGTGCTGATTCTCTTTACTTTCACCATGTTGTCGGCTCTGTCAGGCAAGCAGTTTATCAAAGGACTGTTGGCGACCGGGATCGGTCTGATGCTGGCGACCATCGGTATCGATGCGGGAACCGGCATTCCCCGATACACCTTTGGTCATCTGCCCTTTTATGATGGCCTTGATTTTGCCGTGGTCACCATCGGGTTGTTTGCTATTTCCGAAGTCTTTCTTTTGATTGAACAGACACAAGGGGTCGGCGAGGTCAATACCAGGCTGGGGCGGGTTATGGTCACGGCGAAGGAGTTTATGGCCAGCTGGTGGGGGATGATACGTTCCGCCGTTATCGGCTTTCTGATCGGCGTTCTGCCGGGTGCAGGGGCCACCATTGCCAGTTTCATGGCTTATGCGACAGAGCAACGGCTGGTGGATAAAAAAGGCACCTTCGGCACGGGGGATATCCGGGCGGTGGCGGCCCCTGAGTCTGCCAACAACGCTGCGGTGTCGGGAGCGCTTATCCCGATGCTGACCCTCGGGGTGCCCGGCAGTGGGACCACAGCGGTTATCCTTGGTGCCCTGCTGGCGCTGAATCTTAATCCGGGACCTTTGTTCATTGCCCAGCACGGTGACATGTTCTGGACCCTGATCGCCTCCATGTACATCGGCAATGTCATGCTGCTGATCCTCAACCTCCCGCTGGTGGGGTTGTTTGTCAAGGTTCTGTTGATCCCCCGCTATATCCTGGTGCCGGGGGTGGCGATGATCAGCTATGGCGCCATCTACGCGGCGAGCAGTTCCATGACCGACCTGATGTTGATGACGGGCTTCGGCCTGCTTGGTTATCTGATGCGCAAGACTGATTTTCCCCTGGCGCCGGTTATCCTCGCCCTGGTGCTGGGGCCGATGATGGAAACCAGTCTCCGCCGGGCCCTGTCGTTGTCCAACGGCGACTGGGGCGTGTTGTTTGCATCGCCTCTGGTACTGGTTTTGTGGGGGCTGGTGGCTCTGTCGGCCTTTTTGCCGTTGCTGCGGATTCTCCGCCGGCCTCGAGCCTATAATGACAGTGAACAGCATTGACTTGCTGACGAATGTCAGCCAGACCGGAAAAAGCCGCGCAGATGACGCGGCTTTTTCCGGTCTACCCGTGAGGTTCGGGTTATGACCTGCTGGTCGTCGACCGGTCGTTGACAGTTTCCTGGGACAAGTGCTATGAAGTGCGGTAGGTTACGTAAAGG
>CALFFB010000232.1 GCA_937958075.1 uncultured Geobacteraceae bacterium | reverse complement strand
CCGTGATTGCGGGCAAGTACGCGGAGGCCGGGCAGTTCTCCCAGGCACTGGAAACCGCCAAAACGATTGAGAACGAAGGCAGGAAAGCCTTTGCTTTAGCCGAGATTTCGGGCAAATACGCCGAGGCCGGTCAGAAAAAGAATGCTACTCAGCTTCTTTCCCGGGCACTGGAAACCGCTAGATCGATTGAGGATGAAGACGGGAAAGCTCTTGTGGTGACCCAAATTATGCTCAAGTACGCCGATCTCGGGCAGAAGCTAAATGTGAAGACTATAGCTCATCTTTATGACGTTGTTCAGATAATCCTTCCAATTGGCGAGCTATGGGAATGAACAGCTAACTTTTATCAGGCCCCGTTGGTCAAGGGCAAAAAAACCCTGACCCAAAAAAGTAGTCTTTTCGTTCTTTGACAAACGACCGATGGTTTTTGACCTTCCTGCTTCCGGCTTGGGATTCGACCCTGGTTGCAGACGTATTCTGCACCAAACACTTATCGAGGCTCTGTTTTGCAGGGTTCGGTTTAACATTCACCGTTTTTTCCTGCCGCTTGGAATCACTGACGTACCCTTATGCCGTCCCAATCAAAACGTCGGGGTGCGAGAACCACTTCGCCCTGAAGTTAGGTGCGGGATCGGGGAAGGGGCAGAATCCGGCGCGGGCCAATATGACCACCGCGCAAACTGTCGATGAAAGCGAGACGAATCTCCAATCAAAAGCCCCTGGCGTAACGGGTGAATGGTTCTGATCCGGCCGGTTGCCGGGCTATTGGCCCAGAAGTTCGAACTTTAGCTGTGCGGCTGCTATCTCCAGCATGTCCTTTTCAGGAGCTTTCACAAGGTTCGACATGATGGACTGTTCAGACCGCGTCATGCCTCCCGGTTGCGCCGGATGCAATGATGTTTGTCCCTTCCAGAGGATAAAAGTCAGAACAACACGGACGCTTCTGCCGACAAGCCAGACGGCAACGCTCAGCCTTCGGTGTGCCCTCAAGTGTACGGAGGGTATGATGTTGATCATCAGCTGGATTTCTCGCGACGTGCGTGGTCCACCATAATGAATGCTGAAGCGATGAGAACAAATCGTCGAAACAGCAGACGGAAAAAGGGGAATAGTATCCAGGGGCGTCAAAAGCAGAGTAAAAACGGGGAACGCATCGTACTCCATGACTATTCAGAGCGAACTTTCTCGTTCAAATAGATGGTTCAGCCGCATTCCATGTTGCCAAACAGTGTTGTTGTCGCTAAAATTACCCTGCATTCCCCACCGATATCCCAATAAAATTCCATAGATCACCTAAACGGAGGGGTTTAGTTCAACAGACGTTTTTACGTCAGCTGCTCGTCGTAAAAACCCTTATTTCGTTAGGCCTTTCATCGACTATGCCAACTCCAACGACGAAAGATGAGTTTGATCGCGTAATGGAAGACATCGATGCTCAACTCCGGGCAGCGAACGTGCAAATTCACGCGCGGTCCTTCCATGCTGCCGGGGAGTACTCGAAGCTATTTCAGTTGGAAATACCGATGTCCCCATGCTCGGAAAAGGGAAGGCCTGGGGTGTATACCGGCGCAGACGCTGCTGCCCATATCCGCAAGTGGTTTAATGATCGGCTTCATGTACAGGGTACTTGCGCCCCGTAACTTCACACCTATGCCGGGCGTACACAACTGCCTCAACCTGATATTGCTATTGCCACACTTTTTTTAGTCGCTACGCTTTCCGCTGCGTGTTATGGGCACCGTTATGTTTAAGGATAAAAAATGAAATACGAAAATAGAGTAGTCTGTTTTATCGACATACTCGGTTTTAGAGAGATTATTGAATCAACTATAGCACCCGATGGCAGCGAAATTAAAAAAAATCTATCTAATATTTTGTTAGCATTAAACAGAATTTCACACATGGTCAGAGACCTTCACCTTTCGATTGCAAAATCAAAAAGAATAACCCAATTTTCTGATTCAATAGTTATTTCATTTCGCTACAGAGAAGAAAGCGAAGTGTTTATGACCCTGATCTCTTTGCAACACCTTCTCATTGATCTTGCCGGGCGGCATGGTGTTTTACTCAGGGGTGGGATTTCTACTGGAAAACTGATTCATAATGAAAACCTTGTAGTCGGGCCAGCAATGATTGACGCATACACACTGGAGTCAAAAGTTGCGAAGTTTCCGAGAATTATTCTTGATAAGAAGGTTCTCGATATCGCCAGAAAATCCAGGAGAGAAGGCCACACTGCAAGGGAAGAACTTGAATATGTGAAAAGCATCATATCTCAAGACCGCGATGGTTTGTATTACGTTGACTACTTAGCAAAAATCTACGAAGAACTTGATGAACCAGAATTGGGGTATCCATTGTATCTCCATAAAATAAGCAAGATTATTGAAGAAGGGTTGGCGCACAAGTCAGGAGACATTAGGGAGAAATATGTATGGCTAAGGGACAAATACAATGAAGTTGTAATTCCTATTAAAAAGACAGCAAAGACATTCTCATTTGAGGACCCCTCAGCAGCACCAGCTTATGAGGCTTTGCTTGTTTTTTAATAAATCGGGTGGCTGTGGTTATTGAATCGAAGAATATGGCACTTTGGCCGCTTACGAAGATTGCTGGGCTTCTTCACGAGGTGAATATATTTTTTTGAATGGGGATCGAATCGAAAATTCTCAATGTCATTCACGCTTTTGAAAATAACATTGTGGTCGTTGTGGTGAGGTAGGTTCGTTAGTTTTTTAAGGCGCATTTGGATTTAATAGTTTAAAATCAAAAGCTTAGCAGCCCCCCATGTCAGGATAGATGTCGCCTCACGCCGAGAGATTTTGTGTTAAGCTCAGGGGCAAAGGAGAGCGACAGAAATTATGA
>CALFFB010000231.1 GCA_937958075.1 uncultured Geobacteraceae bacterium | reverse complement strand
TGAACCGGAAGCTGAACCGGAAGCTGAACCGGAAGCTGAACCGGAAGCTGAACCGGAAGCTGAACCGCGCCTGACCCTGTTTGAGCGGCTGAAGCGTGGCTTGTCGAAAACCCAGAGTTCCCTGGTCGGACGGGTTGACAGCCTGTTGCGCGGGCGTACGGCCATCGACGACGAATTGCTCGAAGATCTGGAAGAAATTCTGATCACCGCTGATCTGGGGATGCAGACGACGCAGCGTCTGATTCAGGCCCTGGAGACGCGTCTGGCCGCCGGTAAATTGAACACCCCCGAGGAGGTGCGCCACCTTCTCAAGGAGGAGTTGGTCGCTATTCTACAGCTGGAAGCACCTGAGCTTGATCTGACGCAACATTCTCCCTTTGTCATGATGGTCGTCGGTGTGAACGGCGTTGGCAAAACGACAACCATCGGCAAGCTGGCAAATCTCTACACTGGTGCAGGGCACAAGGTGGTTTTGGGGGCCGGCGATACCTTCCGGGCGGCTGCCGCTGAGCAACTGGAAATCTGGGGGAAACGCGCCGGCGTTGAGGTTATACGCCATGGTGAGGGGGCTGATCCGGCGGCGGTGGCATTCGATGCCGCCAAGGCGGCGGTTGCGCGAAAGGCCGATCTGCTGTTGCTGGATACTGCCGGACGCCTGCATACCAAGGTCAATCTCATGGAGGAACTGAAAAAGGTGCGCCGGGTTCTGGATCGTGAAATTCCCGGGGCTCCGCATGAAGTGCTGCTGGTGCTGGACGCGACGACCGGTCAGAATGCCCTGTCCCAGGCCAAGATATTCCACGAAGCGGTGGGCCTTGGCGGTATCGCCCTGACCAAACTCGATGGCACGGCCAAGGGGGGGATCATCGTCGCTATCGCGGCGGAATTGAAGGTGCCGGTACGCTTTGTCGGTATTGGTGAAAAGCTCGATGACCTGCGCCCCTTCGATGCCCGGATGTTTGTTGATGCCCTGTTTGAGAACGACTGAAGCAATGTTTTATGACCCACAAACCATCATCGCCTGTTGGCGAAGGGGATAAGATGCAGAGGCTGACTGAGCTGGAGGGATTGCTGGAGCGCCTGGTCAGGCAGTACCGCGATCTGCGGGCGCATCACCATGAACTGCTTGAGGAAAGGACACGCTGGCAGGAAGAACGCAGCTGTCTGGTGGCGGAAATCGACCGAATACTGCAACGCCTGGATGATGTGCCTGACGGGGAGCAATAAATGGGTTCACTCATCAATCTGAAAATTCAGGGGCGCTCTTACACCTTGCGCAGCCAGGAATCGGAAGAACAGATTCACAAGGTGGTGGCCTTTGTTGAGAAAAAACTTGCGGAAACAGCTCGGGACAGGTCGGTGGACAGTGTTGATCTGATGATTCTGACCCTGTTGAATTTGGCCGGGGACTATTTGCGCAGCAGGGAACAACAGCAGGCCACAGAAAAAGAACTGGAAGCGCGTCTCCGTCAGATGGAAGCTGAGATTCAGGCGGTTTTGGACGATAATTTCAGTTGCTAATGAGGACAATGAAGGTGTACTATTGCCCCTTGGCTGAGGTTTTAGAGGAAGCTGGCGAGGTTGTTTGCGCCAGGAGCCGGTGATGGCCGGCCGGCCTGGATAAGTGTGGGGAACAGACAGGTTAACGTGCTGTCCGACGGGCTGTGTTGTCGGATGTTAGTGACGTCGTGGTTTATATGTGTTTGTCAGGTCTTTTTAAATGGTGCGGTATAGCGTGTTTTGTGCACTGCCAGGACAGATCGATTCCCGCGTCTGCGGTCTGCTCGTATCGTACGGTAAATGGAGCTGATCCGCTGTTGAAATATCTGAGGTAATGTTTCAGCAGCCTGCAAACAGTTAATAACCACTTCCTGTCCAGTTTGCGCCTGTCTCCGGGTTCATTCCTTTTTTCGCTTGTCTTGACGATTTTCGCATTTCTCGCTGACTGCCCATGGATGCGTCGGTAAATGAACAAAAGCCTCATCCGTCAAAACATGCTTCAGTCCCGGCGGGCACTGTCGGCTGCCGATGTCAGCGTGCTGAGCTGCCGCGCGCAGCGGAATTTTATCGCCTCTGATGTTTTTCGAAGGGCGCGGGTTCTGGCTCTGTACAGTCCGGTACATCAGGAAATCGCTACGGAGAAGATCGCTGCTGCCGCTGTTGAAGCCGGAAAGAGAATCTGCTACCCGCGGGTTGCCGGGCAGACATTGGTGTTCGGCGAGGTTGCTTCGCCGGAGGCTCTGCGCCCTGGACGTTTTTCCATACCGGAGCCGCTGCCGGCAGCGCCCCGCCTTGATGGGGTGATCGACGTGCTTCTGGTGCCGGGCCTTGCCTTTGATGTGCAAGGGTTTCGCCTTGGCTATGGTCGAGGGTATTACGACCGGTATCTGGCGGACGTCGCCGCCGGCGTCCTGGCTGTAGGCTTGTGCTACGATTTTCAGGTTTGCGCTGCGGTTCCGCAGGAACCCCATGATCGGCGCCTGGACTGGCTTGTTACCGAGTCATCCGTCAACTCCTGTCACGAGAGTGTGACAGATTTCACATAGACCCTGAAAGGGGAGGGATCAACTTATGCAGACAGAGATCATTTCAACAATTTTAGTGTTATTGGCGCTTGCTGCCGGGATCTTTCTCGGGATGTTTTTGCGGCGTAAACTGTCAGAATCGGCAATGAACAATGCCAGGGTTGAGGCGGAAAAGGTGGTCAGCGACGCGAACAAGGAAGCGGAGACCATACGCAAGGAAGCCATTATCCAGGCCAAGGACCTGGTGTTGCAGGCCAAGACCGACTGGGAAAAGGAGATGCGCGAGCTGCGCAAGGAGATCCATGCCAGTGAGAACCGCCTGCAGCAAAAGGAGGAAAACCTCGATCGCAAGCACGACCATCTGGAAAGGCGTAGTGAAGAGCTGACGGCCAAAGAAGCCCAGCTCCGTCAGGAAGAGGGGGCGTTGAAGCAGAAGACGGAAGAGGTTGCGGGCCTGTGCCAGCAGCAGACCCGAAAGCTAGAGGAGATCGCGAGCTTGACCCAGGAGCAGGCCAAGCAGCAGCTGATCGAGGGGATGTTGAGTGAGGCCCGTCATGACGCGGCGAAAAGCATCAAGCGCATCGAGGATGAGGCTCTTGAAGCTGCCGACAAGAAGGCGAAAAAGATTATGGCCCTGGCGATTCAGCGCTATGCCGGCGATTTTGTCGCGGAAAAGACCGTCAGTGTGGTGCCGTTGCCGTCCGACGAGATGAAGGGGCGGATCATCGGCCGTGAGGGGCGTAACATCCGTGCCATCGAGGCGGCAACCGGGATCGACCTGATTATCGATGACACTCCGGAGGCCGTGGTTATTTCCGGTTTTAATCCGGTGCGTCGGGAAGTGGCACGGATTGCTCTGGAGCGGCTCATTGCTGATGGTCGTATTCATCCCGCCCGCATCGAAGAGCTGGTGACCAAGGCGCAGGAAGAAGTCGACGAGGAGATTCGCCAGGCCGGTGAACAGGCCACCTTTGATGTCGGCGTGCACGGCATCCACCCGGAAATCGTCAAGCTGCTGGGGATGCTCAAGTACCGGACGTCCTACGGCCAGAACATCCTCGTCCATTCCATTGAAATGGCCTTTTTATGCGGCATGATGGCGGCCGAACTCGGCGTCAATGTCAAGCAGGCAAAACGCGCCGCCCTGCTCCACGATATCGGCAAGGCGGTCAGCCATGAACTGGAGGGTTCCCACGCCGTCAATGGGGGTGAAATCGCCCGGAAGTATGGCGAGTCGCCGGCTATCGTACACGCCATCATGGCTCACCATGAAGACGAAAAACCGGAAACCGTGCTCGCTATTCTGGTTCAGGCCGCCGATTCCTTGTCCGGGGCCCGCCCCGGCGCGCGACGGGAAACCCTGGAGACCTATGTCAAGAGGTTGCGCGATCTGGAGCAGATCGGCACTTCTTTCAGCGGGGTAACCGGGTGCTTTGCTATTCAGGCCGGGCGCGAAATTCGGGTCATGGTGGCAAGCGACGAGGTGTCTGACGATTATTCCCACGTACTGGCGAAAGATATTGCTAAAAAAATCGAGCAGGAGATGACCTATCCCGGACAGATCCGTGTCAATGTGATCCGCGAAACGCGGGCCGTCGAGTATGCCAAATAGATACAGGGTAAATGATGAGATGCTGTTTGCATGAGTGCCGATAACCGGCGGACGGGAGCTGTAGGTGAAAATTCTGTTTATCGGTGATGTCGTCGGACGCGCCGGAAGAAGGGCCCTGGCGGAGCATCTTGATCGGCTCATCGACCGTCATTATATTGATCTGGTCATTGCCAACGGAGAAAACGCCGCATCAGGCTACGGCATAACGCCGCCGGTTTTAAAGGAGCTGTTTGATGCCGGTGTGCATGTGGTGACCTCGGGCAATCATATCTGGGACAAAAAAGAGGTTCTGCCGCTTCTTGATCGGGAAAAAAGACTCTTGCGCCCGGCGAACTATCCGCCGGGACTGCCGGGGCGCGGCGCCGGCGTTTTTTCTACGGCCGGGGGTGTCAAGGTCGGTGTCTGCAATCTGGAGGGGCGGGTTTTTATGAAGAATCTGGATTGCCCCTTTCGTGCGGCCGATCAGTTGGTTGCCGAACTTAAGCAGCAGACGCCTGTTGTTGTCGTCGATTTTCACGCTGAGGCAACCAGTGAAAAACAAGCCCTCGGGTTCTATCTGGAGGGCCGGGTCAGTGCCGTCATCGGCACCCATACCCATGTTCAGACAGCGGACGAGCAGCTTCTTGCCGGCGGAACAGGCTATTTAACCGACGTGGGGATGACGGGTAGCCAGGATGCCGTTATCGGCAACCAGAAAGAGGCTGCCCTGCAGCGTTTTCTTACCCAGCAGCCGGTGCGACTTGAGGTTGCCAAAAAAGCTCCCCTGTTGTGTGCGGTCCTGCTGGATATTGATGAAGGAAATGGCCGCTGCCTGGCAATCGAGCGCATTCAATGTAAATCGTAAAGCCGCACAGGTGTTGCCTGCGGCTGTGAAAGTTCTTGCCCGGCCTGTGTGGTTGCCATGAATGTGGCAGCGCCATGAAGATAACCGAAAAATCCTAATGGACAAGTGACTCATCATGAACTTTGTAGAAGAATTGGCCTGGCGCGGCATGATTCACGACATGACGCCGGGGACGGAAGATCAGCTCCAGAAGGAAATGACAACGGCCTATGTCGGCATCGATCCGACGGCCGATTCCCTGCATATCGGCCACCTGGTCAGCGTGATGATGCTCAAGCATTTGCAGCTTGCCGGTCACAAGCCCATCGCTCTGGTGGGTGGAGCCACCGGGATGATCGGTGATCCGTCCGGCAAGTCGGCTGAACGCAATCTTCTTGACGAGCAGACCCTCCGCCATAATGAGGCCTGCCTGAAAGAACAGCTGGCAAAATTTCTTGATTTTGAGTCCGATGCCGCTAACGCCGCCGAACTGGTCAATAATTATGACTGGATGAAAGATTTCAGTTTTCTGGATTTCATCCGTGATATCGGCAAACACATCACGGTCAACTACATGATGGCCAAGGACAGTGTCAAAAAGCGGCTGGGAGAAGAGACGAAGGTCGGTCTGTCCTTTACCGAGTTTACCTATCAGCTGGTTCAGGCGACAGATTTTCTGCACCTGTTTCGTGAAAAGAACTGCAGGCTGCAGATGGGTGGATCGGATCAATGGGGGAATATTACCACAGGAACCGAATTGATACGGCGCAAGGAGGGGTGCGAGGCCCATGCCCTGACCTGTCCGCTCATCACCAAGGCCGATGGCGGTAAGTTCGGCAAGACCGAAAGTGGTAATGTCTGGCTCGATCCGAAGCTCACCACGCCCTACAGGTTTTATCAGTTCTGGCTCAATGTGTCCGACGCCGACGCGGAAAAGTACATCAAGATCTTTACCCTGCTCAGCCGGCAGGAGGTGGCAGCGCTGGTTGAGGAGCAGGCGGACGCGCCCCATCTGCGTCCTCTGCAGAAGCGCCTGGCACAGGAGGTGACCTGCATGGTGCACGGCGCCGAGGAGTATCACCGGGCGGTGGAGGCCTCGCAGATCTTGTTCGGTAATGCGACGACGGAAGCCCTGGCGAGGCTGGACAAAGCAACTTTCCTTTCGGTCTTTGAGGGGGTGCCGACCTACACGATTGATCGGACTGAACTCGAAGGAGGGATTTCCCTTGTCGAACTGCTCACGACCAGAACCGGGGCATTTCCTTCAAAGGGTGAGCTGCGTCGAACCATCAAGGGGAACGGCCTGAGTCTGAACAAGGCCAGGGTGGAGGATCCGGACTATCGGGTTGCCTTGGGGGATCTGATCAGCGAAACGTACATTCTCGTGCAGAAGGGAAAGAAGAATTACACGATCATCGAAGTGGTTGTCTGATTTTCCCGAGACATACGTCAAAGGGACGATATTTCAGCTTCTTATAAAAGAAACACTTTTTTCTTAAAAAAAGTGTTGACGATCAGTCGGCAGGTTGTATATAACTGCGCTCCGTTGCTCGGAGCCAAGGCAGAGGGCGACTGGCCAGTCACCAAGAAAAAATGTTTTTTTGTATTGACATAATTTCAGTGATTGGTTAGAGTCCTTGCTTGTCGCTTCGCGGTAGC
>CALFFB010000230.1 GCA_937958075.1 uncultured Geobacteraceae bacterium | reverse complement strand
GATAAACGACATTGGAGCAGGCACGAGCTGCATAGGCTAGATGCTTGCTTGTTGTGGCGCTCATGGAGTCGGCAGATAGGACGGTAAAGCCTTGATGATGGAACCCTATCAATGTGGCGTAGCTGTATAGCCTGCCTGCACTGGTGTGATAGCTTTTGCTGTGGTTGATTCCTTCAGACTGGTTAGCGAACGTGCGGCCTACTTGGACGTTAGTTAGTCTTTTCATGGTGTTACCTCCTGTTTGTTGGTTAGTGTTACCTACTCAATCAGCAGCATCAGCCCCCCTGCATCTGAAGGCTCAGAACCATCGGGTTTAGTGCTGTTGCTGCTTGTTCAATCGGTAACGAATTAAGGCCGGGTGAACTCCAGTTTGCCAGCTGGTGCGGCCTGGGCAGCTTATAGGGGTACGACATAACGCGGATCAAGAGAGATCAGGCGGCGACACAGGGAGCCAGACCACCGCAGCGGAAGGGCTCGACCTGACTGATATGATGATGCCGTTATGAAGTGGGAGAACCAAGCTCTAACCCCAAGTCGCTGCGCCCGTTGTCATATCGATAAGCCGATATAGGGCCGCCTTAATCCTTGGCGAAAAGCGGGAAACTCCCCCTGACCGGATGTCAGGTTATGGATCAGGGCCGGTGTGACTTGGTCAGTGACTCCCTGAACTTGGCTCCCACTCTACAGAACACATTGTGATGTGTCAAGATGGTTGCAACATGTTTTTTAGATGGAAGTGATTTTCTATAACGTGTTGTGGCTAGGAGGGGTGGCTGATTGGCACGATTCTTGGAATTTGCCTTATTATAATAGGCCTTTTGGTTTTAAGGAGAGTAGGAGGGGAAGGGTTAATTAAAAAAAAATAATAATTTTTTTTCGCGTGTGTAAAATCAGGCACTTGAACACAATGCGTTACGACATAGAGCGTAGCCTTGAGAGGTCGCCAGGGCCGCCGATCTGGCCCGATCTTCCTGGTCTGCAGGGTGAATTGGTCACCCAAAGGCCCACCCAGGGCCGATAAGGTCAGCTAACTAGCTAATAACACAACAGAATGCCGACAAGGGCAGAGGTCAGCCAAACCTCTATCCGCCTCCAGAGCCCCCCTGCCCCCCTGCCGGGTCGCCCGGTCCATCCTCCCGCACCCCCCCCGTCCCCCCATCCCCCTACCCCCTGGAGCGGCGACCCCGTCATTACGATTAGGAGTCCCCCCCCTCATATCTTCCCCCTCATTTTCCCTGTCAGCGTATACACTATAATTACTTCCATCATGGATGTGAATGATGTATACAGATGGCAGGAGGTGATGATGAGTGACGAGATGCTGGATGTGGAGCGAAAGTTGTTGCGGCTGCGGGCTGATTATGAGGCCCTGAAGGCCCGTCATCAGGAGTTGAAGGATTATGCCGAGCTCCTGTTTGATGTGCTGAAGGAGGTGGATGAGTGCGCTGAGTATTGGTCTGAGTATTATGTGCCGGTCGGCCTGCCGGAGCGGATCAGGGAGGCTGTCCAGGCCGGGGTGAGGCGATGAGCGAGGTGCTGGAGATGTGGCTTGAGCGGGCGGCGATCCTGGAGTTTGATGCCGGGATGAGTCGGTCCGAGGCTGAAGAAGAGGCAGCGAGGCTGTATGGGGTGTTGCCTGAGCTGGAGTGGTTGCGTCGTGCCGCCCAGGAGGGTGTATGACGCTTGAGTTGCCGTTGAGGGTGTTGCTGCCCAGGAAGAAGAAGGAAGGGCGGATGTTCAGTTTGAACCTGAATGTGTACCGCAATGCCCACCATCAGGTGCTGAATGAGGCAAAGAAGGCGTATGTGCAGGCGGTTCTGGAAGCGGTAGCTGACCGGGAGTTGTCTGTTGATGCGCCTTTTGTTTTTGAGTATGTGGTGTATCCCCCGACAAGGAGGCGGATGGATTTGGGGAATGTGTTGCCGGTGGTGCAGAAGTTCACCGAGGACGCCCTGGTCGAGTTGTCGCTGCTGCCGGACGATAGCTATGAGTTTATTCGGGCTGTCCGATATGGCGTTGGTGAGGTTGATAAGGTGAACCCACGAGTTGAGCTGAGGATTTATGGATACGAAGAAGAAGGGAGTTGCCCGGCGGCTTGAGCTGGAGAAGGAGCTGACCCCGAAGGAGGCCCAGGTGCTTTATGGGTTGGCCCAGGGGAAGCGAGCTCCAAAGGCGGTGCAGGAGGCAGGGTATGACCTCAAGGGGGCGCAGGCCCATGCTCTGGCGGAAGGGATCAGGCGCAAGTATACCGATGCCAACGGGTATCTGTTGGTGGCCCTTGAGGAGAAGGGGATCGATATGAATCTTGTGGCCGGGAAGCTTAAAGAGGGGCTTGATGCGTCCTACGCCTTAAAGCGGTCACTGCCGGAAGAAGAGGGTGGGGGGACGACCGTGGAGATGGTGCCGGATTTTAATGTGCGCCACAAGTACCTGGAAACGACCTTGGATATTATGGGGGCCAGAGCTCCGAAGAAGCAGGTCACAGAGACGGTGACGACCCATGAGGAGACGATTGCCGTGGTTGAAGGGGTCCGGGATAATCCGGCGGTGTTGGCGGCTCTGCAGAGGCGGCTGGAGATGAGGAAGAAGACCGTTGAGGTCACAATAAACGACACCAGGGAGACAGAGGATGACTGAAGAAAGAGCACGCTATGAGCGAGAGGTTGAGGTGGATGAGGGGTATGTCGGGGCGATCCGCTGTTTTGAGTCCGGTGCGACCCGTGATACGGATGAGGGGAAGCTCGATTTTGAGGGGTTTCTGTCTCCCTTTGCCCTGGAGGCGTATGCGCAGTACCTCCATAAGCACCGTCGTCAGCGTGACGGCCAGCTTCGGGCGTCAGACAACTGGCAGAAGGGGATGCCGGTCGATGTTTGTATGAAGTCTCTCTGGAGGCACTTCTTTGCTGTCTGGCGGGGGCACAGGTGCGGGGATGTGAGTGTCGACGATCTGTGCGGGGTGATCTTCAACGCCATGGCGCTTCTGCATGAGATGGAGCTTGAGGAGAAGGGGTTGACCCGTGTTCCTGGGGACGTGGTGAAGTATGAGTAAAGACCTTGTTGCCCTGATTGACCAGGCCAGCGATGAAGAGCTGGATAAGATTCTGGCGCAGCTGGAGATGGCTGAGGATTTCCCGACCTATTGTGAAAACGTGTTGCGGGTACAGACCCCGCAGGGAAAGTTGGTACCGTTTGTTCTTAACGGACCACAACGCATTCTGCATAAGATCATCGAGGAGCATATCCGGCCCAAGCGCCCGGTCAGGCTGGTTGCCCTCAAGGCGCGGCGGATGGGGTTCTCGACCTATTTCTCCGGTCTGTTCTATCGCGGGACCTCCTGTCAGCAGAACCGCTATGCCCTGCAGCTGACCCACGAGCCGGACGCGACGGACTTTCTGTTCAAGATGGTCAAGCGCTTCCACAACCTGTCGCCACCGTCGTTCAAGCCGGAGACGCAATACAACAACGCCAAGCTGCTGGAGTTCAACAATACCAGGGGGACCGGCCTGAACAGTGCTTTTCGGGTGGCCACCGCCGGGAAGGACGACCCAGGGTCGGGCCAGCTGGTGACCTACCTGCACATGTCTGAGGCTGCCAAGTACCCGGCCAGCAAGTTTAAGGAGCTGCTGGCTTCTCTGCTGCCCTGCGTGCCCGACGATGACGAGGCGATCATCGTCTTCGAGTCGACGGCCAAGGGGATCGGCGGGGAGTTCTATGAACGGTTCTGGAACAGCCGGTACCATATCTCGGTGTCAAAGATGGACAAGAACGGGGAGCCGGTGATTGTCGAAACCATCAACGAGCAGGCCCCTGAAGACAATATCTATACGTCCGTGTTCCTGCCCTGGTTCTGTTTTGAGCAGTACCAGATCAAAGCCCCCGTCAACTTCAAGCTGATGCCGGACGAAGAGGAGATCAAGGACCAGTACGGCCTGAGCAATGACCAGATGGCCTGGCGGCGGTGGGTGCTTGCGAACAAGTGTAACAACGACATCGATGTCCTGAATCAGGAGTACCCGGCCAGCGCGATCCACGCCTTTGTTGGTACCGGGCGCCCGGTCTTCAAGAACGTCATGAAGCTGCTGGCCATGTCGGAGGCGGCAGAAGAGCCGAAGGCACGGTATGAGCACCATGCCGGGAACTGGGTTGTCTCCCAGGGCGGGCGGCTGCGCGTCTGGAAGGAACCTGAGCCGGGCGAGCAGTATATTATCGCTGCGGACGTGGCCGAGGGGCTGGTGTCTGGCGACTTCTCCGTGGCCGATGTGATCAACCACCGCACCGGTGAACAGGTTGCGCAGTGGCATGGCAATCTGGATGCGGACAATATCGTCGAATTTGGTGACATCCTGGTGTCGCTTGGGCACCGCTACAACACCGCTCTGGTTGCCCCTGAGCGCAACAACCACGGCCTGTCGGTCGTTACCCAGATGTATCACCTGAAGTACCCCCGTCTCTACTCGGAGATGGTCCCTGACCCACCTGGAAAGCCGCGCAAGCGTCTGGGCTGGGTGACATCAAGGACAACCCGTCCACTGATTATCGACAACCTGATCAGGGAGTTTCAGGAAGAGTCCCTTGGTGTTGCCTGCAAGGAGACGTTTCAGGAGATGATCTCCTTCAAGATACAGGATAATGGCAAGATGGAGGCAGACTCAGGGTGTCATGATGACCGGGTGATCTCTCTCGCCATTGCCAAGCACCTTCGCCAGGTGGTCCCACTGCCCGCCATGAACCGCTATCAGGGTGGAAGGCCGGGGTATCAGCCACAAAAACGCCCGGTGATTCCGGTGGAGGCGTGGACGTAAAAGGGTGTAATAACTTGACAAGATAGATGGCATGGGGTATATGGTGGTAAACCTTCCTCTACGCGAAAGGGTTTTCCAGTGGAGAATCAGGGGCTTAGGGCCGCCATCCCAACGATGGGGCTGATTTCTGTCAAGAGTAACACCGAGATCGAGGCGGAGCGCAAAGAGCGCTACGCTGCGGCAAACGCCCCAACTCCCTCCTACATCAACCAACTCTCCTCCTATATCGATAAATGCTGGCTTCGTGCCAAGGAAGCTAAAGAGCCTGTTGAGCGCCAAATGCTGAAGAATCTGCGTCAGCGCAACGGCGTCTATGAGGCCAGCAAGCTGGCAGCCATCCAGAAGATGGGCGGCAGCCAGGTCTATATGATGCTCACGGCGACAAAATGCCGTGCTGCGGAGGCCTGGATCAACGATGTCATGCGCCCTGCCGGGGATCGACCTTGGACCGTTGCCCCCACCCCCATACCGGAGCTCCCGCCTGACGCTGAAGCCGAGATTGTCCAGGAGGTCCATCAAGTGGCCGCTGAGGTCATGCGCCAGGCAGCAGCTGCAGGCGAACAATGGGCCGACGCGGACCTGGTGCGCGAGCTGCGTGAATATGCCAAAGGCCGCAAGGACGAGGTGTTCGACAAGGTGCGGGACGAAGCCAAAACCCGCGCCCGCCGGATGGCAGACCTCATCGCCGACCAACTGGCACAGGGCGGCTGGAATGAGGCCTTTGCCGCTGTTATCTCTGACTTTGTAACCCTGAAGGCTGCCGTTATCAAGGGCCCGGTGATCCGTAAGCGCAAAGTCTCCCAATGGGTCAACGAGGGCGGCCAGTGGGTTGTCCGCACGCAAGATGACCTGGTTCCTGAATTTGACCGAGTTTCCCCCTTCGACGTTTATCCGGCACCAGACTCCCGCACCCCGGACGACGGCTATATGATTGAACGCCATCGCATCTCACGCTCCGAGCTGCAGGCCTTGATTGGCGTACCCGGCTATAAGGAAGACAAGATCAGAGCGGCGCTGCGAGATTATGGCAATGGGCTGTATACCCATGAGTCCATTGACTCAGAACGAGATCGCCTTGAGTTTTCCGGGGAGACCGATGTCCACCGCAAGGGGGAAAAGATCGAAGCCCTGGAGTTCTGGGGTGCCGTCCAGGGCAAGCTGCTGCTCGATTGGGGCATCGAAGAGGTGGATATTGACCCTGACATTGACTATGAGGTCAACGCCTGGAAGGTCGGGCAACATGTCATCCGGGCGATCCTCAACCCGGACACCCTGGGGCGAAAGCCCTACAATGTCGACTCTTATGAGCGGGTGCCGGGGAGCTTCTGGGGCAAAGGCATTCCAGAGCTGATGGCCGATATCCAGGATGTCTGCAATGCGTTGGCAAGAGCCATTGTCAACAACGCCGGACTGGCTTCAGGCCCCCAGGTTGAAGTCAACATGGAGCGCTGCGAGCAGAGCGAAGGCATCTACCCCTGGAAGATATGGCCATCGACCAATCAGCAGATGTCCGAGTCGCCAGCGGTGCGCTTTAATCAGCCGCAAGTCATTACCGACCAGCTGCTGCGTGTCTTTGAGTTTTTCTCTGCCCTGAGTGAGGATTCCACCGGGATTCCGCGCTGGGCTTTTGGCAACACCAATATAGGCGGCGCCGGGGCAACATCGTCCGGGTTGTCGATGTTGATGACTCACGCTTCACGGGGGATCAAAGAGTCCATTTCCCATCTTGATAAAATGATCTCCGGCTGTATCTCCCGCATGTATGACTACAACATGGCCTACGACGAAGACGAGGATCGCAAAGGCGACTGTCGTGTCGTGGCCCGTGGCTCCTCGTCCCTGGTGGCAAAAGAGCAGCAGCTGGTGCGTATGCGTGAAACATTAGCTGCCACTAATAATCCGACGGATATCGAGATTCTTGGTGTTGAGGGGCGGGCGAAGATGCTCAAGGCAACCCTTGAGGGGCTTGACCTTGGTGTTGATGACGTGATCCCCGACGATCATAAGATTAAGAAAATCATGGAAAAGATTGAACAGCGTAACGCCATGATGATGCAAATGGGCATGGGCGCTGGCCCCAAAGGGGCGCCACAGCCGGAAGGTTCGGCAACAACGGATGCCGCCGGGAATATGGCTGGCGGTGTTGATGCCAACCTGTTCCAGAATCAGCCCGGTGAGGCAACGGGCCTGCGGATGGCGGGATGAAGCCAGCCGATGACAGAGTTCTGAAGGAAGCGGCCAATCTGTCTGACGGGCCTCTGTATGAACACCTTGCTCTGTGCCGCCAGGATGCCCTTGAGCGCCTGGCCCACGCTGAGCAGGACGATTTTCGCCGCATTCAAGGCGAGGCAGCCGTTTTTCTGCAGCTGATGAAGCTCATCGAAAACGCCAGGTCCGACCTGAGAATGCGTCAACATAAACCCGATATGCGCGGGGCATTTTAACGGTATCCGGTCGAGTGCCATGCCGAACCGGAGCCACAACGCCGAGCCTGCTGTAAGGCCGAGCACAAGGAGTGAGCATGAGTAAGCAGTACAAAAGCCCGGTAGAACGGGCGGACGAGGCCATTGCGGCCTTGAGTGGTGAAGGGCAGGACGATCCCAAAGAAGTCAAGGCTGCCGAACCAGAGGTCGAGCAGACGACGCAAGAGGACGAGCCAGAAGCCGCTGAACCGGAAAAGGCGCAGGCTGAGGATGAGAACTCACCAACGTACAAGCAGCGCTGGGAAGCTCTGCAGGGGATGTTCAACGGCGAACGACGTAAAGTTGAGCGGCTGCAGCACGAGTTGTCATCTCTCAAAGAACAGATGGAGCGGTCACCCCAGGGGCGCCAGGCCGACAGTCAGCTGCGGGCTGATGCCACGCAAGGGGAGATTGCCGAACATCTGAGTTCTTTGGCAACCGAATTTGGGGACGACTTTACAACGGCATTGCAGAGCGTGGTGCGTGGCGAGATTTCCACCATGCTGGAGCAGCGGATGCGCCCGGTTGAAGAGCGGGTGACTCAGGTCGCCCAGACCAGCGAAGAGGCCCAGAGGGACGTGTTCAATCGCACTCTTGAGGGGATGTCGCCGGGCTGGCGGTCCGTGTACAACGATCCAGGGTTCCAGCAGTGGCTTGATACCACCGTCGATGACTTTGCCGGTCGCCCCTTTCGGGACTTGTTTGATGACGCAAATAACGCATGGGATGCACCACGCATCGCACGATTTTTCAACAAATATCAAGAAGCGACGGGCAAAACGACACCCAAGAAGGATGCAAGAGCCACACACGATGACCCACGACAAAAACTTGTTTCGCCAGGGAAGAGCAACGCCGGAACTCCTGAGCCTGCCGAACGCCAGGCAAAGATATGGACAATAGGCGAGGTCAACAAGTTCTTTACTGACTTCAGACAAGGGAAGTACCGTGGGCGCGAGGACGAAGCTGCCAAAATTGAGGCAGAGATCGACCGGGCGAACATCGAAGGGCGCATCCAGTAGGGGGTCAAGGCCAGTCGCCACTAAAGGAGACTGACAATGAGTTCTATTGGTGTAAGCGCTGGCTACCCTCAGTTAGCGGGACAGGTTGCGGGCGATGGCAAGTATACCCCGCAGATTTTTTCGCAGAAGATTCTCAAGAAGTTTTACCTGAACACTGTATTGGCTGAGATCAGTAATACTGAGTTAACCGCGTAGCTCACTTCCGGGGCAACCCGGTCGATTAAACTAGGTGAATTGCTGGAACCCTGAGATGGGAATCAGCAGCCAAGCTCCGCAAGGAGAAGGTTCAACGACTAACAAAATAGAATACTACTTCAGGCCAATAGGTCGTTATGAAGCAAAGACATAAGGCATTACTGATAGCAATGTCGATTGGCGATGGGTACATCCATAAAGACAAGAGACAACCCAACGCTGCAAAGCTGGCACTCAAGCTGTGTCACTGTGAAGCGCAGAGAGAATATCTACAGCACAAAGTGGACCTCTTGCATTCCATCCTTGGAGGGAAAAAACCAAAGGTGGTCGACTGCTTGCACAGATGGCCTGATGGCTCAACCTATAGACAGGTCAGAGCAGAAAAGGCACACAGGTATTTCAGGGTGTTAAGGCGGTGGGTCAGAAGAGACAGATTCAGCATCGACCTGCTAAAACACATGACCCCTGAATCGCTTGCTATCTGGTATATGGATGACGGATCAATAACCGCAAACAACCGCCATAAAGATGGAACTTGCTCATCGGCAAGGACAAATATCCATATTTGTGGGACGAAGGATCAGGCAAAGGTTGTATGCGATTATTTCCGGGATTATTGGGGTATCAAGTTTACCCCATATCGAGAAAAGGGGAGGTACTCTGTCCGGTGTTTCCACCGAGAGGGAGCAAAATTCCACAAGCTCATTCATCCATATATTGTTCCATGTATGTCTTATAAGCAGAGATTCTATTTTGACACGAGCGCCTAGCCCCTTTGATAAAAGGGTGATGATATAGTCTGAACTGGCAGGAATGACAACTGTCAGAGCGTACGGATAAAGAGCCGTGCGGTTAACAAATTGACGAAGGTGAAATCTCCAAGCAAGGCGATAAGGTGATCATGCGCACCACCCCGGACGTGACCATCCGTGATTACGTCAAGGGTCAGGACCTGGTGTATGAGAGCCCGACCTCGCCGGAAGTCGAGTTGGTCATCGACAAGGCCAAGTATTATGCCTGTCGGATCGACAACATCGACAAGCTCCAGAACGATGTCAATCTGATGGACCAGTGGAGCACTGACGCCGCTGAGAAGATGAAGATCGCCGTTGAAACGGCTGTGTTCGGCTTTTACGCGGACGCCAATGCCGCCAACACCGGCAACACGGCTGGTTATATCTCTGGTGGCTATAACCTCGGCTCGTCCGGGACCCCCATCAGCTTGCATACCGGAACGACCTCGACCAACGATGTCAACATCATCGACATGATCATGATGGCTGAGTCGGCCCTGTCGGAGATGAACATCCCCGAAGACGAGGATCGCTTTATTGTTCTGCCCACCTGGGCGACCTTCCTGCTGCAGACCTCGGACCTGCGCCGTGCTGACAGCACCGGTGCCGCCGCTGCCAACGATGTGCTGCGTAACGGTCGCCTTGGTCGTCTTGGTAACTTCAACGTGTACCGCTCCAATAACCTCCCCAAGAGCGGTGCCAACACCATTATCCCCTTCGGCCACAAGACCGGACTGACCTTCGCGTCACAGCTGGTTGAGAACGAGACCCTTCCGCACCCCACCTCCTTCGGGAAGCTGCTGCGTGGGCTGCAGGTGTTCGGCTCCAAGGTGACCAACCCTGAGTGCATCGGGTACGCCGTTGCCAACAAGAAGTAAGTAGTCGTTTATTGATCCTCTCGCCCCTCTCCGGAGGGGCCACATCATAAGGAGTTGAGTGATGGCCGCAGGAACCCGTGATTTAACTGACAAGAGTATCGCTGCAGCATCAACCGGTGCTGTTTTCAAGATGGTCAAGGAGCTTGATTTTGCCGATATCGCTGCTGTGAAAGGTGGTGACATCGAAGCCAACGAGATCGCCCAGCTGGTGAACGTTCCGGCGGGGACGATTGTCCACAGCGTCGTCCTGGAGGTTGTCAAGGCCGGGGCCGGGACGACTCTGACCGCCCAGGTTGGTGATGGCGACAATGCCCTTGGCTTTATCGGCACGTCTGACCTGACCGCTGAGGCGGGAACGCTGTACGGACTGGCCAATACCTTGACGGACGGCACTCCGAACGTGGCTGACCCGGCCTACTTTGGCGGCAAGCTCTACACGGCTGCCGATACCATCGATGTCAAGGTGATTGGTTACAACACCGTAACGGCTCTGCCGACGGTACGCCTTGTCGCGATCTGCAGCAACGTGAACTAAGGGATGAATCAGGACGCGGAGGGTGACGACTGCCCTCCGCTCTTTCAAGGAGCTTTGCTATGGGACGCAAATACGTGTGGCACAAGGCTTATGGCTACGAAGTGCCGTACTCGAAGCAGCTGGATGTTGACGGCAACCCCAACCTAGAGTGGCGGGAGGAGGCTGTGCCCGCACCTGCTTCTCCCAAGGTGAGCGAGCCGGGAACCACGACCATTAAAAAGCCTGTATCGCGCCGGAAGAAATGAGGCCCAGATGGGACGCTGTGCAACATGCGGGCATTCGCTTGACGACTCCGGGCGTTGCCCTAATTGTCAAGGGGCTATTTATCATGCCCCGAAGACTTCTGTAGGAGACTGATATGGCTGAAGAGTCACGGTGTGATTATGCCGGACCGGAGCGCAGGGTTGGCTGTCAGACGGCGGATGATGCGGCAGACAGGGCTGTAAAAAAGACGTTCTCCATTCTTGGGGTTGATGTCGACAGCCCAAAGGAGGTGCGCGAGTTTCAGGAGAGCCTTCGTTTTGGCGACAAGCTCAGACGTATTGCCGACAAGGGGCTGATGGGAACGGTGGTGGCGATTGGCACCCTGATCGGCGGAGCGATTGTCTATGCTCTGACGAGGCACAACTGATGCCCCCCCACCCTGACCCCCAGCGATGGTGGA
This sequence comes from uncultured Geobacteraceae bacterium, assembly GCA_937958075.1. Taxonomy (GTDB): domain Bacteria; phylum Desulfobacterota; class Desulfuromonadia; order Desulfuromonadales; family Geopsychrobacteraceae; genus Pelovirga. The sequence goes on along the minus strand of CALFFB010000230.1, from coordinate 4,481 downwards.
AGCATCGTCGTCGGCACAGTTATGTGGCCATGTGCGGCCTGTTCGGCCTGGCTGGAATCTGCCTGTTTCTTGATGCCGCACAGCTTGATGCAGCAGCCCCGCTTCTGCAGACATTAGCGTGGGTGTTTGGTGCCGTCATACTGACCTATATCATCGCCGCGACGGCGGATGATCTCGTCGACATCAGGTTTGGTCGCGATGATTAAGGCTCTATTTGGTGGGGCCAAGGCGTTTCTTGGCAGCTGGAAGCTGTATGCCCTGATCGGGATCGTGGGCGCAGCCTTGGTGGGAACCGTCTGGGCGCAACACCAGCGGGTCCAGAACCTCAAGACCCAGAGGGATACGATCCGACAGGAGCTGATTGTTACCCGCGACCTGATGCTGCAAATCGAAGTCGAACGCGAAGAGCTCAATGAGCGGCTTTTGGCACGGGAAAAAGAACGAGGTCTTTTGTATGCCGAGGTCAACCAGCTTAAAAACAGGATCGGTGAGCTTCAGGACCAGGAAGCTGTGGATTGGCGCTCTACTCCTGTGCCTGAGTCTATCCGGATGCTTCTCCGGGAAGGTCGTGTACCGTGATCGCCATATTCCACTGGCTCTGATTATGCCTGTCGATACACCGGTGTCGCAATGGCGTACCAATGAAGAGTTGTTGTCGTGGGGCCTTGATCTTGAGGCCGCGTTAAGAGTCTGCAATGGCAGACTCAAAGACGCAAGGAGTTTTGGTCGTGCAGATTGACAAACGAGGATGGCTGCTGCGCAGCCTTGATGCCACAAGCCAATGGATGAACACGGTGCTGCTGGGCGGCGACCCCAACGAATGTATCAGCGGGCGCTGCTGGCGTGAACAGAGGCGGGTTTATCGTGCTATCGACTGGCTTTTCTTCCTTGTGCGAGGTGAGTCGAATCATTGCCGACGCGCCTATAACAAGGACAATAGCTGGGCAGGCCATCGCATGGTGCAGATCAGGCGCAGCAAGAAGGGGAGCACGCCATGAGAATCAACGCGACCATGACCTATCAGGACATGTTCGACATTATCCTGCCGCGCCTCTCCAACGGGGAGCCGCCGGTCTGGGATTTCATGTCGACCCTTTCCAATGTGGTGGATTACCTTGATCGGCGCCTGCTCGATATCGATTCGGACCTGATTGTCGAGCGTGAGCAAGTGCCCATTGCCGCCGGGACGGAATCTGTAGCCGTTGGAGACCGCTTCCTAGCGCTTCGGTCGCATCCATCGTTTGTCCCTGATGTCGGCTCACGGGTGGTGCTAAGGCCGCTGCCAACTGAGCTTGAAGATCGTTTGCAGACAAGTGGGTCGCCTGAGTATTTTGAGCTGCACAAGGGGTTTCTGGTCTTCCATCCGACGCCAGCGATGGACGGGACCCTGCTGTACTCTGCCTATCGAAAGACCGTTGTCGAGAACATCAGCGATCAGTGCCCCTATGGCGGGCTGTTCAACGACCAGATCATTGAGCTGCTGGTCAAATTCGGCACTAACCCGGTCAACGTGATCAGCCCTCATATTGATGCTCATCTGGATCATGCGGTGGACATGATTGTCCACAACAGAACACCAAAACACATTTACTGGACATACCCGACATAAAGGAGACACCTCATGGCCACGATTACCGCAGGAAACATTATCACAAAAGCTCAGATCATCCTTCAGGACTCAGGTGGTGTCCGGTGGACGACCGATGAGTTGCTGGGCTGGCTCAATGATGGCCAGCGCGAAATCGCGACCTACAAGCCCGATGCGTCGGTTGGCAACGTCTCTTTCACCCCCGAAGCAGGAACGAAGCAGACCCTACCGGCGGACGGACTGACGTTGATCGGCGTGACCCGCACTATGGGCAACGGCAGCACCCCAGGCAGTGCAATCAGGTTGGTGGACAAGAGGATTCTGGATGATCAGATCACCAACTGGCATGCTCTCGCGCCGGTCGACGCCCCAACGCACTACTGTTTCGACCCGCGTGACCAGAAGGTGTTTTATGTCTATCCACCGTCAACCGGTGGCGCATCAGCGCAGTTTGAGATTATTTACGCGAAGGCTCCTGATGATGTTGCCGACATATCCTCGGCGATCAGCGTTGATGATATCTACAGCAATGCCCTGATGGACTACATCCTGTTCCGGGCCTATAGCAAGGACGTCGACTATGCCGCTGACGATGGTCGGGCGCGTAGCCATTACGAGAAGTTTGTTCAGTCCATGGTGGGTAAGGAGCAAGGGGAGCGCAGCAGCGAGGCCACGGCTGTGCTGCACCGAGCCAATTCCTCGTCGGCCCAGGTGGCTTCTGGACAGGCCAGCCCACAGTCGACGGTTGAGCGAGGGTAATCGATGATCAAGCTGGAGCGCTTCATGGGTGTAGCCCCACGCTATGCCCCGCAGATACTCCCGGAGAACGCCGCCCAGGTGGCACAGAACTGCCGCTTCGACTCCGGGGCCTTGCGCCCGATGAAGGGCCTGAGCGACCAGGACCCCGCCCTGGATATTACTGCCGGGGCAACCAGCTTGTTCCTCTACGAGCGTTCCGGGATGATCCTGCTGAGCTTTGTCGATGACACCGACGTGGTGCGCTCTCCTATCGCCAAGGATGCCTGGGGGCGGGTCTATATCAGTAATGGTGGGGTCCCGAAGATGCGTGCCGCTGGCAGCTCATCCCTTTGGGATTTGGGGGTGCAGGTGCCAGGCGTCAACTTCATGTCGGCAACGATTGACTCCTCCGGGCGGACATCGGAGGACCCGCTTGATGCCACAGATCGCTTTTATGTCATGACGTATGTCTCGGCCTATGACGAAGAAGGGCCGCCGTCGGTCCCATACTCTGTGCCGTCCGTGTACCCTGGCGACGTGGTGAATATCGGCGCCCTGGCGACAACTCCTGTGTCCGGCGTGAAGAATTATGATCGGAAGCGGATATATCGCACCAATACCGGGAGCATGTCAACAGAGTACCAGCTGGTGGCCACCCTCCCCATTGCCACAACGAGTTATGTGGACAGTCTGGAAGACACCGCGCTTGGGGTTGTGTTGCCAAGCGTGACCTGGGACGCCCCGCCAGAAGGGATCAAGGGGTTCGTTGCCCACCCCTCTGGCTTCATCCTTGGGTTCAAGGGGCGCACCATCTATGCCTCTGAACTGTATCTGCCACATGCCTGGCCCTATAGCTACCCCGTCTCGGAAGATATCGTGGCTCTGGCGGTCTATGGGAACACCGTGATTGTCCTGACCACCGGAGCCCCTGTCCTGCTGACAGGGGGGACGCCGGACAGCCTGTATTTGGAGAAAACCGAGACCAGCCTTGCCTGCCTGTCCAAGCGGGCGGTTGTGGACATGGGGGACCTGATCCTTTACCCCTCACCCGAAGGTCTGGTTGTTGCCGGGCTTGGGAGTCCCCCAGAGATCGCCACCAAGGCCCTGCTCGACAAAGACCAGTGGGCGCTTTACTCCCCCGAAAGCATGCTGGCAACACAGTGGGACCGCAAGTACGTGGCCTTCTGCCACCACGCTGAGCGTGGACATATTGCCCTGATGTTTGACCCGCAGACAAAAGATTTGAGCGAGATTGTGGTGGGGGAAATCAAGGCCTGCCTGTACGACCACAACACCGGGCGATTGGCGGTAAAGAGAGGGAATGAGCTCTATCTGCGCTATTTTGGTGAAGGGGAGCTTTTAACCTACGCCTGGCGCTCGAAAGTCTTTCGTAAGGCGATGCCGGAGAACTATGGCGCCGCTCAGATTTTTGCTGACAGCTACCCGGTGTACCTACGGGTGTACGCGGACGCAATCGACAGCAACACCCCGATTTACAGTGTTGATGTGACAAGTCAGAGCCCGGTGCGGCTGCCTTCTGGGTTCCTTGCCGATAAGTGGGAGTTGCAGTTGGAAGGAACAGCCTCCATTAACACCGTCCATGTTGCGCCCACCATGCGTGACCTGAAGAGGATGGAATGACAACCGTCAAAAAGCCACCGATCCCGTCTCTCGGCAAGGATGTCCACCGTGATGTACGGCGGGCCATTCAGGCGTTCAAGGAGTGGGCTGACTCTGTGTCGATCCAGGCTCTCACGGCACAGTCGTCCTCATCCGGTGGCGGCACGAGTATCACAGACATCGTGCGCGTCGAGGGCGGGGACATGCGCACCCCGCCACAGCCCCTTGAGCTGACAGCGACAGGGCTTTTCTTCAGCATCTCCCTCCAGTGGGGGCGATCACCAGGTGATGACATAACAACGTATTTTGAGCTGTTCCGATCCGAAGAGGACGATTTGGATACGGCTGAGCTGGTCAACACGACCGTGACCACCCTCCTTGTCGACACGCCACCAAAGTCACTTGTCGGCCAGACCTGGTATTATTGGGTGCGCGGTGTCTCATCAGAGGGCGTGCTCGGCCCCTTCAACGCAACCGCTGGCACCCCTGCCTCTACCGCTGACGACCCCGGCTATATCCTCGATATCCTCTCCGG
>CALFFB010000229.1 GCA_937958075.1 uncultured Geobacteraceae bacterium | reverse complement strand
AAAGGACAGATCATGCGACATTTTCTGTGGGGTTTCCTGTTTCTGCTGCTCACCGGTTGTGCTGTCAATCCGGTCACCGGCCGTAACGAGCTGGTCCTCATAGGTGAAAGCACGGAGTTGCAGATCGGTGCCGAGCAGTACGCGCCTCTGCGCCAGATGCAGGGGGGTGATTACAATGCCCGACCGGAGATAGTCGCCTATGTGCAGGAGGTCGGCCGGCGCCTGGCGGCGGTGAGTGACCGCCCTTTGCCCTATGAATTTGCCGTTATCAACGATTCGACGCCCAACGCCTGGGCTCTGCCCGGCGGCAAGATCGCCATCAACCGTGGCCTGCTGACGGAAATGCAGAGTGAAGCGGAACTGGCGGCAGTCATGGGCCACGAGATCATCCATGCCGCTGCCCGCCACAGTGCCCAGAGCATGCAGCGCGGCCTGCTCCTGCAGGGTGCCGTCCTGGCTGCGGGCATGGCCGCTGGCAACAGTGAGTACGCCGGTCTCGCTGTCGGTGGCGCGTCCCTGGCGGCTGGACTGGTCGGTCAGAAATACAGCCGCGATGCCGAAAGCGAAGCGGACTACTACGGCATGCTGTACATGGCCCGCGCCGGCTATGATCCGGCGGCCGCCATTGAACTGCAGGAGACCTTTGTCCGGCTCTCGGAAGGACGCCGGAGCAACTGGCTGGAAGGACTGTTCGCCAGCCATCCGCCGTCCCGGGAGCGGGTCGAAGCCAACCGCCGTACAGCCGCTGAGCTGGGCGCCGGCGGTGATCGGGGAGAAGCCGCCTACCGGCGTACACTGGCGCCGCTGCTGGCCGCCGGCAAGGCCTATGAAACCTACGACCAGGGGCGCAAGGCCCTCAACGACAATCAACCGGCAAAAGCCCTGCAGCTGGCCGAACAGGCCATCGCCCTGGAGCCCGGAGAAGCCCTTTTTTATGGCCTGAAAGGTGACGCCCTGCGGCATCAGGGCAAGGAGAAACAGGCCCTTGACGCCTTTGATCAGGCTCGCGAACGCCAGCCCGATTACTTTCATTATCACCTGCAGCGGGGTCTGGCCCTGCAGGCTCTGGGGCGCGGCACCGCCGCCGCTGTCGATCTGCAGCGCAGTGTCGCCCTGCTCCCCACAGCGCCAGGCCTGAACGCCCTTGGTGAACTGGCTCTGGCACGGGGTGACCGCCGGCAGGCGCTGCAGCACTTCACCACCGCCGCCGGTTCTGACTCCCCGGCCGGTCGCCGGGCTCTGGTGTCCATGATTCGCCTTGAGCTGCCGGACAATCCTGAAAAGTATCTGAAGATCGATTTTGCCCTCGATCGCCAGGGAATGCTTATCGCACGGCTGGCCAACCCGACGCCTGTCGGCGTCTTTGATGTCCGCTTTACGGTCAGCTACAACGATGCTTCAGGCCGCGTCCGTCAGGCCAATCTGCGTATTAGCCGCCCCCTGACCGCGGAATCAACCACGCAGCTGGCCACCGGCCTGGGGCCCATCGCCGACAGTAAGCAGATCAGCAACCTGGCGGCCCGGATCCATTCGGCGCGGACGGTCGATTAACCGCATCAGCGGGGCCGCAAACCATGCTCTGTGACACCCATATCCACCTGCTTGCCCCTGAGTGGTCAACGCCCCCCGAACAGCGCATCCGGGCCGCGACCGAAGCCGGCATCGGCTTTCTGCTGCAGCCGGGGGTCAGAGTCGGCGATTGGGATGCCATGCTGAATCTGGCCCGGGAGCACCCCCAGGTTTACGCCGCGCCCGGTGTCCATCCCCTCTATGCCGAGCAGTGGGATGCTGCCGTGGCGCACCGATTGCGCACGGCAGTCCGGCAGCCGAAGGTTGTTGCCATCGGTGAAATCGGCCTCGACAAAACCGCGACCGCCCCCCTGGGCACGCAGGAAAAGGTCCTGCGTGCCCAGCTGGAACTGGCCCTGGAATGCGAACTGCCGGTGCTTCTTCATGGTCGCGGAGCAACCGGCAAGCTGCTCGCTATCCTGGGTGAGCTGCACATAGGAGAGCGGATCGGTGGCATCTGGCATGGCTTTTCCGGCAGCCCGGAGGTGGCTTCTCGGCTGGTCGCCATGGGTTTTGCCATCGGCGTCGGGCCGGTGCTGCTGCGCGCCAATGTTCGCAAGCTTCCCGCCGCCATCGCCCAACTTCCCGATCAGGCCCTGGTGCTGGAAACCGACGCTCCCGACATGGCGGACAGACCGGAAACCCTGCTCGAAGTCGCGGCCCAGCTGGCGCGATTGAAAGGCTGGACGCCGGCCCACACCGCGCACATCACCACCGCTACCGCCCGGGCTCTGTTTTTGGGCCGAAATCTAACCCTTAACCCGCTGGAATAATTAAGTCTTATGTCAGATCACCGGTTCAGTCGCATGCAGTTGCTTGTGGGCACGGAGCAGATGGCCAGGCTGGCGCATGCTTCCGTTGCTGTCTTCGGAGTCGGCGGGGTCGGCAGCTATGCCGCCGAAGCCCTGACGCGCGCCGGGGTCGGGCAGATCACCCTGGTCGATTTTGATGATATTTGCATCACCAACATCAACCGTCAGATCCATGCCTTAAGCAGCACCGTCGGCGCCTCCAAGGTTGAGGTCATGGCCGGGCGCTGCCGCGACATCAATCCCGACGTCAAGGTCACCGCGATCCAGCAGTTCTACGAAGTCCAGACGGCGGAAGAGCTTTTGCGCCCCGGTTTCGATTACGTGCTTGACTGTATCGATCACATCACCGCCAAGCTGCATCTCATCGAGACCTGTATCCGCACCGAGCGACCCATTATCAGTTCCATGGGCGCTGCCAACAAACTCGATCCGACCCAGATCCGCGTCGCCGATATCAGCGCCACCGGAAAATGCCGTCTGGCGCGCATCATCCGCAAACAACTGCGTAAACGCGGTATCGACCGGGGCGTTGACGTTGTCTACTCAACGGAGGAGTTTCGACCCCTTGCGACGGAAGCCGCCGTCTGTGCCGACAACTGTGTCTGCCCCAACCGGGAAGATCAGCGCTGGAGCTGCAGTGACCGCCGGGTTATTCTGGGCAGTTCGTCGTGGATTCCCCCCATGTTCGGCCTGACCATGGCCGGAGTGGTGGTACAGAAATTGACAGAAGCATGATGGCCGCAGCTATCTCCATCAAGGACTTTCTCCAAGGGAGGCACAACGATGATCGTAAACAGCAATAATACGCAACTTCATTACACCGACTCAGGACAGGGTACGCCCGTCATGCTGATTCACGGCTTTCCCCTGTGTCACAAGATGTGGCAACCCCAGGCGCAGGCATTGCTCGACGCCGGTTACCGGGTGATCCTCCCCGACCTGCGCGGCTTCGGCAGCAGCCCGGCGGGTACTGCCACGCCTTCTATCGACCGGTATGCCGACGACCTCGTCGCCCTGCTGGATCATCTGAACATTGAACAGGCGGTCATCGGCGGCATGTCCATGGGCGGCTACGTGCTCCTCAACCTGCTGGCCCGCTATCCACAGCGTGTGGCTGCCGCCTGCTTTATTGTCACCCGCGCCGACGGTGACGACGACACCGCCAGAGCCAAACGCAATCATCTGCTGGCCGAGGTGGATGCCGGCCGGCCGCAAGCCGTTGCCGATGCCTTTACCCAGGTGCTTTTCGGTCCGGGCATACCTGACCAGCAACCTGAACTGGTTGCCGAGGTGCGCAGCTGGATGCTGGCCACCTCACCCGAAGGGCTGCGCTTCGGCCTGACCGCCATCCGTGACCGGGCCGATTCAACGGCCCTGCTGCCCGAACAGCGGCTGCCGTCCCTGGTCATCGGCGCTGAACTGGATCGGGCCCTGCCCGTCGAAAAATCCTACGCCATCGCCAGGGCCATCCCCGGTGCTCGTCTGCAGATTGTCCGTGGGGCCGGACACATGGCCAATCGCGAAAAGAGTGAAGTCGTCAATGAGATGCTCCTTGAATTTCTCTCCACAACTGTTCCTGGCCCAGAATAACCCTACCCCGCAGACGTCGCTTTTGTTATGATGATGTGTTGAGACGGGCTTAGCCCTGTTCCCCTAATCCAAGCCTGAGAGAATACCAAGGTATGGCCCTGCGCACGATACTGCATTATCCGGAACCCCTGCTGAAGCAGAAGTCTGCTCCGGTCACCGATTTCAACGAGGAGCTGGAGCAGCTGGCCCGGGACATGGTAGAGACCATGTACGCGGCGCCAGGCGTCGGCCTGGCCGCCCCCCAGGTGGGCGAGCTGCGGCGGCTCATTGTCCTGGACTGTTCCGGCAGTGAGGAGCCGGACGATCTGATCATCGCCGTCAATCCGGAAATTGTTGCCGCTGACGGGGAATCCTTCGAGGAGGAAGGCTGCCTGTCGGTTCCCGGCTTCTGCGCCGCCGTCAAACGACACCTGGCCGTCACCATGCGCTATCAGGACACAGCGGGCACTATCCACGAACGTCAGGCGGACGGACTGCTGGCCGTTGGCATCCAGCATGAAATCGACCACCTCAACGGCATCCTGTTTGTCGACCATCTCTCCCCATTAAAACGCTCCATTTTCAAGAAAAAGTACCTGAAAATGCTGAAAGAACAGGAAGTGGAACATGAAGCCTGACCAGATTCGCACAGTCTTCATGGGCACCCCGGAATTCGCCCTGCCGACCCTGCAGGGGCTCATCGACGCCGGCTCCCATCTGGTCGGCGTCTATACCCAGCCGGACCGGCCCAAGGGGCGCGGCAAAAAACTGGCGGCGTCACCGGTCAAGGAACTGGCCCTGGAGCATGATATCCCCGTCTTCCAGCCGGAGCGCCTGCGCCGCAAAGAGGCTGTTGCCAGCCTGCGCGAGCTGGCCCCCGAGCTGATCGTGGTGGTTGCTTACGGGCAGATCCTGCCAAAATCGGTCCTCGACATTCCGCGCTTCGGCTGCATCAATGTTCACGCTTCCCTGCTCCCCAAATATCGCGGCGCCGCCCCCATCAACAAAGCGATTACCGAGGGGGAAACGGAAACCGGCGTGACCACCATGCACATGGACGTTGGCCTTGATACCGGCGACATGCTCATCAAGCGCAGCCTGGTCATCGGCCCCGACGAAACGGCCGGCCAGGTACACGATCGGCTGGCCCTGCTCGGCCGCGAGGCCATGGAAGAGACGCTGCGCCAGCTCTGTGCCGGCACCCTGACCCCACAGCCCCAGAACGATGCCCTGAGCAGCTATGCGCCGATGATGACCAAAGAGGACGGCCTGATCGACTGGCAGCAGCCGGCCCGGCAGATTCACAATCAGATCCGCGGTCTTGACCCCTGGCCGGGAACCTACACCTTCTGGGGCAATCAGCTGCTGAAACTCGCCGACACGCGTGTCGACCCGACGGCCTCCGGTCCGCCCGGCTCGATCGTCGCTGCTGATGCGTCCGGCATCCGCATTGCCTGCGGCCAGGGCGCCCTGGCTGTCAACAGATTGCAGCTGCCGGGAAAAAAATGGCTGACGGCACGCGACTTTTTAAGCGGCAACCGCCTGACCATCGGTACCTGCCTGCGCTCAGCCGCCACCGGCACGGACTAAACTCCCCTTGGCTTCGCGACCTTCATCTGATCCCCGGCTCATTGCCCTTGAAATTCTTCTGCGCGTAGCGGACGGTGCCTACTCTGATCTTGCCCTGGACAGCGCCCTGACCCGCTCTTTGCTTGACCAGCGCGACCGGCGCTTTGTTACGGAGCTGGTCTACGGCACCCTGCGCCTGCAGGGTCGCCTTGATTTCGCCCTGGCATCCGTCTGTCACCAGCCCCTGCAGCGGCTCCAGCCCCATGTCCTCTGGCTGCTGCGTATCGGCGCCTATCAGTTGCTGGAAATGGACCGGGTTCCGCCCCATGCCGCTATCGACGCCACCGTCGAGCTCGCCCGCAAACTGGGCCGCAGCGACATCACCGGTGTCGTCAACGGCGTGCTCCGTGCCCTGGAGCGTCAACGCGCAACCCTTGTCTGGCCTGATCCGGAACAGATCGGCTCCTATCTGCAACAGGTCTGCAGCCTGCCGAAATGGCTGGGCAAAGAGATGATGCGCCTGCTTCCCAACGCCGAAGCGCGGGCCCTCGGCGAAGCCTTCAGTCAACCACCGCCTCAGACCCTGCGCATCAATACCCTGAAAACGGATCGCGATTCCTATCTGGCCGAACTGGACCGCTGTGGCTATCAGGCCAGACCCTGCGCCTTTGCCCCGGAAGGAATCCGTATCGAACGCCGCGGCGAACAGCGCCTGCCGGGTGACGCTGAAGGCCATTACCAGCTGCAGGATGAAGGCAGCATGCTCATGGCTCATTTGCTTGCCGTCCAACCGCAGATGCGCATTCTCGACGCCTGCGCCGCCCCCGGCGGCAAGACCACCCATCTGGCGGCCCTGACTGGAAACCGGGCGGAGATTGTCGCCCTGGACAAATCGCCGCAGCGCATTGAGCTGCTCAGGCAGGGCGCCGGCCGGCTGGGCTGTACGTGCATCACCGCCCGAGCCTGGGATCTGACGGAGGAGCCTGATTTTCTTGAGGGGGAAAGTTTCGACCGTGTTCTCCTCGACGCCCCCTGCAGCGGTATTGGGGTCATTCGCCGCAACCCGGAAGGACGCTGGAACAAAACCCCGGCCAGCCTGCGCCAGCTGGCGCAACTGCAGCAGACCCTGCTGCACCAGGTGAGCGGCCTGCTGCGTCCCGGCGGCCTGCTGCTCTATTCTGTCTGCAGCTTCAGCCACCTGGAAACGGACGTCGTCATCACCGGATTTCTGACGGACCATCCTGAATTTACCCTTGATTCCCTGTCGGCAGAGGTGCCGCCCCCCTGGCAGTCCCTGATCACTGACGGAGGAACCCTGCGTACCTGGCCCCATCGCCATGACGGCATGGACGCCTTTTTTGCCGCACGCCTGCGCAAGAACAGTTAAGCACCAGCCTGACCGGAGGACTCACCGCCCATGATTAAAATTGCCCCATCTATCCTGTCCGCCGACTTTTCCTGTCTGGGAGATGAAATCCGCGCCATCGACAAGGCCGGTGCCGATTATGTCCATGTCGATGTCATGGACGGCCATTTCGTGCCCAACATCACCATCGGCCCGCTGATTGTCGCCGCTGCCCGCAAGGTGACGCAGCTGCCCCTGGATGTCCATCTGATGATCGAAAACCCCGATCAGTATATCCCCGAATTCGCCAGGGCCGGCGCCGACCTCATTGTTGTCCACGCCGAAGCCGCGACACACCTGCACCGCACCATCGAACTGATCCATTCCCTGGGGAAAAAAGCGGGGGTCTCCCTGAATCCGGCAACCTCCCTGGCGGCCCTTGACGTTATCCTGCCCGATCTTGATCTGGTCCTGCTGATGACAGTCAACCCCGGCTTCGGCGGCCAGTCTTTTATCCGCGCCTGTCTACCCAAAATCGCCGAGTTGCGCCGGCGCATTGACGATCTGGGGCTGGCCATCGAGCTGGAGGTTGACGGTGGCGTCAAAATCGACAACATTGAGCAGATCGCCGCTGCTGGTGCCGATGTCTTTGTTGCCGGCAGCGCTGTTTTCGGAACCACCGACTATCCATCTACTATCCGCCAGCTCAAAGAGAATGCGACAGCCGCCCGGCAGCGCTGACTCTTTAAACGGCAACGAGGTGCTTATGCGGATTGTCCTGCTGCTGACCTGCCTGACCCTGACCGCCTGCGCCGCCTTTCCGCAAAAGGACCTGGGAAAGGTCCAGCCCCTTGCCGCGCGCTTCAGCGAGGCCATGCGCTGGCAGGACTACACCGGTGCCGTCGGTTTTCTGGCGGCGGAACATCGAGCCGCCTTTCTTGAGCAGTTTCTGGACAGCCCGGATCTGCACGTGGTGGACAGCCAGGTACTGGGACTGATCTACGACGACCAGCAGCAGCAGGTGACAGCAACCTACGCCCTTGATTATTACCTGCTGCCTTCAACCCGGATCCAGCGCTGGCAATGGCGCCAGCAATGGCAGCGCCAGATCTCTCCATCTGGACGGAAATCCAGCTGGCTGATCACCAATCCGGCGCCCCTCCTGAACGCGCCCTAGGCCGTCATCAGGCTTTTGCCGATATGGTCTTTGCCCACGACACGGATAGCGGCTCGCCGGTGTTTTTACTGGAAAATTGCCTTGATTTAAAACCTGGGTCTGTGTTATCTACCTGCATACTGTATACGATCCCGTTACGTCAGAACTCTTTATAATATCTGGATATTCTCCCTGTTTTTGGGGTTCTCGGCCCGCCGTCAGCATGGGTCGAAGCAGGTCAAAGGAGGCCGGTTTGTCGAAAGTTGCATTTTCCAGTTGGGGACGACAGATAGTTGATAATCGGCAAGGCGGTGACGCCGAAGTCCCCGTTGCCAAGAAAAAACTGCCCGTCACCTTTGATGGCGAGAAACAGATTGCCGCCCTGATGGGCTGGGACGGACTGATCCTCAACGACCCGGATGTCGATGTCGTCGCCATGGCGGCGGAATATGCCCGTCGCGTTCAGGAAGATTTCTGCTGCGCCAAGTGCTCCCCAGGCAAAAAGGGAACGCGGGTCATGCAGGACACCCTGGACCGCATCGTCGCCGGCCAGGGTCTGGAGAGCGACCTTGAGACGATTGAAAACATTGCCGAATTGCTGAAAAACTGCAAGTGCACCCTGTGTGCGACCTCGGCAGTGCCCATCGTCGATACGGTCAAGCATTTTCGTGAGGACTACCTGACCTATATCAAGGGGACGCCACGCCCCGGCAAAAAAACCGATTACAAGGTCAAGCTGACGGCCCCCTGCCAGGATAAATGTCCGGCGCATATTGACATCCCCGCCTATATCGAAGCGATCAAGGATCGTCAGTTCAGCGAGGCTTTGTCCATCATTCGTGAGAACATGCCCCTGCCGGCGGTCTGTGGGCGGGTCTGTCCCCACCCCTGCGAAACCGCCTGCCGCCGGGCCAACGTTGACAGTCCGGTCAACATTATGGTCCTCAAGCGCACCGCGTCCGATTACGAATGGAAACACAACCTGACCCCGCCGACGCAGCCCAAACCGCGCAAGGACAAAAAGATCGCCATCGTCGGTGCCGGCCCGGCAGGACTGGCCGCGGCCTACTACCTGGCCCTGGAAGGCTACCCCTGCACCATCTATGAGTCCCTGCCTGAAGGTTTCGGTGGTGGCATGATTGCCGTCGGCATTCCCGCCTACCGCATGCCGCGCCACATCCTGCAGCGGGATATCGACATCATCAGTGCCATGGGCGTAGAGATTGTCTACGATACCCATGTCGGCCGCGATATCAGCCTGCAGGAGCTCAAGGACAAATTCGATGCTGTCCTGCTGGCACCAGGCGCCCACAAATCCAAACCCATGGGCGTCGAAGGGGAGAAGGAGGGCTATCAGGGCTTCCTTGCCGGCGGTATTGAGTTTCTGCGTGAAGCCTACATGGGCAAACCGACGGGCATGGGCAAGAAGGTCTGTGTTGTCGGCGGCGGTAATACCGCTATCGACTGCGTGCGCGTTGCCCTGCGCGAAGGGGCCGACGAGGCCATCCTCCTGTATCGCCGGACGCGCAAGGAAATGCCGGCGGACTCCTGGGAGATTGACGGCGCCGAGGAAGAGGGGGTGCAGTTTCAGTTTCTGATTCTGCCGAAAAAGATTGTCGTCGACGACCAGCGCCGGGTCATCGGTGTTGAATGTGTCCGCATGGAACTGGGCGAACCGGACGATTCGGGACGCAGGCGGCCGCAACCCGTTGAAGGCAGCGAGTTTGTTGTAGAATGCGACACCCTGATCCCGGCTATCGGCCAGGATCCCGAGCTGTCCTTTATTACCGATGATACAGGTATCGGCATCACCAAGTGGAACACCGTGGTCACCAAGTTCGTCCCCCTGAAAAATGCCGAGGGGCGCGACCTCAACGACCCCATGGGCAATCCCCTCTCGCGTATCCTGATCACCGACATGGATGGGGTTTTTGCCTCGGGCGATGCGGAGATCGGACCCTTGACGGTGGTGGCCTGCGTCGGCAACGCCCATCGCGCCGCGCGGGTTATCCAGCGCTGGCTGGAAGAAGGGGAAGCCTACCTGACCGACGATGACTTCCATGAGGATATCCTCTCCCACCTCGGCGTCTACGACAAAAACGAGCAGGTGTCCTGGCTTGATGCTGTTGACCGCTTCCACCAGGCGGAAATCCACGGCCGGGAGCGTGCAGCAAAGGGCAACTACAACGAGGTGGAACTCGGCTACAAGGACAGTATCGCCGTACAGGAGGCAGAGCGCTGCCTGCGTTGCTACCGTGTTTCGATGATCGCGGTTCAATAAACGTCAATTCTTTAAAACAGAGGCTGGAACCGGCAGCAACCGGAGCAGGGGGCCGGGGTCACTTCCGCCAGCATTCGAGGTGTACACACGATGGTCAACCTGACGATAGACGGTAAATCGACAAGCGTTCCCAAGGGGACAACCATTCTTGAAGCGGCGCGGCAGCTGGATATCCATATTCCGACGTTGTGCTGGCTCAAAAAAATATCAACAACTGGAGCCTGCCGCATTTGTGCCGTTGAAATCGAGGGCGTCGAGCGTCCCATGACCGCCTGCAACACCCCGGTCAAGGAAGGAATCCAGGTTACTACCCAGTCTCCGGCCCTGACCAAGACCCGCAAGCAGATCATGGAACTGATTCTGCTGAATCACCCCCTGGACTGTCCCGTCTGTGATGCCGGCGGTGAATGTCACCTGCAGGACACCTGTTACGAGCTCGGCGTTAACCGCCAGGAATTCAAGGCCGAGGATGTCAATCCGGAGGCCATCGACCGCTGGCCCCTCATTCAACAGGTACCGTCACGCTGTATCCTGTGCGAAAAATGCACCAAGGTCTGCCACGAGCTGATCGGCGCCGATGCCCTGTTCGTCAACGACAAGGGGGACCGGGCTTTTATCGACAAGCGGGTTGAAAACTGTGTCTATTGCGGCAACTGCGTCGCCGCCTGCCCCACCGGCACGATGATCTCCAAACCCTTCAAGTTCAAAGCCAGACCCTGGGAACTGAAGAAAACCGCGTCCATCTGCACCCTGTGTCCAAGCCACTGCGAAATCGACATCCAGGTCAAGAACAACCAGGTGTACCGCTTCACCTCCAACGATGACACGACCCACAACCAGGGCACCCTCTGTATCGGCGGCTTCTTCGGCCATGACTACATCAACAGCAAGAAACGTCTGACCACGCCGCAGGTTGGACGTGAAAAGGCCTCCTGGAATGAAGCCCTGAACCGGGTGGTGACGGAGATCGAGCGGGTCAAAGAACAGCACGGTGCCCTGGCGGTAGCCGGCTTGTCCTCGCCCCGCCTGAGCAACGAAGAGAACTATCTCTTTCAGAAGCTCTTTCGGGCCGCCATCGGCAGCAATAATATCGACACCGAAGCCCGGTTCGGAGCCCTGCGCGGCTTGCGCGCCCTGAACAAGGGGCTTGGTCTGTGCGGCGCCAGCAACCGCGTCGAGGTGATCGGCAAGGCTGACGCGATCCTGGTCTTCGGCGCCGATCCGAGTGCAGAGGCCCCCCTCGTCGACTGGCAGATCCAGAATGCCGTGCGCCGCGGCGACGGGCAGCTGATCCTCGCCACCATGCGCCACACCCATTTAACCCAGTTTGCCAGCAGTCACCTGACCTATCTGCCCGGCAGCGAGATCGCCCTGGCCAAGGGTCTGGCCCGGCTGCTGCTCGACCGAGGACTCCTCGATGACGCGGAACTGGCCCGGACCGTCACCAATATCGACGAGCTCAAGGCGGATCTGGCCGATGTCGACCTCAACGCTATCGCCGCCACGACCGGCCTCAGCCTGGCCAGCCTGGAGCAGGCCGCTGACATCCTCGGCACGGCGAAAAACGTGGTGATCATTTTGGGTGCGGACATTCTCAAGTCTTCCTATGGCATATCCAAGTCAGCGGTCATTGCCAACCTGGCGGTGCTCTCAGGAGCCCTGACCCCGCAGGGCGGGATTTTCCCCCTCGACGACAAGGGCAACAGCCAGGGCGTGCTCGACCTGGGCGTCTACCCTGAATCCCTGCCCGGGTATCAGGCGTACGCCACCAGCAAGGCAAAGTTTGAAAAGGCATGGAATTGTCAGCTCCCCGGTCGGGGGCTTGACGCCGAGGGGATTCTCCAGGAGATTGAAGCGGGAAAAATCAAGTTTCTTTATCTGGCAGCCACCAATCCGGCGACCTTCGCCAACAGCTCCCGCTGGCTGAAAGCCCTGGCCAAGCTGGAGACCCTGGTGGTGCAGGATATCTTCCCCAATGCGGTAACGGAGCTAGCTACCGTCATCCTCCCGGGGACAACCTTCGCGGAAAAGAATGCCAGCTACACCTCCCTCGACCATCAGGTGCGGAAGACCACCAGAGCCCTGGCATCTGTTGGTGACAGTCGTGCTGACGGGGAAATCTTCTCCGAACTCCTTGGCCGTCTGACCGCTACGGCCACGGGCTATGACCAGAACGCTATCCTGGAAGAGATCCGCGGCCTGACGGATCTTTATGCAGATGCCGATTTCAACACCAGGCAGTGGAATGCCCTCGGCAGCCTCCCCTACGAGGTTCCGGAGCAAAGCCTGAAATACCAGCTTATCACGGTCAGCGATCATGCCGATGGGCTGCAACTGCTCCTCGGTAAATCCATGAGCCATTTCGGCACCACCACGACCTTTGCCACGGCGGTTGCCGAAGTCGAAGGGACGGGGCTGCTGCAGATCAGTCCGGGAGATGCTGACCAGGCCGGAGTAAAAAATGGTGATACCGTACAGCTGACCAGCAGCAGCGGCACCCTCACCGGGCAGATCGCCATTTCTCCTCGGCTGCCGCAGGGAATCGTCTTCGCCCCGGTGCACTTCCCCGCTCTGGGTGCAGCCGCCCTGATTCCCGATGGTGACAACCGCATCGCCGTCAGTCTGACCAAAGTCTGACGCATCCCTGACAGTAGTTCCTCGGCAAAAGCCCTGCATGGCCTTCATGCAGGGCTTTTTTATATACTCCGCCCGTGCCTTCGTAGATCAGCGCCGATTGCGCAGATAACGCTGAATGGCCTGGTTATGCTCACGGAGATTGCGTGAGAAATGATGGCTGCCGTCTTTTCTGGACACGAAATAATAATAATCGGTTTGTGCCGGAAACACCGCGGCCGTCAGGGCCGCAAGTCCGGGACTGGCAATAGGGCCCGGGGGCAGGCCACGGATAAGATAGGTATTATAGGGGGAGGGATTGGCCAGATGGGCGCGGGTCACGGTTCCGGAAAAGTCCTCGAGATCATACACCGCTGTCGGGTCGGTCTGCAGGCGCATATTGGCGATGAGGCGATTATGAAAAACCGATGAGATCAGGGGCATCTCCTCAACCAGACCGGTTTCCTTTTCGATCAGGGACGCCAGGGTGACATGCTCATGCAGGCTCAGATCCAGGCTGCCGGCGGCCTCACGCAGGTCATCCGTCAATCGCTGCTGAAACTGCTCAACCATCATGCGCAGCAGGGCGCCTTCCGAAATCTCCTGAACAAAACTGTAGGTTTCCGGAAAAAGATACCCCTCAAGGGAGGCTGCATCAATATTGAGACTGGCGATAAAATCAGCATCGTAGGCCAGTTTCAGCAAAGCATCCTCAGAGCCGAACCCCGCCTCGTCAATACGCCGGGCAATCTGGCGCAAGGTAAAGCCTTCCGGGATGGTCAGGCTGACCTTGATGACATCACCACGCACCAGCCGGTCGAGGACCTGCGCCGGGGTTGCGGACGCGGAAAAACGATAACGACCGGCCTGAATCTGCTGCTCCTGACCATGCCACCTGGCCAGGATGCGCAGTACCAGCGCCTGCCTGACAATCTGCCGTTGCTGCAGATCGGCAGCCACACGCGTCAAACTGCTGCCGGGTGCAATGTCGACAATCGTCTCCCGCTCCGGCTGCACGGGCGATGTCAGATACCACCAGCCAACCCCTGCGGCGGCGCTGGCCATGCAGAGACATCCCGCCAACAGCAGCAGGTGGAAGCGCAGCCTTGCCATCACAGGGAGAAGCGACTTTCGGTGCCGGCACGCAGGCGTTCAATATTGCTGCGGTGCCGCCAGATAACGATGGCGGCAATCACCAGGGTCGCACCGCCCAGAACCGGGGAACGGGTCGTCAGCAAAATAGCGACGGGCATGGCGGTGGCGGCGCCGATGGAGGCCAGGGAGATATAGCGCCAGTGCCAGAGAAACAGGGCGAACACGAGCAGGGCAACGAGTATCGCCGCCGGTGACAGGACAAGAAAAACCCCCAGGGCGGTGGCCACGCCCTTGCCCCCCTTGAAGCCGAGATAGATCGGATAGCAGTGACCGACAAAGACCGCCAGAGCAATCGCCGCCAGGCCGGTTTCATCGAAACCCTGCCAGTGTCGAGCCAGCAGCAGCGGGATGACGCCCTTGAGACAATCACCGACAAGGGTCAGTATCCCCAGGCTTCGGCCGGCCACCCGATAAACATTGGTCGCACCGATATTGCCGCTACCGGCCTTGCGAATATCCTCTTTGCCTGACAACCGGGTGAGAATCACACCCGTGGGGATGGCCCCAAAGAGATAGGACCCGACCAGAAACAACCAGAACATAATGACATCCATTAATTTATAGTCATGACTGGGCCGCGACAGCCTTGCGGTATTCACGGATGGCGCCATGCAGGGCGCCGGCGGCCATATTGGAGCAATGCATTTTTTCCGGCGGCAATCCGTCCAGAGCCGCGGCGATCACCTCATCCGTAATCTTCAGCACCTCATCAAGGGGCATTCCCGTCACCATTTCACTGGCGACCGAGGCCGTGGCAATGGCCGCTCCACAGCCGTAAATCTTGTATTTGACGTCAACAATCCGATCATCCTCGATCTTCAGTGACAACAGCAAGGCATCACCACACGCCGGTTCACCCACCTGCACCAGCACCGAAGGCTCCTGGATGATGCCAACATTGCGCGGATTCTTGAAATGGTCCATGACCTTAGCGGTGTACAACGCCTGCGTTCCTCCAACTCCGGTGATGTTGATTCGGAAAACGTGAATTTTAACCCAGTCGGCCGGGCCCGGGCAAATCAAAAGCGCTTGCCGATCTGCCCTTATCGACAGCAGGGGCACCCCTCATTTCCTTTTGACAGGCGCTGAATCCGTAGGCTACATTGGTGGCACACTTTCTGTTTTCGTGCTACCCATAATCCGGACGGAGGTTTCATGCGCTGCAGATCATGGTTGACTCTTTTCACCCTTGCCGGGAGCCTGCTGCTTTTCCTGCCGCACACCCAGGCACAAGCAGGAACAGTCACCTTCTATGCCAATGGTGAAGAATTGGCAACGGAGGGCTTTACTTCCCCCGAACTGACCAAGGATGGCTGGACCCTCCGCTTCGAACACATCTATGTCACTCTGGCGGCCGTCAGTGCCTACCAGACTGATCCCCCCTTTGACCCCCACCGCGATGACGAAATCACCGCCGCCCGCCAGGTGTCCCTGCCCGGCCCCTTCACCCTTGATCTGACCGGTGATGCCGCTCCGAGGGTGCTCATCGGCGCCATCGATACAGCCCCCCCGGGGCATTACAATGCCCTGTCCTGGCGACTGCTCAAAGCGGATTCCGGCCCGGCGGCTGGTTATTCCATGATGTTGACGGGCACCGCCGGCAAGGATGGCCGCACCCGTCCGTTCGTCCTCTATTCCGCCGAGGAGAGTACCTACCGCTGCGGCGAGTATATCGGTGACGAGCGCAAAGGATTTTTACCCGCTGATGACGGCAGCACCGACCTGGAGCTGACCTTCCATCTCGATCACATTTTCGGACGGGCGGACAGGCCGGCCGAGGACCCTATGAACCTCTCGGCCCATGGTTTTGACCCCTTTGCCGATAACAAAATCGGCGCGACCATGCGCCTGCGCGGCCTGCACATCGGTCATACCGGCGAAGGACACTGCCGCGTTGAATGGCACTGACGGATGCGTGGCCCAAAGGTGCGCACCCTGTTCGCCGGCCTCCTCGCCGGCATGGCACTGACCCCGCCGCTGGTGCAGGCGCATGGCGCGATTATCAGCCGCACGACACAAACTGTCATTTGTGTCCAGGCAACCTACGACAGCGGCCAGCCCATGGCCGGCGCCCAGATGGCCGTTTTTTCTGCTGCTGACCCCACCAGGGCCCGGCTCACCGGCACCGCTGACAACAATGGCCACTACTGCGTAGTGTCGCCACCGCCTGCGGATGGCGCCATCAGTATCCAGGCGCGCCTGGCTGGTCATGGGGCTATCATTCACATCCCGGCTGATGCAGAAAGGGGCTTTACTCAGAATTCGTCCCCCCGGACGGCCGCCGGTTACAACACGACACAGCGGGTGGTGATGGCGGCCAGTATTGTCTGGGGATGTATCGGAACAGCCCTCTATTTTACCGGCAGGAGACCAGGCTAGATGCATGTGCCCGACGGCATTCTACCCGTGTCTGTGACCCTGAGCGGCTATGTCGTGTCCGCCGGGATCGCCTGGCTCTGTCTGCACAGAATCAAGCAGCGCCATGATCCCCGTGAGGATATCCCCAGGGCAGCGCTGTTAACCGCTGCCTTTTTCCTGGCGTCCCTGATCCATATCCCGGCACCACCGGCCAGCGTACATTTGGTCCTGAATGGCCTGCTCGGCGTATTGCTGGGCCTGTTTGCCTTTCCTGCCATCCTCATCGGGCTGTGTTTCCAGGCGATCATGTTCGGTCACGGCGGCCTGACCACCCTCGGCATCAACGGAGTGATTCTGGGCGGACCTGCCCTGCTCGCCGCCTTCGTCTTCTCCCTGGGCCGCAGGCACCATATCAACGGCCGCAAAACAGCCATCGCCGGCTTTCTGGCGGGTAGCAGCGCTGTCGCCCTGTCCGCTCTTCTGTTTGCCCTGGTCATCGTCACCAACCTGGCGACCCATCTGCGCGCCGACACCGAGCAGTCCGCCCTGCTGGCGCTGCTCCTCGCGCATCTGCCCCTGGTCCTGCTGGAAGGGGCAGTGACCGCCCTGGTTGTTACCTTTATCGGCCGGACCCGGCCCCATCTGCTCAAGGGCTGACCATGCTGAGAAAGGTCTCCGGCACATCCCTGCTCGCGCGCTGGGATCCCCGCTATAAAATTGCCGCACTGCTGGCTCTGGCTTTCTCCTTTTCAGCCGTATCCAGGATTCAAACCATCCCCTATATGCTTGGACTGCTCGTCGTTTTCTGGCTGCTGTCCGGGGTGCCACTGGCAATCCTGGGGCGCCGGCTGCGCTATCCCTCCCTGTTCATCGCCCTGGTGATCCTCATGCTGCTGTTTGCCGGCCGTGGTGACGTCCTGCTGACTGTCGGATTTCTGACTATCACTGACAGCGGTCTGAACCGTGCACTGCTCGTAGCTGCCCGGTTTTACTCCATCCTCATCCTGGCCATGCTGTTCTTCGCCGGCACCCCCCTGCTGACCACAATCCGGGCACTGCAGGCTCTGGGCATGCCCTACATCATCACCGACATGGCCCTGTTGATGGCGCGTTATGTAGAAGTACTCCACCAGGATCTGCGCAACCTGCACCGCTGTATGCACCTGCGCGGCTTCCGCCTGCGTGGCTGGTCCCTCACCTCCCTGCAGGGGGTGGCGTTGATGGTCGCCAACCTGTTGTTGCGCTCCTTCGAACAGTCTCAGAGGGTCTATCTGGCCATGCGCCTGCGCGGCTACGGACAGGCTGACGGCCTGACGCCACCCTTAACCGCCACCCCGGCCGAGGGGCTGTTTTTTGTCATTGTTGTCGGCATAGCACTTGGACTGGGCTGGCTCGGTTAAGGCATTGACCTGAGCAGAAAAAACCGTTAATCATCCAGGCCATGACAACGACCACGCCCTACGTCCTGCAGTTATCCGCCCTGTCCTTCTCCTATCCGGACACCGGCCGGGTCTTGAATGACATCTCCATGACTATTCACGCCGGTGAACGTGTTGGCCTGATCGGCCCCAACGGTGCCGGCAAGACCACGCTTTTTCTGGTGGCCGCCGGTTTTTTTGCTCCGACTGCCGGCACCGTCGAGCTTTTGGGGAAACCTGTTGTCAAGGGGGGATTTCGCCCGGAGCTCGGGCTGGTTTTTCAGCGAACGGATGATCAGCTGTTCTGCGCTACAGTCGCTGAGGATGTGGCCTTCGGCCCACGTAATATGGGTCTGAGTCACGAGGAGGTCGAACGCCGGACCCTGGCAGCCCTGGCGGCGGTTGGCGCCGAAAAGCTGGGGGAACGCTCGACACATCAGCTCTCGGAGGGGGAAAAACGTATTGTTTCCATTGCCGGGGTCCTGGCCATGCGTCCGGAGATGATCATCTTTGATGAGCCCAGTGCCGGACTCGATATCCGCTGTCGGCGGCGGCTGATTCCTCTGCTGCAGGAGGCGGCGCCTACGGTCCTGGTCGCATCACACGATCTGGAGTTGATTCTCGAAGTCTGTACCCGGGTGGTATTGATTGATGAGGGGAGGATTGTCGCCGACGGCTGCCCGCGAAAGGTTATGGGAGACGAGGCGCTGATGGCGGCCCACGGTCAGGAAAAGCCGCACTCGCTGGTTCCCCATCAGCTGCCCCACCGGCACTGACAGATCACCAGGTAGTCTTCCTAATCGATCTGCTGCAGCTGCTTGACCAGCATTTCCGCCAGCCCGATGCCGCCCTGACGTGCCGTTTCCCGCGCTGTCTCCAGATCCTGCATGTCGGTCATCATCTGTTCAGCGTTGGTGCGCGGGATCAAGCCACCGTCACCGACGGTTTTCCGCATTTCCTTGTACAGTTGCTGAATAAATATCGATTCGAATTCCTGGGCCAGTTCCTTGATTTTTTCCGGATCCTGCCCCCTGGCGGCAACATCTTTAGATGTCGGCGGCGCCGCGACCTGCTGCATCAGCAGCCTGTTGTCAATTCCATGACCGATACTCATTGCCTGCTCCTGCCTGTCATCACAAAATTACCAGATCGGCGTACAGGGCACCGGCGGCCTTGATCGCCTGAAAAATCGCAATCAGATCCCGCGGTGTGGCACCGATGGCGTTCAGGGCTGAAGCGACATCCCCGATACTGATCCCCTGTTCCATAACCACCAGATTGCCGGCATCTTCCGTTACCTCGATCTGGGTTTCCGGCGTCACCACCGTTTCACCCTCCGAAAACGGCAGAGGTTGCGAGACATTGCTGTACTCGTTGATCACCAGATTGAGATTCCCGTGGGATACGGCGACTGTCGATATTCTGACTCCCTCACCCATGACGATGGTCCCGGTCCGTTCATTCACCACAATCCGCGCCAGGGTATCGGGGGTGACATTGAGTTGTTCCACCTGGGCGACAAAATCAACCACCCGGTCGCGATAAGCAGCGGGTATGCTGATCTCCAGTTGTCCGGCATCCAGAGAACGGGCCAGGGGGCGACCAAAGAACTGGTTCACGGCTTCGCTCATGCGGGTCACGGTGGTAAAATCGGAGTTCTTCAACCGGTATTTAAGGACATCCGTCTCCCCGAACACATAAGGGACTTCGCGTTCTATCAGGGCACCACCGGGGATCCGCCCGGAGGTGGGGTGATTTTTCTGCACCGTTGCCGCCTTGCCGCCGAAGGCCAGGGAGCCGACCACCAGCGATCCCTGGGCCACGGCATAAACCTGCCCGTCTGCTGCGTTCAGGGGCGTCATCAACAGGGTTCCCCCCGCCAGATTGTCGGCATCACCGATGGAAGACACGGACACATCGATGGTGCTGCCGGCCCTGGCAAAGGGCGGCAACTCAGCGGTCACAACAACAGCAGCGACATTATCGACCTTGACCTGCGCCGGATTGACCGTTACCCCGAGACGTTCCATCATGTTGACCAGCGATTGGATGGTAAAGCTGGTCTTGTCACTGTCACCCGTACCATCGAGGCCAACCACCAGACCATAACCGACCAGCTGATTGGCACGAACACCCTCAAGCTGAGCCAGTTCCTTGATCCGTGACGCCTCCGTCACGGGTGCGAGTGTCAGGCTCCAGCAGAGGAACAGGGCCGTCAGTGTCAGTAATCTGTAGTTCATCGCCATACTCCTATCCTTCTGATGCTACTGCCGAGCTAAAAGGGCCACACCTGGTCAAGGGCTTTGACCAGCCACCCCTGCTGCTGCTTGTCACTGATCACCCCCTTGCCGACGTAGGCAATACGGGCGTTGAGAACATTCTGGGAATCAACCAGATTGCGCGGAGAAACATCCGAAGGCCGGACAATACCGGTCAATTGCACGATCTGCATCTCGCTGTTGACGGTAACCGTCTTGTTTCCTTCGATGCGCAGATTGCCATTGGGCAGGATCTCGATCACCTGGGTCGTCAGGGTCGCCGTCAGGCGTTCACTGCGCTGGGTGCTGCCGCTGCCATCAAAATTGTTGGCGGTATCGACATCAATCAGCGCCGACGGACTACCGCCCGTCAAGTCGGCGATATCACTTTCCAGTCCGAAAAAGCTGGTAATTCCCGCCGACATATTGCTGCTGCGCCCGGTTTTGGTGCTGGCCTGCTTGCTGGCGCTGGCGTTCTCGGAAATGACGACGGTGATAATATCGCCGACCGTCGTCCCCTTCATGTCGGCAAAGATGCCGCCACGACTGGTCGTCCACAGGGAACCGGCCGTTTGCGGCGGTGCCGGTTCAGAGATGACCGGGGCCACGGGCTGGACTTCGGTCAGGTCGATTTTACCGGCCGGACCGGCACAGGCGGCCAGGGTCAGGGACAGGCCTATCAGAACGAGTTTTACCAACATGATTATAACTCCACTCGCACAAGACCGGGGGCAACCACCCTGGTCAGAACTTCGCGGGACGAACTGCTGTTCACCACCCGGATCGATTCCCCTTGACGTCCATCCTGGCGCGCCTCACCCACGGCGGACAGAGTCAATCCGGAACCACTGACCTCGATCACCACACGTTCACCACGCTTGATCATGGCCGGGACTTCGACATATTGCGCCTGCAGGGGCTCACCGAGCCGCAAGGAGCGTTTCACCAGTTTGCCGACAGCAGCCTCGATGGAAAAAACGGGGTCGGACAAGCGCGAGATATCCTGATAGCGCATCTCCAGGTGTTCCGGCTGAAGCACTGTCCCCCGGCGCAGCACCTCCCTGGCCACCGCGACCTCGGCCAGGGCTTCGAGCTCCACCCGCATGGACTGGTTATTGACAACCTGATCATCGACCCGGGTCAGCAGCGTTATTCTGCGGCTGCCGACGACCCCGGGACGGGCGGGCATGATCTGGTGATCGATACGACCGTGGGGCACGGTAAAGGGCTCGGGCAGATCGACGGAAGCAAAGCGCAGTTCCACCTGGGGCAACAGCTTTGACTGCTCAACCAGGTAATCATCGAGAATCTGCTTCATCTCCCCATGATCGATAAGCACCCCGTCTTCCGGCGCCTGTGCCACAGCGACACCGCCGGGAACCAGCACCAGGATCATGAACAGCAGAGTTCGTAAAGCTTTCATAAGTCACCTATCAGCGCACCAGCTGACTGGTCATGGACAACATCTCATCAGCGGTTTGAATGGTTTTTGAATTGACTTCATAGGCTCGCTGGCCGGCAATCATATTGACCATCTCTTCCATGATGTTGACATTCGAGCCTTCCAGAAACCCTTGCGACAGGGTTCCGAACCCCTCGCCTCCCGGAATTCCGGCGATTGGCGCTCCTGTTGTCGGGGTTTCCGCATAGAGATTACGCCCCAGGCTCTTCAGGCCGATGGGGTTGCCGAAACGGAAGAGTTCAATAACCCCGACCTCCTGGGTGAAGTTTTCGCCATCAAGAAGGACCTCGACATTACCGCGGCTGCCGATGGAGATGGCCGTCGCTCCTTCAGGAATCACCACCTCGGGGATGATGGGAAAGCCATCGGAGGTCACCAGGCGGCCCGTATTGTCCTTCTTCAGGGCGCCGGAGCGGGTATAGGCTTCCGTGCCGTCAGGCATCTGCACCTGGAAAAACCCTTCACCTTCGATAGCCAGATCCAGTTCATTTTCCGTCTGCACGAAATCGCCGGTGGTAAACACCTTCTGCACCGCAGCCACCCGCGCCCCCAGGCCGACCTGGATCCCCGTCGGTACCTGTTCACCCCCGATACCAACCCCGGCATCCTTGGTTGTCTGATAGAGAATATCCTGAAAATCGGCGCGGCTCTTCTTGAAGCCGGAGCTGTTGACGTTGGCCAGGTTGTTGGCAATAACGTCCATATTCAGTTGCTGCGCCTGCATGCCGGTGGCGGCGGTCCAAAGTGCTCTGATCATAACTGACTCCTTTTCACGAAAAGCGCCTCAAGCGCCCTGTGTTCCTTACTGTAACAGTCCCAGCTCCGACGCCTTGGCGTTCATGTCGCTGTAGATGCGCAAGGCCTTCTGGGTGGCCTCGAAAGCCCGCATATTGGCGGTCATGCGGGGCATCTCCTCCATCATGTTGACGTTGGAACTTTCGAGGTTGTTCTGAATCATTTCCGGCTGCGGGTGCAGCTGTGGCTCGGTCTCGTCAGCCGCCACGAACATGCCGTGACCGGCGCGACGCAAGACATCAGTATCCTCAAAAACGAACAGGCCGATCTGGGCGATGGGCGCGTCTCCGCCATCTTCCCAGATGGTGCCATCGACGCGGATAATGACGTCGGTGCCGGGCAGGAAGATCTCGTCGCCGTTGGCGTCCATCACCGGATACCCCTGATTCCCCAGCAGCTGGCCGTCCTCACTGAGTTTGAAGCTGCCGACCCGGGTGTAAACGGCATCCCCGTCCGGTTGCTGCATCTGAAAGAAGCCATCGCCGTTAATGGCGACATCCAGGGACAACCCGGTCTGCTCCATATGGCCGAGGGTAAAGTCGATTTTCTGGCCGGTGATGGTTGTAAAGTTGGTACCGTTGGTCGCCATGCCGGAAACGGCCTCACCGAGTCTGGCGGCAAAGGCTTCGGTTCCCTTTTTGTATCCGGGGGTTTTCGCCGAAGCCAGCCGCTCACTGATATTATCCAGGGTGCGCATTCTGGCGACGGCTCCTGATAATGCGGCGTATTTTCCGTTGACCATTGTTTTGTCCTTTCACCTGCAAACAGCTTGTCGGTCTTTTGACAACTTTTCTTTAAACTATCTGCCCGGAAGGCAGCCCTGGGCTTTTGCGTCAGGGGTTGTCAATTTTTTGTTCGCCCTGGTGGCTGCCGGAGCCCCTGCTCCTTGATAATCGGGACAATCTGGATAAATGCATGATCTGTTCCACTTCTGCCGGTGCCAGCTGCAACGCTTCAGAAATCCCTTCTTTTGTGTATCCCTGTTGAGCCAGGGCGGCGGCATAACGGTATCGTTCCGCCTGGGGCAGGGCCTTGACCTGGGGTTCGGAGGTCTCCTTCTGTTCCTGCTCTTCTTCAGCACGGGTCAGGCGTGACGCAAAAGATTCTGCGG
>CALFFB010000228.1 GCA_937958075.1 uncultured Geobacteraceae bacterium | reverse complement strand
CGAACGCTGTACCGCCTGTGCGCTGTGCACGGAATTCTGTCGGCAACAGGCTATCAAAGTCCCTCAACATCACTCTGATCCCCTATGATGAGCGCTATGCCCACCACCCCTCGACAGACTCCACTCCCCTGCCCGGCCGGTGCTGATGTCACCGCCGTGATTCTGGCCGGGGGCAAGAGCCGGCGCATGGGACGCGACAAGGCCACCCTGGTGGTCGGCGGGAAAACCCTGTTCGAGGGGACCCGCGCCATGTTTGCCGGTCTTTTCCCGCAGGTTCTCATTGCCGGCGACCGACCTGACCTTGCCAGCGGTACTGTCCCCTGTTTTCCGGACATATTTCCCGGCAGCGCCCTGGGCGGTATCCACAATGGCCTGTTCCATGCCAAAACCCCCTGGATTTTTATCGCCCCCTGTGACCTGCCCTTTCCCGACGCCCGTCTGGTCATGGCCCTGCTGAACCGACGCGCCAACGCTGACTGTGTCGTGATCCGCACCCCGGAGGGCCTGGAGCCGGTGTTTGCCCTGTACCATCAGAACTGTCGACCGGTTATGGAGAGGATGCTCACCGCCGGGCACTTGCGCATTACCGATTTTTTTCCGCAGGTGAATACCAGCTATCTCGACAGCCGGAGCCTCCCCGACAACTGGCAGCGCGCCCTGTACAACCTCAACGCGCCGGACGATCTCCGGGGCCTTGCCGCAACCGGTGACCTGTCATGACGCCGCCGGTTGTGACCCTGATTGCCCGCAGCGGCACCGGCAAAACCACCCTGCTGGTGAAGCTGGTTCAAGAAATGAAGGCGCGCGGTTACCGCGTGGCCGCCATCAAGCACGACGCCCACCGGTTCGACATCGACCACGAGGGCAAGGATTCCTGGCGATTGACGAAAGCCGGCGCCGACACCATGCTCATTGCCTCGCCGGCAAAAATCGCCATGGTCAGGCAGAACACCGGCGACGAGCCGCACCTCGCCGACATGGTCGCGACCTACTGCCGGGATGTGGACATCGTCCTGACGGAAGGCTTCAAGCGCAGCAGCGTACCGAAAATCGAGGTCCATCGCCGGGCCTGCGCCGCCCCCCTCTTGTGTCGCGGCGAGTATCACGACCCGGCACTGCTGGCGGTGGCTTCGGACGAAGCTTTTGACCTGGATGTGCCGGTGTACGCCATCAATGACAGCGCCGGATTGTGTGACCTGATCGAAAACCGCCTGATGTCCTGACGTAAAGGAGACGTTGACGTGCTCACCTATCAACAGGCCCTGCAGCTGGTTCTGGAAAGCACCCGCCCGTTACCGGCAACAAACGTCGGACTTGACGACGGCCTCGGCAAAATTCTGGCGGCTGATCAGCACGCCGTGCGCAACCTGCCCGCCGCCGACAATTCGGCCATGGACGGCTACGCTTTTGCCCTCGAAGGGCTGGATGCCGACGGCACCCTCAAGGACGTTGGCTTTCTGCCTGCCGGCGGCAGCTTCAGTGGTCGGGTGCAGGCCGGTCAGGCGGTGCGCATCATGACCGGGGCTGCCCTGCCGCCGGGCTGCGACACGGTCATTCCCATTGAAGATGTCGAACCCTTTGGCGAAGGCATCATCAAGCTGCGCAAACAGCCCCGCCGGGGCGAGCATGTCCGCTACCGCGGGGAAGAAGCTCAAGACGGAGAGCGGATTCTGACGGCAGGCACGCGCCTTGACGCCGGAGCCGTCGGCCTGCTGGCCGCCGCCGGCATCCGCCAGGTTGCGGTCTATCCGGCACCGAGGGTTGCTCTACTCTCCACCGGTGATGAACTGTGTGCCCTGGACGCTACGGACGACACCAGCCGCGTTATCGATTCCAACAGCCACCTCCTCGCCGCCAGACTGCGCGAGGACGGCTTTGTCCCCGTCTGCCTCGGCATCGCCAAAGACCATCCGGAGGAGCTGGAAAACTGCCTGCGTCGGGGGTTGGCTGCCGATGTCCTCATCACCAGCGGCGGCGTTTCCGTGGGGGATCGTGATCATGTCCAGGAGGTTCTGACCACCCTTGGCTTTGAGAAAATTTTCTGGAAGGTGGCCATCAAGCCGGGCAAGCCGGTGCTCTTCGGCTGCATCGGGCACCAGCCGGTGTTCGGACTGCCCGGCAATCCAGCGGCCAGCGCCGCCACCTACGAGCTTTTTGTCCGACCGGCGCTGCGGCGTCTGGCCGGTTATCCCGATCCCCTGGCACCGCGCCTGAAGGTCCGCCTGGCAGAGGCGATCAAGGGCGGGGGCAAGCGGCAACTCTTTATGTGGGGGTGCGTCCGCGCCGACCAGGGCCGTCTGTCCTTCTTTCCGTCTGCGCGCCAGGGGTCGGGACAGAACCGCAGCCTGCAGGCTGCCAACGCCCTGCTGCCCGTGGCCATCGATGCACCGCCACTTGAAGCGGGAAGCGAGGTGGAGATTATCCTGCTGCGACTGCCGTCGTTGCTTTAACTGGTTGTATCTTGTTCATCACAGGGTTCGGATTCCCATTCCAAGGGACACTTTTCGCCGTCCATGGCCGTTCGACTGTCGCCGTCCCTGGCGACAGACGCCCTTGTCACGGGAACCCGAACCCTGCACTCAAGATTGTGGTGAATAGTTACCACATTTTTTTACTCACTCAACAAGGAGCTCCTCATGTTTGGTCTGGGAACCCAGGAACTGCTCATCATTCTCGTACTGGTCATGGTCATTTTTGGTGCCGGGAAAATTCCCCAGGTCGGTGAAGCCCTGGGCAAGGGCATTCGCAACTTCAAAAAGGGGGTCAATGAGGCTCAGGAACTGGCCGGTCTCGACGAAGACCCCAAAAAAGCCCCGTCATCAGAACGTCATGAGGGATAATTTCGGCCGCACCATCAACTATCTGCGCCTGTCCGTCACCGACCGCTGCAACCTGCGCTGTCAGTACTGCATGCCCGCCTCAGGCATTGAGCAAACGGCCTGCTCCGAGATCCTGCGCTTTGAGCAGATGCTGCGTATCGTCGCAGCCGCGGCGCGCCTCGGTATCAGAAAGGTCCGCATCACCGGCGGCGAGCCCCTGGTGCGCAAGGGACTCATCGACTTTCTGCAGAAACTGTCCGCCCTTCGCGGCATTGAAGAAATCGCCCTGACCACCAACGGCATCCTGCTGGCGGACTGCGCTGCGCATCTGCACCGGGCAGGTGTGCGGCACCTCAATATCAGCCTCGACTCCCTGCATCCCGAAACCTTCGCCCGCATTACCCGTGGCGGCAGTCTGCAAAAGGTTCTGAGGGGGATCGATAGCGCCAGCGCCCTCGGCATGAAAATCAAGCTCAACATGGTGGCCATGCGCGGCGTTAACGACCGGGAAATCTGTGACTTTGCCGCCCTGAGCCTCGACAAGCCCTGGTCGGTTCGCTTTATCGAATACATGCCCACCATCCGCGAAGAGCAGTGGCAGGAGCACGTCGTCAGCGGTGCTGATATTCTCAAACGCCTGCAGCGGCGCTACCACCTTGACCCTCTCGCCACGGACAACCTGTGCGGACCCGCCAAACCCTTCCGCATCCGTGGAGCGGCCGGCACCGTCGGCATCATCACCCCGATGACGGATCATTTCTGCGGCAACTGCAACCGCATCCGTATCACTTCGACCGGCAAGGCCAAAAGCTGTCTGATGGTCGACGATGCCCTTGACCTGCGGCCACTGCTGGCCGAGGGACAGGACGCTGAACTGCTGGCGGCCCTAAGACAAGTCATCGAAAAAAAACCGGAGCAGCACCGCCTGCACGACCACCCGGAATCGACAACACCCTTTTCCATGGCCACCATAGGAGGCTGAACCGTGACCGGAAAAATCATCGCTGTATGTCTCAGCAAAGCCAAGGGGGAACGCAAGACACCCGTTGACGCGGTCAGCCTGCGCGAAAACCACGGCATTGTCGGCGATGCCCACGCCGGCGACTGGCATCGTCAGATCAGCCTGCTGGCCAAGGAAAGTATCGACAAGATGCGGGCCATGGGGCTCGATGTCGACAATGGCGATTTCGCTGAAAACCTCACCACCAGCGGCATCGACCTGCCGTCACTGGCCATCGGCACCCGCCTTCACATCGGTGAAACCCTGCTGGAAATCACCCAGATCGGCAAGGAATGCCACACCCGCTGCGCCATCTATCATCAGGCGGGCGACTGCGTCATGCCCAAAGAGGGGATTTTTGCCAGGGTCCTCAAGGGGGGAGAGGTCAAACCGGGAACGGGCATTGTTGTTGCCGCAACTTCGCAATAAAGCAGCACCGGGCATTGACCTGCCGATGACCGCGCATTCGCCTAGAACTGCACCGACAGAGCCACCGACCCGAAGCTGTCCTTCTTTCTCTGGGTCGTGAACTCACGGGTCCGCAGCACATGGGTGTAACTCAGGCGGACCGCATTCCAGACCAGAACTCCGCCAAACTGCAGATCCCCCACCAACAGCTTTTTATCAACGCTGCGACTGTCGCGAAAACTGTTACCATCGAGAAAGATGTTGCGCAACACCGCCCGCCCTTCCACTCCGGCAAACAGATACCAGCCAAGTCGTGATGTCGGCACAAAACTGCTGGTTCCGGTCAGGCCCGGCTGAATCCGTGGTGGCCCGTAATCCAGAGGCAGATTACCCCCGTAGCGCAGGGTCAGACCGCCATTGGCATAGGTATGGACATTACCGAGGGTCAGTCCGACATGGGGCGTCAGGTCCAGCTGGCGATCCATAAACGTGCGCACCACATAGGCGCGCCAGCTGCGCTGCCAGCTGATCATCACCCCCGGCTCATTGTGCAGCTGGTGATCCCACCCCCTGGGTTCCCGGGAGCCTATGAGCTCATGAATCACTTTCTGGGTCTGTTCCGCCAGGGACGCCGGACCGACCACACCCAGGGTCAAGACCAGCTGATCAAGCTGCAAACCCGTTTCCACGCCAAGGCCGATGGTCGCGTAGAGCCAACCGGCGTAGGGACGCGCATCCGCCGGCGGATTTTCCTCCGTAATATCGTGGGAGGTGAACATGCTCTGGCCGATGGAGTAGCCGTGCAGCACTTCTCCCTCCGCGGGAAACCAGGGAATCACACGGGCAATCTTCAGCGCCCAGGGCGGTGTCTGCGTCGATGTCGGAATCCAGCTGATGCGCACCCCGTTGGTATAGTGGATGTCGCTGTTGTTGAAGACATCATTCTCATAGACAAAACTTAGGGTACTGCGGCGCTTGATGGGCGATTCCGGTCGCAGTTCCGCCGCCGTGCTCGTTTCCGGCCAGGCTGTTAAAACCATCGTCAGCAGCAGCAAAAAGGCAAAGAGCACGGGACAGCGGTTTGTCATCATCGCCTCGTTCGGCAGAGCAAAAAAAGGAATCAGACAGGCATCATCGCCCTGGTTGCACCCGTCCATCATCCCCGACAGATCAGCAGCGACAGTTCAAGCAATGCCCCCGA
>CALFFB010000227.1 GCA_937958075.1 uncultured Geobacteraceae bacterium | reverse complement strand
ATTCTCAGGGGCGAAACGGAGCTGGCCCTGCGCAAAACCAGATCACCGGAAGAACTTCAAGGCACCCTGACATCCAATCTGGAAGAGATCAACCGGATGAGCCACCTGATTGACGACCTTCATCTGCTGTCGAAATGTGATCTGGGAGAAATCCATCTTCGCAAAGAGCCGGTCTGCCTGGAAACACTGCTGACGGATCTGCATCATCAGGGTCAGATTCTGGCGCAGAACAAAAAGATCGGGGTCGAGCTCAAGCATCACGGGTCGCAGACGATCATTCAGGCGGATGAATTACGCCTGCGTCAACTCCTGCTGAATCTGATCTCCAACGCTGTCCGCTACACTCCGCCTCAGGGCACTGTAACCCTGGAGCTTGAAACCAACGGGCGGCAGGCCCTGATCACTGTCAGTGACACCGGCATCGGCATGGATCATGAGCATCTGCAGCATATTTTTGATCGTTTCTACCGTATCGACAAGCACTCCCGACATGACGACGGTACCGGCCTGGGTCTTGCCATCGTCAAATGGATCGTCGAGGCGCATCGTGGACAGATTGAAGTCAACTCCGCACCGGAACAGGGAAGCCGCTTTGTCGTCAAACTCCCCCTGTCTGAATGAATAAATGAATTTGGTCTGACAAATTTTTTCTTGACTTTCTTTCATGCTCATACTAGATTATTGCCCAACGAAGCCTCTTCGGAGGATTCTCGCCTCGAAGACCTCCCCCCCCTCCAGGTCTTCGAGGCTTTTTTATTTTTCGCTGCGCTGCCCCATGCCTGGCAGCGTACACACAAAAAAAAGCGCGTCGGGAGAACAACATCCGATGCGCTTTTAGAGTCATGTCTTTTCTTCCGATCTAGGCCGTATCCGGTCGTTCCTTCTGCAGAAACAGCGCCAGTTTCTCCTCTACCAGCGTCAGATGCACCAGCATCTTTTCCCGTGCTTTTTCGGGATTTTTTTCTTCTATCGCTTCGAGAATCTCACGGTGGTGATTCAGCAACAGCTTGATATACCCTTCCTTGCTGTAAAACTCACCCAATGCCACCATGATGGTTGTCTGAAACAGGTTCTGAATCGTATTGATAACATGCACCTGCAGGGTATTGTGGGTGGCGGCGGTGATGGTCAGGTGGAACTGAAAATCGACTTCCGGATCCCAGCCTCCATTCTCCGCCTGCTCCTCCATGATGGTGTAAAGATCGCGCAGCCGGTCAAGTTCGGGCTTTTCCGCGCGCTTGGCCGCCAGATAGGCCGACCAGGTCTCCAGCCCGATGCGCACCTCCGTCAAGGCGTGAAGCATGCGCGGATCACGACGCTCAACCATGTTAGCCAGGGGATCGGCCATAGCGACATCGGCCAGAGAACGGACGTAAGTTCCTCCCCCCTGCCGCGACTCAAGGAACCCCATGGCCTCGAGGACCATAATCGCCTCACGCACCGACGGGCGGCTCACCCCGAGAAAGGTTGCCAGTTCCCGTTCTGATGGGATCCTCTGTCCCGGCCCTAAATCACCGCGGGATATGAGTTCCTTGATCTGATCGACAATTTCTTCGGATAGTTTTTTAGGACGGATCGGTTTAAATACGGTGGCCATGTCTGTCTCCCTGCTATTTGGTATGACCTTTTAGCACAGCCACCGCATTTGCACAAGCTATGTGGTATGATGAGCTGTTGTTTTCACACGTTTCCCAGAGCAATCAGTCACGGCAGAAACACGCCCTGACGTCTATTTTTTGCCGGCACGCTGGCTCCGTTGATAGCGGGCAAACCACTCCTGAAAATCCTTTTCTTCGTTTTCCATCTCGAAGGCGTTGATCAAGCCCCGCGCTAAAGACACCGCTACGGCGCGATTGCGCAGGTTGAAGGAATCACCGTATTTCTCGCTGTGGAACTGATCCTGATCCAGACCAAGCTTGTTATAGAGGGAGTTCAGCCGACTCTGAACGCCACGCCGGGAGAGGTAGCGGCGCTGCGCGATGAGATTATCCGTAAGCCCCAGAGCTATGTCGAGAAGGGCCTCGTACTCGATATCAGAAAGAGCAGTCAGGCTGTGTCCGGCACGACCCTGAACCTTTCGCACCTCGGGCGCGATCCAGCATTGTTCGTCAATGAGTACCGTGCGGATGGCGGCACTGATCTGATCCTTGGTCGCCGATTTCAGAATGTAACCGTAGACTGTTTCCGGCGGCACGATCTTGACCAGAGTGCGGACATACATCTCATCCTTGAACTGACTCCAGAAGACAATACGTGCCTGGGGCTGCTTGCTCCACAGCTGGCGAGCGAATTCGACACCATTCATTTCCGGCATCTGGATGTCGCTGATGACCAGAGGCTCAGGCCTTTCTGAACCGATGGCCAGGGCTTCAGCCCCGGTCGGAGCGCGGGTGACTGTTACCCCTTCGTCCCATTGACTGAGCAGCTGCTCAAGAAACTCGTAATCCTTCGGATTATCTTCAGCAATCAGAATATCCAGTTTGGACATGTGCCCTACTCCTTGCTAGGTCGTTGATCCGCTGATGTCAGCTCCACCTTCAGGCTCAGCTCAAAGCGTGTACCGGTAGAGAAACGTGACGGCTTCCAGCACACGTCGGCGCCGATAGCCCGGGCCCGTTCACGAATATTATTGAGTCCGCGTCCCCTGCCGCCCGGCGGCTGTTCGGTCATTCCCTTGCCGTTATCCTCAACAGACAAGACCAGCCGTCCTTCCCGCACCTCCAGGTTCACCTCAAAGCGACCGGCATCAGCATGTTTGATAACGTTCTGAATGGCCTCAATGGCAATACGGTAAATCGCCAACTGCCTGAGACGATCCAGGCTGAGATCCTGCACCCTGGGGTCAACGTAGAGATGACAGGGGGGGTAGTCATCGCTGTCCTGATACTGGTCCAGGTGGGCTTCGATGGCTGCTCCCAGGCCGAGGATATCAAGGGTCTGGGGATGCAGATTGTTCATGATATCGCGCAGATTGGCAATAGCGCCATTCAGGTCTGCCTCCAGGGCCGCGACCTTGCCCCGGGCGTCCGGCTCGCTGCAGTGGGCTTCGAGCTGCTGCAGGCCACGCAGAACCCCCGACAAATCGGACAGGGACTGGTCGTGCAGATCCATGGCGATGCGCCTTCGCTCCTCCTCTGCGCCTTCCAGCAGTTTTTCGGTACCGACCACCTGAATCAGCTGTTTCGCCATCCGGTGGATAGCCCGCGCCAGCACATCCATCTCGTCACGAATCCGCTCCGGCGCCGGAGGCAGATCAAGGGAACCGTCAGCAATGCGGGCGGCGCTTCCGGACAGGGTCTGGATGCGGCCGAGGATACGGCGGCTGAAATACACCGACAGCATCAGCCCCAGAAGGATTGCCAGCACCAGCACGCTGATGGTGCTGATCACCGACCGCTCAACCAGCTCATTGATGTCCTGATCATGAAGCAGCCGCAGCTGGTTGCGCTGAATCTGGGTCTGATTGGACAGACCGGCCAGTTCCGCCCGGAACTGGGCAAACAGGGCCGCTGTACTGTCCGGCTCCGGACTGTGGGCCGGATTGAGATTCCCCACCAGATACAACAGGCGTTCAAGATGACCGGAGTCCTTCAACGAGCCGAAGGGCTCGATACGATAGACCGCAGACAGGAGCCGCTCGTACAGATCGGCAATCAGGGCCATGTCCTCCGGCGCCGCCATGCCACTGTGCTGCATGGCGCGCATGAGAACATGCAGACGCCGTGCCGCCATATCCGCTTCCGCCAGGGCGATAAAGGTGGTTTCTACGGCTCTGGCCGCACGTCGTTTATTGTTCAGATCCCAGTAAACGACGTGCATGAACGCCAGCAGCAACAGCAGCAGCAACAGGATCGCCGCAGGAGCCATAAGAATTTGATGTTTAATGGTTATTCGCATGAACGGAATCTAGCACGCTGTCTGCTCAATAGCACTGTGCTGATACACACCTCATGATTTTTTCAGACCCAGATGACGAAAAGCGCTATCCGCCAGATCAACCATCCCTTCAATCGTCTTTTTGTACAGGCGTCGAATGGGCACGTCGTTGACATGAAGCTCACCGGCAACCTTCTGCAACTGGATTTTCTCGCCGCACTTAAGAGACTCAAGCTCACCGGCCGCCTGCGGATCAACCCCCACCAGAAACCGGTAATCGGCACCGCTGTGGCGGATGGTCAGCAACAGCAGAACCCGCTCCGTCTCGGCGCTGCGGTAGTTGTGACGGGTGGTTTTGGCAACAATGCGCGCCTGACATTTGCGATCGCTGCCCAGCAGCGTATCCAGGGTCATCTGCGCCGGCTTGATCTGTCCCAGTCGGATGGTGACATCCGACCGGTACGGCCGAGGCTTGCGCTTCCGATAGGTGTCCTCGGTTTCCAGCAGCACCACGACGTTGTTGTTGATAGGCCCGCCGATGGAATGGGACAGGGCGGCCTGATAACGGCCGCTGGTCAGAAACCGGTGATTCTCGACAATCTGCACCATCCCCGTCGCGCCCAGGGGATGGCCACGTCCCTTGAGACCACCGGTCAGGTTGGTGGGATAGGCTCCTTCCGGGCCGGTCAGGCTGTCATCAAGCAACCCCTCAAGCAGTCTTTCCCGCGGCACAACTCCCAGATCAACCAGGTTGATCGGCCCAAAACCGTTGAACGGATCGTGCATATTGATGTGAATTTTTCCCGACAGCTCCGCCAGACTGCGCAATCCCGCCTTGGCAAGAGCCTGGGCCAGAGCAATACGCGTCGCCGGAAAACCGGTCAGGGTCAAGCGGTCGGCAATGGTCGGGATATCGGTACCGGAACCGACCCCGCTGACCCGCACCCCGCCCGGCGCTGCGGAGAGCAGGCAGGCGGCGACGCCATCGGACATGGGGCAGAAATCATAATAATGGAGGGGATCATAATAGAGATAGTTTTTGCCGCTTTCCATATCGGCAAAATATTTTTTCACCGGTATTTCATAGCGCAGATGGGCATCGGGGTTTTGCGCCGCGTAGCGGTGTGCACGTTCCGTCAGGCGCGCCGAAAACTGCGTCCAGTCCTCCCGGCTCAGCCTGAATTCCTGCATCAGCCCCTGGGCGACGAGGGCGCCACAAGCGGGCATGGTCAATCCATACTCCGCTTCCTCCCGGTCGATGACCCCGGCAACGATGCGTGTCGCCGCGACGGTGGTGGCGTCGCTCATCTTCTGAATGCCGATAGCCAGCACATGATCGTGCTGCCCTGAAGCGACCTCCAGATAGGCGGCTTCAAAAGCGCTTGCCCCGGACGATGACGCCGTATCCACCAGTACGGATTTCGCACCGCTGATCCCCAACCGGCCACAGACCTTGGCCGCGACATTGTCTATACCGGAGAAAGCAAAAGGATTCTGACTGCCGACCACCACGCAGCCGATATCTTCCCCGGCAACGGGAACCGCCTGCAGCAGCGGATGCAGGGTATCAACCAGCTCGAAAAAACTCATCTCCGGATGCTGCCTGCCGTCATATTTACCAACCGGCAGCATGAAGGAGTCCGCTACATACACAGGTCGTGGCTGAAACGTCATTAGCAAAACCTTTCGCTTTTATCGATCAGCAAAGCGTGGCCTTCAGATTGTTGCCTGC
Source organism: uncultured Geobacteraceae bacterium (assembly GCA_937958075.1). Lineage (GTDB taxonomy): Bacteria > Desulfobacterota > Desulfuromonadia > Desulfuromonadales > Geopsychrobacteraceae > Pelovirga. Next base: position 22,090 of record CALFFB010000227.1, on the reverse strand, counting down.
CCGGCCGCAGACAAACTATACTGTCTCCACATTACTTTAATTTCAATCCTGACGAAGGGATGATTCTCCCATGGACAATATTTATCGCGCAACCCTGAAACGCTGGGGAGAAGAGGCGCAATTTGATCAGGCCATCGAAGAATGTGCCGAACTAATAACCGCTCTCAAGCATTATAAAAGGGGGAAGGTTGGTCGTCAGGAGGTCATCGATGAACTGGCCGATGTCACCCTGATGATTGGCCAGCTCAGCTGGATGTTCGGTCAGGACAGCGTCGAAACGACCATTGCAACAAAACTCGACAAACTGCAACAACTGCTAGAGGCACAGCCCTGATTCGGGCTGATCACACCTGCTTGAGGCTCCCGCCACAGGTGGAATGGAGATAATGACCGTGACGGGCCAACCGCCGCACCCGGTAAATTTCCGCGCCACAGCCCAGGCACACCGCCACCAGTTTCTTGCGCCGCTGATGCAGAGCGCTGACGGCAGCACAAACGCCCCCGACCTGGGGTTCGATTCCCAGAGCCAGTGCCCACTGTTGCCAGCCGGGCCCGTGGGCCAGCCGACGGTGACTGCCGGAAGCCTGCAGATGATCACAGGCGTGGGCTATCTCATGCAGCAGGGTCAAACGCAGACGATGCCGGTCCTGGGCAAACTGCAGCCTGATGCAGACCGCCTGCCGACCGCGAAAGACATAAGCCCCCAGGCGGGTTGTCGCCCGGCTTGCCTTCACCGGAATGACGGCGATCTTTTCAAGTAGCTGCTGCGCGGATTCCTCCGGGCACCGCCCGTGAACACAGCTTTCCACCTGTGTCCACAGACCGAGATCCTCAGCCAGTTGCCGGATTGTCATTATTTATTCCTTTTGATGGAGCCCGTTCGCCCATCATGGCATCATAAGGCATGCCTGATAATTCTGCCAACGAAAGTCAGTGGATGGCCATTCCGGCGGATCTGCGTGACGGTCTTGAACGGCTGCCGTCAAAACGAAAAGCGCGCCTGTGGTTGCTGGTTCTGCAATCCCAGGGCATCCCCTGCCGTCTGGACAGACAAAACGGAACCCTGGGCCTGTTTGTGCCGGCGGGAGTCTATCAGTCCGCCCTCGCTGAATTGCGTCATTTCGAACTGACAAACCGGAACTGGCCGCCGCCAGCGCCTGGGTCGCCTGCCCCCGAGGGGAGCGGACAGGCACTGATCTGGATATTGCTCGGACTGGCTGTTTTTCACTTCGTCAGCCGCTGGCCCCTCCCTTTGTGTGCTGGTCAGCCCTGCGCCTGGATCGCTGAGGGAAACGCCCTGGCTGGACGGATCCTGACCGGCGAGTGGTGGCGCACTCTGACCGCCCTGACCCTGCATGCCGACAGCCTGCATCTGCTGGGCAATCTCCTGTTTGGCGGTCTCATCGTCCATCGCCTCGGACAGCTTTTTGGTACCGGTCTTGCCCTGCTGCTGGTGCTGCTTGGGGGCGCTGCCGGCAATTACCTCAACGCCCTGCTCCAGGCCCCGGATCATCGGTCCATCGGCGCGTCGACCGCAGTATTCGCCGCTATCGGTGTACTTGCTGTCGTCAATACCCTCCGTTACCGCCACAGCTTGTGGCGACGCTGGCCCCTGCCCCTTGCCGCTGCTCTTGGTCTGCTGGCCATCCTCGGTGTCGGCGCCGAGTCCGGCCGCGCTACAATCGATATCGGTGCTCACCTGACCGGATTTTGCTGTGGCACCCTGATCGGACTGCTCTCCGCAAGAATCCCGGAGCGGCCCGGTCTGCCGGCAACCATCAATATGCTGTTCGGCCTTTCCGCCCTGCTGCTTGTACTGCTGGCCTGGAGACTGGCACTGGCGCCGTAAAAAAAGCCCGAAGGCAAATCACCTTCGGGCTTTTCAGTAACACTGGCACAGGTGTGTTCCCGTGGCAGAAGAGGTTCGTTACTATTCCACTTCAACAACTTCAAGCTCGAAGTTCAGAGCTTTTCCGGCCATGGGATGATTGGCATCAAGAGTGACCTTATCCCCCTCTACTGCCTTGACCGTCAACAACAGGGGGGAGCCGTCCTGCATCTGGGTCTGAAACTGCTGGCCAACCTGGGGATCCATCCCCTCCTCAAACTGGCTGGCGTCGGCATCAAAAACCATTTCATCATTATAGGGGCCATAGGCCTCTTCTTCCGGCAGTCGAACTTTTTTTGTCTCACCGGCCTTCATACCAACCACGGCATTGTCAAAACCAGGGATCACCTGTCCGGAACCGACCTCGAACTCCAGCGGCTGGGTCTGACGTGAACTGTCGAACACCTCGCCATCATCAAAAGTACCGGTATAGTGAACTTTTACCTTGTTCCCTGCTGCTACTGCTGTCATGTCATCTCCTGTTTGCTTCTTTTTTAAATATATCGCGCCAGCCGAATGCCTAAGGCGCTTTATCACTGCACAGGGTGACATCTTCAGCTGCCAAAATCAACCCTTGGCGAAAAAAATAATATTATAAATCTGGCAGTTGCGTGTTTACAGGGGCAAAAGTCAGGTTTTTTCAACCTGATATCGATTCCGGTGAATCCGCTCGTGGAGCAGGGAATTCCCGGCGTGTCCCGCCTTCTCCTCCGCCGGATGGCCGATGGCAATGACCATGGGCACCTCCATTTCCGGTGGCAAACCGGTCACCTGCCGGACATATTCCGCTGCGCTGAGGTCGTCATCGTGTTGGCGCAGGCGCAACTGCGCCCAGCAACTTTTCAGCCCCAGGGACTCAGCGGCCAATTGTACAAAGGTTGCGGCTACGGCACTGTCCTCTATCCAGACATCGGATACTGCCGGGTCAGCAGCGATGACGACGGCCAGGGGAGCGGTCGAAAAGAAGGATGTTCCATGGGGCTTGGCCGCAGCCAACCGTTCAAGCAGCTGCCGATCATCCACCAGGATAAAGGTGCATGGCTGACGGCTGCGCGAGGTTGGCGCCCGCAACAGAGCTTCGGTTAACAAGGTCACCTTTTCTTCTTCGACCGGTTGTTGCGCAAATTTGCGGATACTGCGACGCCGGCGCATCAATTCCAACATGGAGCCTCCCTGTGGTTACAACGCACTGTCCTGCCCTGGTTGTCAGTTCCAGGAATAAATCCAGAACATGAATATAAAATCTTTTTTTCAGAAGGATACTGGTTCACCAAATCATATTGTTCATAACGAAATATTGTACCTTTCCGATGAACTTTTTATTTCTTCATGCAAGGCGTGCGGCAAATCCGGCACCTGTTTTAATTGCTGCAGCAGGGCCGTCCCCTCTTTAACCCACCCCCGATCCAGACAGCTTTGCGCCAGGCGCAGCTGCCAGCGGGGATTGTCCGGCTCACGCTTTGCGACGGCATTAAAGCAGGCAAACACCTTCTCAGCCTCCCGACCATGGCGGAGATAAAACTCCGCCAACAAGGGGTGCATTGTTGACTTACAGCCACCTGAGGGCAACATTTTCAGCAGCTTTTCGGCCTCTTCCGGCGCCTTGGCCCGCTCAAAAACTGAAGCTGCCAGGGGTACGAAGGCCGCAGGGGCATAACCTCCGGACAGGGCTTTGCGCACCCGCAGGACGGCCTCCTCCCATTCCTGACGATGAGCTGCAATCAGAGCCAGTTGCGCCTGACAGAAGGCTTCAGCGCTGCCGGTGGCAAGATGACCCTCTATTATATCCTGCGCTGCTGCCGGCTGTCCGTTGTGCAACAGCGCATCGACCAGGGCTTCGAGGGGCAGGGTCGGTTGTGGATGCCCCGGCAAGGCCCGTTTCAGGGCGTCTTCTGCGCGGGCATAATGCTGACCGCGCGCGTAAAGGGACCCCACCTCAAACCAGTAGCAGAAATCCCGCTCAGATTCATCCAGCTGCGCAAACCGGGCAAGAGCCTCTTCGTCCTGCCCATCATGAGCCTGTAAAAACGCCTGGAGAAAATTTTCGCTCTTGCCGGCGTAGGAGGCCCTCACCTCCTGGGGGTAGGAGGTGAGAATGAGCTCCAGGCGAATCTCGTCCTCCTGGGGAATAGCCGCCACCGCATCCGGGGAAGCCGCCCCGGATGCACACCCGGCACAGCCCGACGCCGCCGGCTCTGGCGCAGGAAGAACCGCTGAAACCTTGAGTTGTCGGGCCTGTTCGATATCTCTTTTCAATTCCTGTGAAAAAACCTGTTCAAGGGCCAGCTCAAAATGGACATCAGCCTGCGCATGATCCCCGATCTGCTGACAGGCGACAGCTTCCGTAAGGTTCAGATGGGCCAGACTGTCACCCGCCTTCCGGCGCATATCGGTCACCATTTCACTCTCGTCACCGGGCAGGGACTGCTGCAGCAGTTCATCCGCCAGATAGCAGGCGTCGGCGTAGCGCTCCTGATTCATGGCCTGCTGCAAAGCCGTAACCGTCGGCTTGCTGCCGAACAAGCGACCCAATAACCCCATAGACTGACCTTTCTCTTGCTAAAAAATTTCGTCAATAAGGGCAAAGTCGAGCTCCGACTCTGCCAGCTGATGGATCAGGGCGATCTTCTCCTGATCATCGACACCGATTTTGGCGACATCCGCCTGAATTTTTGTATAGACCTCCGCCACCGTCGAAGGTACCCGCAGATAGGGGATATGGGCATCATCGATAACCCGCTGGACGATATCCGCCACCGGGGCAATACCAACAATCACCATCCCCGCCAGCTTGCTGCGAAACTCTTCGAGATGATAAAGGGTCGAGAGCATGACCAGTACTTCGTCACGGCTGCTGTTCAGGATCACCAGACTCGACTCGCGCAACAGATCCACCACCCGCTGGGTCGAGGCCGCCCCGATCAACACATTGTGGACAATCCGGCTGGTCTGGTCGGGTTCTGCCTTGAGCTCGACCTGCAGCAGTTCCGACAGATATTTCAGGGTCGGATTGGCCAGGACCGGGGAATAATTAAACCCGCCGACAACCTGCATGCCACTGCCGGCAAAGGCCTTCTGCAGATAATGCAGGGTGGTATCGCGCTTGTCCTTGCGCAGCTTGTTGGACAAAATCATGCGGACATCGGCCCCTGCTTCCCGGAACAGCGCCAGGTTCAGATGCAGATCGTCAATGACCTGGCCGATACCGGCACCGGCGACCACCAGCACCGGCGCCCCCAGATGCCGGGCCAGCCGGGCATTGTTCAATCCCATCACCGATCCGACGCCGGTGTGGCCGGCGCCCTCGATAATCAGGAAATCACATTCCCGCTCCAGCTCTTCCGTCGCCCGGGTAATCTCATCGAGAAGCCTGGCGCTGTCTGTTTCGCCGTCCAGGTAGCTCCGGGTGGTGTGGGCGTCAAGCACCACCGGCGACATCAGCTCCAGGCGCTCGTTCAGGTCGTAGACCTGGGCGATCAGGGCGGCATCGACATCGACAGCGCGACCCCGATACACCGTACGCTTGGGGCCGAAGGGCTTGATAAAACCGACCCGCTTGTATTTTTTCCGGGCACAATGAAGCAGAGACAGGCTGGTCGTCGTTTTTCCACAATTCTGACCGGTGGCGGCAATAAATATTTTTTTACACATAGCCCGCTTGCTCCTGGGGTTGTCTGCGTGAAGAGTGTCAGCAGATGAGCATTTCAGAATCAATCTTTACCAGAACTGAGCATGCCGGCTGACATCAGGACAAAAAGAGGTTCCGTTCTTTTAAAAAGTCCGGATGAAATTTTTCTTTCAAATCGCCGATGATCATCGGATTGGCCTCAAGGGCGACAGCACCGCGACTGAGCTCCAGTTCAAAGTCATGCCGCTGATTAAAGCCGATACCGAAATAGCGACAGAAATCACCGGCCAGACTGACCACCGCGCACAGTTTGAAGGTCGCGGGCTCCTCGTCGCGCAACCATTCAAAATCATGATGATGCATGGTGACATCAACGATGCGTTTGGGATAATTCCAGAAATCGAGCAGGGCCGCGCCCACCATCTCGTGGGAGTAGGCAAAAAGGCCGCGCTCGACATCGCGCAGATCACCACTGCCTTCATCAACGACACGGACAACTTCCCGGTACAGGGCCTTGTCGCGGTTGATCATCACCACCTTGCCGATATGGCGCTGCAAGCCGGCAAGATAGGCCTCGCTTTTGTCGAGGTCCGTGAGGCTGTCTGCCAGCATCCGCGCGGCCACGGCACATCCGATGGAGTTCTCCCACAACTTGCGCTCAAACAGACCGTAGGTGCGCTGGGTACTGCGCAGACTGTATTCCTGCGCCAGATTCATCAGCACGTTTTCCCCCACGACAATCAGGGCGCGATCAACGGAATTGATCTGTTTGACCTGCTGATAAAAGACCGAGTTGGCCATTTTCATCAGGCGGGCGGTGATAACCGGATCAAGGGACACGGCGGTCGCCAGCTCTTTAATGGTCAGATCCGGCTTGCGCAACAGCTCCAGCAGTTTCGTCGCAACAATAGGAGACGGGGGCAGTTCTCCCATGTTTTTGATGATGGTTTCAAAATCACGAAACATACTCATGGCCGGATCCAACGACAGCGCGAACAAAAAAAGGACCCAATGCTTTGCGTCCCTGGTGTTTCGTCCACTGATTCATGCGGGCCTGCCAGGGCCGCAGCAGGTGAATTTGCGCGGCGCCATCAGTGCTGACAGCCGAACCGCACCAGAACGCAGGTACCGTCGGCAATGACGTTGATGCCCTGTTCTTCGCAAAAGGCGATAGCGGCCTGACTCTCGGCACCGGGCTGCATCCAGATATTGCGGATTCCCTTTGCGGCCGCCTGATGCACGATATTCTCGGTCACTTTCGGTGGCGTCACCACCGACAGGCTGGTAACCCCGGCCGGCAGGTCAGCGACCCGGGCGACACAATCGACCCCTTCGACCTGTTTTTCCTGCGGGTGGATCGGTATAACCCGATATCCCTTCTGCTGATAGCAGCGAAAAACCCGGTTACCGAATTTGTCACGGTTACTTGAAGCTCCGGCCACTGCATAGATTTCAGAGGTCAGAAAACGAGCAACCTTTTCATCAACAGACATACCTGCCTCCTGGTTTCGTTTTGCTACAAGACCGGCAGTACAACGGACACCAGACTGAGGAGCGGTGCCGGGTACAGTCCGAACAAGATCAGCACAACTGCGGCGAAAAACAGTAGAGTGAGTTCAGGATACCCCGCAGCTTCCCGCGGCAGCACGCGTTCCTCCGGCGTAAAAAGGACAATCAGCGGGCGCAGGTAGTAGTAGACAGAGAGGATGGACGCCACCACACCGATGACCGCCAGTTCTGCGTAACCTGCCCTGAACGCCGCCTGGAACAGACCGAACTTGGCAAAGAATCCGGCCAGGGGCGGAATACCCGCCAGGGAAAGAAGAAACACCGCCAGCAGGGCGCAGCGCCGGGGGTACAGGGCGCCCAGTCCGCGCAGCTCGTCGTAATCCTGAATTTCGTTTGTGGTGGTGGCAAGGGTGGTGACAATGCCGAAGGCCCCAAAGGTCGCAAAGCAGTAGATCACCAGGTAAAAGAGCAGCGCCTGCGATCCCGCGTCGGAGCCGGTGATCAAGGCAATCAGCAGATATCCCATATGCACCACAGACGAGTAGGCCAGCATCCGCTTGATATTGGTCTGCGGCAAAGCGGCCAGAGATCCCAGGAGCATGGTTATCACGGCCAGAAACCAGAGGATGCGGACAATCTCACCATTGCCGCCCGTCATCAGCACCAGAGGCAGAAAGGCGGCCAGCACCGAACCCTTGGCGGCCGTCGCCAGCAGACCGCCGACCGGCGCCGGAGCCCCCTGGTAGACGTCAGGGGTCCACAAATGAAAGGGAACCAGTGAAATCTTGAAACCCACGGCGACCAGGAGCAGCGCCCAGCCGGCCAGCCCCAAGGGGCGAATGCCGCTGTCGAGTTGGAGACCCGCCGCGGCGGCCTGCAAATCAAAGGTGCCCGTCGCCGTATAGATCAAACCGATGCCAAAGGCCAGAAACGCCGTGGCGACGGCACCGAAGATCAGATACTTCATCCCCGCTTCGGCGCCACGATTATCGGCATAACGAAAAGCGATGAGTACGTAAAGGGCAAGGGTCAGTACCTCAAGACCGAGAAACAGACCGACAAAGGAGGTCGCTGCCGAAAGCAGACTCATGCCCGCCGCGGCAAAGAGCATCAGCGAGGCGTATTCGCCCCCGCCGAAACGATAAAGCTCGACATAACGGCTCGACATGACCAGGGTCGCGGCAACGGTCAGGGACCAGAAGACCGTACAGAAACGAGCGTAGGCCGTGGCCCCGTACAGGCCGAGGATATCCGTCTGCGACGGTTCGACAAAAGCGGCAGTCATGGCTGCCAGCAGGGCGATCACGGCACCGACAACCAGCCACAGCTGGCGGTTACGCACCCAGGCACCGCCAAGCAGGATCGCGGTAGAGCCCAGGGCCAGCAGGATCTGCGGGAGAAGGGACTGCAGGGCTGCCAGGGTCATGGCTGTCCTCCTGTCAGCAGCAGGGCGCTCACCGGTTCCCGCAGAACATCCAGAAGGGGTTGCGGGTAGCAGCCGAGGAGCACCACCAGCAGCGCCAGGGGAATGAGGATCCCCCACTCGCGGGCATCCAGGTCACGCCGGTCAAAGGGTTCGCAACTGGCTCCCCACAACGTGCCCTGCACCATCCGCAGGGTATAGACGGCCGACATCAGAATTCCGCCAACAGCGAAGAGAGCCCACAGGGGCTTGACACTGAACACCCCGATCAGAATCAGAATTTCCCCGGCAAAGTTGGCCAGGCCGGGCAGCCCCAGAGAGGCCATGCTGAAGAGCAGGAAAAAGGCCGCCAGATTGGGTTGACTCTTCCACAGTCCACCCAGCTGGTTGAGATCACGGGTGCCGGTGCGCAGCTGAATCATGGCGATGGCAGCGAACATGCCCCCGGTGGTGATGGCGTGATTGACCATCAGCAGCAGACTGCCCTCAACGGCAATCTGGTTCCAGGCGGCCAGCCCGAGGATAACAAAGCCCAGATGGGAGATGGACGAATAGGCAACGATACGCTTGATGTCGAGCTGCGAAAAAGCCACCCAGGCGGCATAAAAAAGACCGACCAGAGCGAGAACCGCCAGGACCGGCAGAAATTTCTGCGCAGCTGCGGGGAACAGGGGAAAGGCAAAACGGATCATGCCGTAAACGCCGGTTTTCAGCAGCAGCCCCGCCAGATCAACGGAGCCGGCCGGCGGACCTTCAGCATGGGCGTCTGGCAGCCAGCTGTGAAAGGGGAACAAGGGCACCTTGACGGCAAAGGCGGCCATGAAACAGAGGAAAAACAGCAGCTCCTGACCGGCGCTCAACTCAGTCTGCTTCAGGGCCTCAAGGGCAAAGGTGTAAACACCGGTCTGGGCACCGTGCAGCAGATACAGGCCGATCACCGCCAGCAGCAGACACAGGCTGCCGACAAGGGTAAAGAGAAAGAACTTCACGGCCGCGTAAAAACGCCGCTCGTAACCCCAGATTCCGATGAGGAAGAACATGGGAATCAGCATCAGTTCCCAGAACAGGTAGAAGAGAATCAGGTCAAGGGCCAGCAGCACCCCGATGACGGCCGTTTCCAGCACCAGCAGCAGGGCGAAGAACACCTGGGGCGCCTTATCCTGGCGCCAGGACACAAGCACCGCCATGACCTGCATAAAGGCCGTCAAAACGATCAGCAACAGAGAGATACCATCAAGGCCCAGGGTGTAGCGGATACCAAAGGCCTCGATCCAGGTCCGATCTTCCAGCAGCATCCAGCCACCGGAACGGTCATGGACCAGCATCAGCAGCAGGGCCCCGACCAGCACCAGCACAGCGGTGACCAGGGCGATCCAGCGCGGTACCGACGGAGCGCGGGAACCGGTCACCAGACAGACCAGGGCTCCGGCCACAGGCAGCCACAGGAGCAGGCTCAATATGGAAAAATCCGTTGCTAGCATCCCGGTCATCCTCTGCTTTCCATAGATATCGCGATCCTGTTAGACGCTGAAGGCCTCATGTCCATCATGACACCACCGCCCGCAGCAAAAACCAGCCGACGATCAGCAGCATCCCCCACAACAGTCCATACAGGTAGTGGTTCACCCGGCCGTCGGCCAGGGTCCGCAACCGCTGCCCCCAACTCACACAGGTCGCGGCACATCCCGCCAGCAGCCCCTCTATGACCCCTGTTTCGATGCCGTGGCTGCAGAAACGACCCGCAGCCCTGAAGGGACGCACCAGCACCCGGGCGAACAGGGCGTCGAAATTCCAGCCCTGCAGGAGGAACTGACGCAGGCCACGGGGCTCATGCTCTCTGAAGCGTCGGTAGCGCAGGTGCGCTGCCAGCCAGCCGAGGACAAACACCCCCACGGCGGTAGCAACCAGCAGATATTCCGTATCCAGAGACAGATGGAGGATATCCTCCTCTCTTGCCAGCCAGCCGGACAGCCAGGAGTGGCCTCCCAGCAGATGGGGCAGGTTGAGCAGACCGGCACCAAGACCGAGCACCGCCAGCGGCAGGAGCGGCCACAGCATTAACGCATGGGGCGCGTGCGGCAGCTCCTCCCCCCGGAAATCCCCGCCAAACACGAGGTAGGCCAGACGGAAACAGTAAAAAGAGGTCAGGGCGGCGGTCAGCACGCCAAGGCCGTAAAGGCCTTGATGAAACAGATCCCCTTTGGCAAAGGCGGTGGCCAGGATCAGGTCCTTGGAAAAGAAACCGCTGGTCAGGGGGGCCCCCGCCAGGCACACCAGTCCGGCACTGAACAGCCAGAACACGGCCTGCGAGCGCTGGCGCATGCCGCCCATGCGCCGGATATCGTTTTCATGTCCGGCCAGATTGATCAGGCAACCGGCGGTCATGAACAGCAGCGCCTTGAAGAAAGCGTGGGTGATCAGGTGGAACATGGCGGCCGAGACACTGCCCAAACCCACCGCCAGAAACATATAGCCGACCTGGCTCATGGTCGAGTAGGCCAGCACCCGCTTGATCTCGTGCTGGGCCAGGGCGCAGGTCGCAGCATACAGGGCGGTAGCGACACCCACCAGGGCAATGGCTGCCATGGCCAGCGGCGACAGGGAAACCAGAGGGAACAGGCGACACAGCAGATAGACACCGGCGGTCACCATGGTCGCGGCATGAATCAACGCCGAAACCGGAGTCGGACCGGCCATGGCGTCGGGCAACCAGGTCATCAGGGGCAGTTGGGCACTTTTGCCACAGGCGCCGAGAAGCAGCAACAGCGCCAGCAGGGTCACTGTCGTTGTCCCCGCCAGTTCTCCGGCACGGCCGTTGATCACTTCGATACCGATGGTACCGAACAGGGCAAAGAGCCAGAGCAGCGCTGCGGCAAAAAACAGGTCGCCGATGCGGGTGACAATAAAGGCCTTGCGGCCGGCGTCGGCGTTTTCCTTTTTGCTGTACCAGAAACCGATAAGTCCGTAGGAGCAGAAGCCAACCCCCTCCCAGCCAAGGAACAGCAGCAGCAGGTTGTCCGCCAGGACAATGGTCAGCATGGCAAAGACGAAGAGGTTGAGGAGAGCGAAAAACCGCGTCTGGTCCGGATCCTCTTCCATGTAGCCGGCAGCATAGAGATGAATCAGACTGGCGACACCGGTCACCATCAACGCCATGACCGCCGCCAGGGGATCAAACAACAGGCCGACATCCGCTGTGAAGTTGCCGCTCTGCAGCCAGGTGAACAGGGTCAGGCGGTAGCCGTCCCCCGCTGCCGCGGTGACACTGCCGACGCAGGCGAGAAAGCTGCCGATAACGCTGCCGGTGGCGATAAACACCGGGACCGGGCGCGGCAGACGATTGCCGAAGCAGGCATTGACCACACCGCCAGCCAGCGGCAGAAGGAGTATGAGAACCAGAAGAGTTGCCATCAGCCCCTCATTTCGTCAAACAGACCAACATCGATACTCTGTTTGCGCTGGTGCAGATGGACCACCAGAGCCAGGGCAATTGCCACCTCGGCTGCGGTGATCGCCATCAGCAGCAGCACCATGATCTGACCGTCCACCTGCTGCCACAAGGCAGCAGCGCCGATAAACACCAGGCCGACGGCATTGATCATGATCTCCACTCCGATCAGTATCAGAATCAGGTTGCGGCGCACCAGGACACAGGAAAACCCCAGGACAAAGAGCAGGGTCGCCAGCACCAGCAGATGTTCCATCGGCACAATCATGAATCCTTCTCCATCCGGGCCCGCCTGCGTTCTGTCAGGCCGATATGAAAAGCGCCAACGGCCGCAAAGGACAGTTGAAAGGAGATAATCTTGACCGCCAGGGCGTATTCGTTGAACAGGGCATAGCCGAAATCCCGCGGGGTTGCGTGCCAGCGGGGGATCCCCTGCTCCGCCACCGGATCGAGGCCGATGAGCAGCAGGGTCATGACGGCCAGCACCAGCGCCACCAGCACCACAGGGGTCCAGCTCAGCCACCCCGGAGCGGAACTTTTTCGGGCGCTGACGGGGGTGATCTCCAGCATCATGATGACAAACAGGAAGAGCACCATGATGGCCCCGGCGTAGACAATCACCTGCAGCGCGGCCACCAGCGGCGCCCCCAGCAGATAAAAGATCAGGGCCAGGGCAAAGATGCTTTTCACCAGATAGATGACGGCATACACCGGATTTCGCTGAATGATGGCCAGCGCCGTTGTCACCAGGGCCACTGCCCCCAGCAGATAAAAGATCAGGGTCGCGGTCATGGCATCAGATCCTTGACATCCATCGGTTTCGTTTCCTGCGGATTTTCGCCACGGGGCGCTGTCACCCCGATACCGGTCTGGTGGTAGAAATTATAGCTGTTGTCATTGCCGCAATGATCCACCAGCAGGTCGACTTTCTCGTACACCAGTTTCAAGGGGTCGCGCCCGGCCAGTTCAAAATCGGCGGTGACCTGAATGGCTTTGGTCGGACAGGCCTCGGTACAGAGTCCGCAGAAGATACACCGGGTGAAGTTGATGCGGAACCAGGCGGCGTAGCGACGGCCGTCAGCTGCCTCCGTCGCCTGCATGGAGATACAATCGACCGGACAGGCGGCGCTGCACAGGTGACAGGCGACGCAGCGCTCGCCGCCATCGGGATCACGGGTCAGGATCAGGCGTGCCCGATAGCGCTCCGGCAATTGCTGCTTCTGCTCCGGATACTGCACCGTTACCGGCTTGCGGAACAGATTGCGCAGGGTCACCCAGAAGGGCTGCAGGGTGCCACGAATATCTCTGAACACATGCCTGCTCATAAGCCTAACCCCAACAGCACCGCGCCGGTGACCAGAATATTCAGCAGTGACACGGGCAGCAGCACCTTCCACCCCAGGTTCATCAGCTGATCGTAACGCAGTCGCGGCAGGCAGGCGCGGATCCAGATAAACAGGCCGCAGACCATCAGCACCTTGATCAGGAACCAGACCACCGGCGGCAGCCAGGGCCCGTGCCAGCCCCCCAGAAAAAAGACCGTCATCAGGGATCCGAGAACCACCAGGTTGATGTACTCGCCAACGAAAAACAACCCGAAGCGCATGCCGGAATACTCGGTATGGAAACCGCCGACCAGCTCATTTTCCGCCTCCGGAAGATCGAAGGGAATGCGGTTGCTTTCCGCCAGGATACAGATGAGAAAGACGAAACAGGCCACCGGATTCAGCAGCAGAAACGGCACGGACGCCTGCGCCATGACAATGTCGTGCAGCGAAAAGGAGCGCGCCATCATGATGACCGGCACCAGAGACAACCCCAGAGACAGCTCGTAACTGACCATCTGCGACAGTCCGCGCACGCTACCCAACAGGGAATATTTGGAACAGGACGCCCAGCCACCGAGAACCACGCCGTAAACCGCCATGGACGACACCCCGAGGAAATACAGCACGCCCACGTTCAGATCCACCACCGCCGCCGGAATGGTCCGGCCGAAAACCTCGATGGTCGGGCCGAAGGGAACCACGGCAAAAACCAGCAACGCGGTGACCGCGGTAATGCCCGGCGCCACCAGAAACAGCCATTTATCGGCCCGCGCCGGAAGAAAATCCTCCTTGGTCAACAGCTTGATCACATCCGCCAGAGGCTGCATCAGGCCGAAGGGCCCGACCCGATTGGGGCCGTAACGCAACTGCATGCGTCCGAGAATCTTGCGCTCGGCCAGCACCAGATAGGCTGCCATGAACAGCACCACGCCAAAGATCAGAGCCAGCTTGGCAAGAATCAGCACGACCGTAAACAGGGTGTCAGCCATTGGCACCTCCCCGGCCGATACGACAGAAGCTGATACCACTGCCGGGTATCGGTTCCGGCAGGGCGGCGCTGTTCTCCACCAGGGCACAGCCTCTGGCCAGGGTTTCACTGAGGGCGAGGGGCAAGGTAAAACGACCGAACCGGGTATCCAAATCTACCCTGTCTCCCTCCTGTACACCGTGCCGCTCGGCATCCTCCGGATGCAGATAGACACAGGCAGTTGTCAACCGCGGCGTCAGCTGCCGGGCATAACGGCTCAACAGATCGCTGCCGTAACGGGCCGGAGAAACAACCAGCTGCAGGGTTCCCGCCGGCTGTTCCGGCAGTTTCTCTTCCGGCAAAGCCCGGGCGACGGTGGCGGCAACCCGCTCTCCCTCCTCCCCGGCCTTCAGCTGTGGCAAGGCGGCCAGACGCGGACGATCCATGACCATCTCCGCCTGAATCTGCGCCAGGGATGTTTCCCCGCCAAGGAGGCGCTGCAGCAGCCTCGGCGCCGGCAGGGGTTCGCTGTCGGGCTGGGTCAGGAAGAAGGCGCGCGGCGGATGGGCCCCATCCTCTTTATGAGCGAGGCTGGCTCCCGGCGCCAGAACCCGTTCAAAGCGCCGCAAACGGCCCTCGCTGTTGATAAAGGTGCCGCTGGCTTCCACCGGCGGGCAGGTGGGGATAAAGGTATCGGCCCGGGCAGCAACCGCTGTCGGCAGATAATCGAAAACCACCAGTTTTTCCAGTCGGGCAAGGCGCTCGCCTAACGGCTTGCCGTCGGGCCCTTCCACCAGGGGGTCCGTTTCCAGGCAGATCATCATCCGCACATGATCTCCTTCCAGACGGGTCATCAGGTCATCCTGTTCCGGCAGGCTCAACAGGGCCGCACCAAAGCTGTTCGCTCCAGCGAGAACCGGATAGATGGGGCAGGCACGGTCATCGGTGGCAATACGCTGCGCCAGGCTGTGAACATGACGCAAACCGGCAGTTCCCAGCAGGTCGGCACCGGCAACCAGCACCGGCTGTTTGGCCTGCCGCAGCAGGTCGCGCAGATGTTTACCGTCCATATCCCCACCGCCAAGAAGCTCGTGCAGGGCCAGCGGGCTCAGTGGCTGATGTTCGAAGGCAAAGGGAAGCTCCACCGGCCGCGGATCGCAGACCACAACCCGGCCGCCCTGGCGCACGATCTGGCGCAGGGCCAGGGCCAGCAGCGGCGCTTCCGCCAGGGGATCGACGCCGAAAACCACAGCGACATCGGCCGTACGGACATCGGCCAGGCTCGCCAGCTGGTGAGAAAGATCAAAAGCAACGGCCTGAGCCGCCTGATGGCGCCGGGCGTGGGGCGACAGGACCGGCACCCGACAGCCGAGCTCTTTGGCCAGGCGCTGCAACAACCAGTTTGACTCAAGGGAGGCCCGCTCCGACCCCAGCAGCAGCACCGCTTCCGGACCCTCTGCATCGATCAGGGCGCGGGCATCGCTCATCAGCGCCTCCAGGGCCACATCGACGGCAACCTCCTGACCGTCACGACGGGCGCGTCGAGGCCGTTCCGGATGTCGTCCGTAATCGAAGCCGAAACGGCCGCGATCACAGAGGAAGGAACCATTGACCGCGGCATTGGTGCCGCTGCGCACGCGCTGCAATTGGTGCAGGCGGCCACCGGGAATGACCGCGCAACCGACCCCGCAGTGGGAGCAGACGGAATCGGCCTCCTGCAGATCCCAGAAGCGCGAGGTAAAGCGGAAGGTGCGGTCGGTAAAAACCCCCGTCGGACAGAAATCGATCAGATTGCCGGAAAAATCGCTCTGCAGCATACCGTCGGCAAAACGGCCGAAAGTCACCCGGTTGCGTGATCCCATGACCCCGAAATCGCGGCCGCCACAGTAATCCTTGTAGGTCCGGGCACAACGGTAACAGTGAATACAGCGATTCATTTCCTGGGCGATGAAGGGACCGAGATCCTGGTTGGGATAGGTGTGTTTTTTCCCCGTATAGCGACGCCTGCCGTGGCCAACGGCAATGGTCATCTCCTGCAGCTGGCATTCGCCCCCTTCGTCGCATACCGGACAGTCATGGGGGTGATTGAGCATCAGCCACTCACCGACCTGCTCACGCAAGGCCATCGACCGCTCGTCCGTGGTGGTCACCACCATCCCCTCCTCGACGGCAATCAGACAGGACATCTTCAGGCCGGTGAGGGTGCCCTTGTGGATCATTACCGCGCACATGCGGCAGGAGCCGACAGCTCCGAGCTCTTTGTGATAACACAGATGCGGCACGACAATGCCGAGCTTCTGGGCCGCTTCGAGGACCGTCGTTCCGGCGGGAACGGTCACTGTCTGGTTGTCGATGGTCAGGGTTACCATAGGCTTAAGCAATCTACCGGTGAAAGGGGCAGCGCCCCTGATCGATGTGATCGACAATTTCCTGTTCAAAATGAGCCAGCAGACCGGCTACCGGCCCCATGGCCCCTTCGGCCAGGGCACAGAAGCTGTTGCCGGAAATATTACGCAGCTGCTCCTTGAGCATCAGCAGGTGGTCACTGGTTCCGGTCCCGGACTCGAACTGTTCGAGCAGCCACTTCACGAGATTCAGGCCATCCCGGCAGGGGGTGCACCAGCCGCAGCTCTCGCGGGCGAAAAAGCGGATCAGGTTCAGGGTTGCCGCTACCATGCAGGTATCTTCATCAAAGGCGGTGACCCCGGCGGTACCGAAGCGGCTGCCGACCTTTTCCAGAGTTCCGAAATCAAGGGGAACGTCCAGATGTTCGCCGGTCAGGTAGGGCGTTGACGCCCCTCCCGGCAGACAGGCCTTGAACTGCTTGTTGCGCCACATCCCCTGACCGTAGGTTTCAATCACTTCGCGCAGGGGGATACCGACGGGCAGCTCGAAGCATTCGGTACAGTTGAGATGACCGGAGAGCCCGAACAGTTTGGTGCCGGAGCCGTCCGTCGTCATCGCCAGATCCTTGAACCACTGGGCGCCGCCCATGACAATATGGGGAATATTGGCCAGGGTTTCGACATTGTTGACCGTCGTCGGCCGACCGAACAGGCCGCGGGTCGCGGGAAAAGGCGGCTTCAGGCGCGGATTGGGACGAATGCCCTCAAGGCCGTTGAGCAATGCCGTCTCCTCTCCGAGGATATAACGCCCGGCACTGCCGTGAACATGCAGTTCGAAGTCAAAACCGCTACCCAGAATGTTTTTGCCGAGGTAACCCGCCGCGGTCGCCTCGCTGATGGCTTTGCGCAGGTTGCTCGCCTGCCGCTCGTAGGCGTAACGGATGAAGATATAACCTACCTGGGTCTGCAGGGCAAAGGCCGACAGGATCATCCCTTCCACCAGCTGATGGGGATCGGCCTGCAGCAGCACACCATCCTTGTAGGTGCCCGGCTCCATCTCGTCGCAGTTGCAGACAAGGTACTTGACCCCCGGTGCGTCCGCCGGGAAAAAGCCCCATTTGACCCCGGTGGGAAAACCGGCGCCACCGCGACCACGCAACCCGGCGGCCTTGACCAGCTCGCGAATGTCCTGGGGCGTCATGGTACGCAACGCCTTTTCCAGCCCCTGGTAGCCACCGCTGGCGCGATACTCCGGCATGAAAACCGTTTCACCGGCTTTGCGATTCTTGAACAGCAGCTGCGGCGTTTGACTCATACCGATCTCTCCCGGCGCAGGGTGGCAATCAGCTCATCAACCATCTCCACCGTCAGTGGGCCGTAAAACTGCTGATCGATCATCAGCGCCGGCGCTATGCCGCAACACCCCAGACAACAGGACGGCAAGAGGGTAAAAAGACCATCATCCGTGGTCTGGCCGAATTCAATACCCAAGATTTTTTTCAGATGGGCGGCAATCTCTTCACCGCCGCGGGACCAGCAGCAGATGGAATCACAGAGATGCATCGTCACCCGGCCGACGGGACGACGGAAGATCTTGTCGTAAAAGGTGGCGATTTCCTCCACCTCGATCGCTGTCAGTCCGAGAATCGAGGCGGTCAGCTCCACCCCTTCATCCGGCACCCAACCGTAACGGGTCTGGATCGCCCGCAGGACATCGACGATCAGCTCACGCGGATGCTCGATTTCCCCGGCATGCCGAACAAAGTCGCCAAGCTGTTGCGCGTCGAGCAGGGCATCTGTAGTGATGATCTCTTTCATCGTTACTTATTCATCCCTTAACGATCCAGGTCGGCCAGAATAAAATCAATGGAACCCAAGACCGCGATCATGTCCGACAGCAGGGTGCCCTTGCTGATCCAGGGCATCGCCTGCATATGCGGGAAGGATGGCGTCTTGATCCGGCAGCGGTAAGCGCTGCTGCCGCCGTCGCTGACCAGATAATAACCGCATTCCCCCTTGCTCGACTCCGTCGCCCGGTAGCACTCGCCGACGGGCGCCACCGGTCCGGTGGAGACATTGACAAAGTGATGAATCAGGCTTTCGATGTGGTGCAGCCCCTCGTCCCGCTGCGGATAGGCGTAGCGGTAATCGTCGGTCATCCAGCGGCCGCCAGGCATTTTCTCCGCCGCCTGCCGGACGATACGCAGGGACTGACGGAGTTCCTCAAGGCGCACCCGGTAGCGATCGAAACAATCGCCCCCGGCAAAACTGATGACATCGAAATCAAAATCCGGATAGGCGCTGTAGGGCATGGTCCGGCGCAGATCCCAGCTTGAACCGCTGGCCCTCAGGTTCGGTCCGGAGAACCCCCAATCGAGGGCCTCATCCAGAGAGACAATGCCGACACCCTCGCTGCGCGCCCGGAAGACCGGGCCGTCAGTCAGCATGCTGTCGAGTTCGTTGATGCGTTTGTCAAAATCACGGGTAAAGTCATCGACCTTCTGCTTCCAGCCCTCGGGCAGGTCAAGGGGCAACCCGCCGATACGGAACCAGGAGGGGTGCATCCGGCCGCCGGTGATCATCTCGACGATATCGAAGATACGCTCCCGCGAATCGAAACAGTAGAAGACCGGCGTCATGGCCCCGACATCGTGGGCGTAGGTGCCGAGCCAGACCAGATGACTGGCCAGGCGGAACAGTTCGCACAGCATCACCCGGGCATAGTCGGCGCGCGGCGGCACGGTCACCCCGAGGAGGGTTTCCAGGGAATGGAGATAGGCCAGATTGTTCTGCACGCCGGAGAGATAGTCGATACGGTCGGTATAGGGAATAAACTGCGCCCAGTGCTGACGCTCGCCGATCTTCTCGGCGCCCCGGTGGTGATAGCCGAGGTCGACATCCATATCCGTCAGCTCTTCCCCCTGCATGCGCAGCACCAGCCGCAGCACGCCATGGGTACCGGGATGGTGCGGACCCAGATTGAGCACCATGCTGCCATCGTCCGCGCCCGGCAGCGGCACCAGCTTGTCCCCGGCCACGGGCAGATACTCCAGAGCGGTATCCCCGGTAAAGGGCGGCATGTCCGTCGCCCGGGACGGATGCTCCTTGCGCAGGGGATGCCCCTCCCAGGCGGCGGGCATGAGAATGCGGCGCAGATCGTCGTGACCGCGGAAGCGGATGCCGAACATATCGAAAACTTCGCGCTCGTACCAGCCGGCAGACGGCCAGACGCTGGTAATACTCAGGGCTTCCGGGTATTCCCCGGTCAAGGGCACCTTGATACGCAGATAGCCGGAGCCGGTAAAGTTGAGCAGGTGATAGACCAGGGTGAACTGATGGTCGCGGGGGGTATGGCGCAACCGCTCATCAATGGCCGTCAGGTCTTCAAGACGCTGGTATTTCACCACCGCCTGGTGCTTTAGAAAAGACAGCAGTTCGCGGATACGCGCCGGCGGACAGAGCAGCACCGGCATGTCCGCAGCTAACGGATCGTGTTCGACCTCCCCCTTGAAGCGCTCGTTGACATCGCGATACAGGGCTTCTGTCGTATCGGGGAAAGGCTGTTTCGGCTGCGGTGGTCGCCAGCTGTTAGCGGAGCGGTTGTGGAGAAAAGCCGGTGGCTGCTGGGCGGTCCCCCGGATGGGACTACCGCCGTAGCCGGGACCGCGCGGGTCGCGGCTTTTGCTGACGCCGTCGACCAGGGGGGGGACCGTGGTGCCCTCACTGCCGCCGGGCAGGCCGAATACCTTGCGTGCCGGCTGTTCTTCGGCGACGATCTTTTTCTGCAACTCAAGAATGCCCTGCAAAAAGGCTTCGGGGCGCGGCGGACAACCGGGAATGTAAACGTCCACCGGCAGAATCTGGTTGACCCCCTGGATGACGCTGTAAACATCGTACATGCCGCCGGAGTTGGCACAGCTGCCCATGGCGATGACCCATTTGGGGTTGGGCATCTGCTCGTAAACACGCAGGATCGACGCCCCCATTTTCTTGAACGGGGTACCGGAAATGATCATCAGATCCGACTCCCGCGGGGTTCCCCGCAGAACCTCGGCCCCAAAGCGGGCCAGGTCAAAACGCGGCGTCATGCTTGTCATCATTTCGACAAAACAGCAGGACAAACCAAAGAACATGGGCCAGAGGCTGTTTTTACGCCCCCAGTTGATAAGGTCATCGGCACGGGTCAGCAGGACCCCTTGCGGCAGTTTTTCAGCCATCAGCTTCTCCCGCGCCGGCGTGATGAGGGGACACCCCAGTCAAGAGCACCCATCTTCCAGAGATAGACCAGACCGAGGAACAGATTGACGATAAAAAAGGAAATCTGCCAGAAACCGCTCCACCCGAGCAGGTCGTAAGCCACGGCCCAGGAGACGATAAAGACAGCTTCCAGATCGAAGATGATAAAAAAGATGGCCACCAGATAGAAGGGAACGGGCCCGCTCAAACGGGCGTCGCCGGTGGGATCAACGGCTGATTCGTAGGGGGCGTTTTTTTCTTCCGTCACCGTGCGCTGCCCCAGATAACGGGCCAGCAGCATCAAAAAACCGATCAGTCCGACAGCTATGGCACAGTACAGACCGAAGGATATCAGCTGGTCATACGCAAAAGGCGCGACCGTCGCTATCTCGTTGGTGGCAGCGGCAACAGACATGAAGACCCCGATAACAGAACATGAACATCCGAATCAGATCAAACGCAGTGGATACTAGCACACAAATCCCCCAGGGGAGAAGACATGCAAACAAATTACGCTTATTTTTCTGTGTTGCCTTGCGGCTGTCGCAACAAAACCCGCATAAGTTCCGCCACAACTGCGGCAGCTAAATGTCTTTTTGCGCTTTGATTATTTCCCGCCGTGCCAGCTCGTCACAGCGTTCATTCTCTACATGACCGTCATGCCCCCTGACCCAGATCCATGCGATGTCATGAACGGCAGCCAGAATCGCCAGCCGCTCCCACAGATCGCGGTTGAGAACATCCTGTTTTTTTGAATTTTTCCATCCTTTTTTCTGCCACGAGGGCAGCCATTCGGTCATCCCCCTGACCAGATACTGGGAATCCGTCGTCAACCGCACCCGGCACGGCCGCTTCAGGGCCTCCAATCCGGCGATAGCCCCCAGCAGTTCCATCCGGTTATTGGTGGTCTGTTCGGCAAAGCCCGACAGCTCCTTCTCCCGGTTACCGTAGCGCAGGATGGTCCCGTACCCGCCGGGGCCGGGATTGCCGGAGCAGGCGCCGTCGGAAAAAATTTCAACAAAATCTGATGGATTTTTACTCACCGATTCTCCTTGCTTACAGAAATAAAGGAAGGGAGCATATCACCTGGAAGGGAAGACAAAAGGAGTTCAAACAAAAAAAACGTCAATGCTTCAGATTTCTAACGGTATTTTTGCTTTTGGAATTCTGAAAAAGTGGATATCACGATCGGTCTTTCATTGCCTTGTTATGTCAGAATTTCCTCTTCCGGCAATATCTGTTTGCCATGCCTGACAGTAAGTATAGAAATTTTTTGTACGCTAAAGTGGTAAATTATACGGTAATTTCCATATAATAT
>CALFFB010000226.1 GCA_937958075.1 uncultured Geobacteraceae bacterium | reverse complement strand
TTTGCCACCGTCAGGCCGATCCGGCAGACTATAAAGAGCAGCTTTCGGACCTGCCGCAGATCCATCACCCGGTTATTGAGGTGCTCATCTGCCACCGCTGTGAACCGACACCAGACTGATCACCGAGGGTGACTGCCCCTCGACCTCTCTTTTACCTTCAATGCGCAACAAAACAGCGGGCTTCTTTTAACCGCTTGCAGTATAATCGGACCCGGCGCCGGTGCCCCGGGAAGGCCTGTCTATCTTATTGCTCTTTCACCGGAAATCACGTATCATGCCGAATATTAAACCGGTTTAAAAAACAGCAGACCTGTTTCAGACGGGTTTGTGGCGGCCGGACAACCTTGCACCCAGCGCATGGCTGCTTCTTGTCATCAGGACATCTCCATGAAGGCACAGGTCCCCTCCACTGCAACCCACCCACCTTTTCTCTCAAGTATCGGCCGTCCCGGACTGTCCTATCTGACGATTGTTCTGTTCTGGACTGCCATCATCGGCGCACTCGGAGGCTGGCATTATCTGGCAGCGAGCGAGGCCTTTATCGAACATGCCCGCACTGCTGCCCGCTACAGCCTGGAAAAAGATCTGACCTATCGCCGCTGGGCGAGCACCCATGGTCCGCTCTATCTCCCGGCAACTGAACAGAATCCGCCCAATGAGCTGCTTCGGCACCTGCCGGAACGCGACATCACCACCCCGTCCGGGGTACTGCTGACCCTGCTCCATCCCAATGAAATGATCCGCCAGGTTCATCATCTGCCGAGCTCCGATGTCACGATTATCGGCAACATGACCAGCCTTGACCCGCTGCGTCCGGAAGGCATTCCCGATGACTGGGAGCTCAAGGCCCTGAACCGGTTTCAACAGGGTGCGACGGAATGGTCGGAGCTGACCCATCAGGAGCAGCGTTCCTATCTGCGCCTGATGCAGCCCCTGCATGTTGAAAGGGAGTGCCTTGGCTGTCATACCAGCCAGAATTACCAGGTCGGCAGCCTTCTCGGCGGGATCAGCGTCTCTATCCCCTGGCGCCCCTACCGGGACGCCCTGCACCAGACGGTACCGTCCCTGGCTTTCGGTTACAGCGGGGTATGGCTGGTCGGCCTGGCTTTCATCTACCGCCACCGGCAGCGGCTGCTCTGCTATCTGGCAGCACAACAGCAGGCCAAAGATGAGCTCAGGCAGAGTCGCGGCCATTTCCAGGCGATTTTCAACGGCGTCAACGATGTCATCTTCCTCCACGATTATGATTCCGGTGAGATCCTTGATATCAACGACCGTTTTACGGATATCTACGGCTACAGCAAAGAGGAAGCCGCGCGCATTCAGCTGGCAGATCTGAGTTCCGGCATCCCCCCCTACACTCCGGACGTTGCGGCACAGCGCTTCGACCAGGCCCGGCAGGGACAGGTTGCAACCTTTGACTGGCACGCCCGCCATCGCGACGGCTCCCTGTTCTGGGCCGAGGTGACCATCCGTAAGGCCGATGTCCATGGCCGACTCATGCTGCTGGCCACGGTGCGCAATATTGAGGAACGGAAAAAATCAGAGGACCTGCTGGCCCGGCAGGCTCGGGATTTGAAACGCCGCAACCGGGAGATGGAGAGCTTCAACTACACCATCTCCCACGATCTGAAAACCCCCCTGGTCACCATCGAAACCTTCCTTGGTTTTCTGCAGAAGGATCTCAAAGACCAGGACCTGCCGGCCATCGACAAGGATGTCGACTATATCCGCTCGGCCGCCACCCGCATGGCCGAAATGCTGGACAACCTGCTGCAGATGGCGAAGGTGGGCCAGGTTGCCGACGTGCCGGAACGCATCACCTTCAATGAACTGCTGGCGGAAGTTTTGACTCTGCTTGCCGGCAAGCTCAGCGACGACAGTGTTCATATCGATTTGAGCGACAAGGACCTGATCCTCTACGCCGATCGCGCACGCCTCATTGAAATCTGGCAGAATCTCATCGACAACGCCATCAAGTACCGGGGAGAACAGCCCCGCACAATCATCGAGGTCGGGGTCCAGCAGGTCAAAGACGAGACCCTCTTCTACGTGCGCGACAACGGCATGGGCATCGACCCGCAGTACCGGGACCGGGTCTTTGGTCTCTTTGATCAGCTCGACAAGGACAGCCCCGGCAGCGGCCTGGGACTGGCGCTGATCAAGCGCATCGTCGAAATCTACGGCGGACGCATCTGGGTGGAATCGCAGGGGCGGGGCATGGGCAGCTGTTTCTATTTCACCCTGCCGAAGGCTATTTACCAGGAGGGGAAAGCATGAAAAGGTACGGCGTGATTGGTCTGTTGTTTCTGCTGTTGCTGCCGCTGATCGCCGGCGCCGAAGAAAGTCACTGGCGCTATGTGGAACGCGCCGCCGCCATCGGTCACTGGTCTTATGATCCGCAGACAGATCGCTTCACCTTTTCCGAAGGGGCCGTCAGGCTGCTGGGGCTTGAAGAAAACACCCTGGAGCAACAGGCCCTGCTCGACATGATATTGCCTGAAGACCGCCGGCAATTTCAGCAATCCCTGGACAACCTCATCTCCGCGCAGCAGGCCCTCAACCTCAATATGCGCCTGCGCACCCCCCGGGGACACATCATCGATCTCCATTCTCAGGGACGCTTCGATATGGAGAACCGAACCTTCATCGGGGTCGTGCAGGACAATACCCCGGCCCAGGAAGCCCTGCGCCTGCTGCACTTTCAGATTCACTTTTTCAACGCCGCTGCGGTGATCGCCGTTGTTATTCTGCTGATTGCCGTTGCCCTGCTGGCCAGTTTTTATATGCGCCGTAAACGGGCGGAAGAAGCCCTGAAACAGCATCAGCAGGAGCTGCGCGAAAGCCATGAGATGACGCAGCTGATCCTGAATTCGGCGGCGGAAGGCATTTACGGTATCGACCTGGAGGGGGTCTGCACCTTCTGTAACGAGTCCTGTCTGGCCCTTCTTGGCTTCACCTCCCAGGATCAGCTGATCGGTAGAAACGTCCACGACCTGATCCATCACCATGCGGCCGACGGCCGCACCCAACCGGCGGACCAGTGCCGGCTGCTGCAGCACCTCGGTGAGAAAATCCAGGTCGACGACGAGTTGTTCTGGCGCACCGACGGCAGCAGCTTTCATGCGGAATACTGGTCGCAACCCATTTACCGCGAGGGCCGGCTCATCGGCGCGGTGGTCACCTTCTTCGACATCAGCGAACGCAAGCAGGCGCAGCAGATCCTGCAGGAAAAGAACGAGGAGGTCGAGCGCTTTGTCTACACCATCTCCCATGACCTGAAGAGCCCCCTGGTGACGATCAAATCCTTTCTCGGCATGCTGCGCGAAGACATTGCTGATGGGGATGAGGAGCAAATCACAACGGATATCGGTTATATTCAGTGTGCCGCCGATAAAATGGAGCAGCTCCTCGGCGCTCTGCTCCAGCTGTCACGGGTCGGAAGCCTCGATCACGAACCGACAACCTGTTCCGTCAACGAGCTGGTCAGTGAGTCGCTGACCACCCTGGCCGGTTCCATCCGCGCCGGAGGCGTCGAGGTCGTCGCCGAAGATATGCCGCAACTCCTCCACGGCGACCGGATGCGTATCGGTCAGATCTGGCAAAATCTGCTGGAAAATGCCATAAAGTACATGGGAGAGCAGTCGCACCCCCGCATCGAGATGGGCGTGGCAGAGCAACAGAACAACCCTGTCTTTTTCGTGCGCGATAACGGCATGGGAGTCGCCCGCAAACACCAGGAGCAGATCTTCAGGTTGTTTTCCCAGATCAATCCGGAAACAGAGGGGAGCGGACTGGGACTGGCCCTGGTCAAAAAGATTGTCGATACCTGCCGCGGTCGCATCTGGGTCACCTCCGAAGGCGAAGGTCGGGGGAGCTGTTTTTACTTCACCCTGCCCGCCGCCCTGATCTCTGAAGGAGATGAAAGAGCAGCTGTATGAGCACGAACCGTCCGATACGTTTACTGATTGTCGAGGATGAGGCCTCCCATGCCGAGGCTATCCGGCGCAGCTTTGCCAAAGGCAGCCTGAAAGTCGATGTCCAGGTGGTGCCCAATCTGCAGGACTTGCGCCGGCAGGTTACGGTCGAGCCCCCCGACATCGTCCTCCTCGACCTCAATCTGCCCGACGGACGGGCCCTGGACATCCTCAAATCACCCGACGAAGACTACGATTTTCCCATCCTCATCATGACCTCCCAGGGCAGTGAAGCCCTGGCCGTAGAAACCCTCAAGGCCGGTGCCCTCGACTATATCGTCAAGTCAGCGGAGACCTTCGCCACCATGCCGAAAACCGTGGAACGGCTGCTGCGCGAATGGCAGACCGACCGCGAACGTCAGCGTGCCGAGGCCGAAGCCCAGCGGGCCCGTGAGGAATGGGAGATCACCTTTGACGCCATGACCGACATGGTGACCATTCATGACCAGAACATGATGATTGTCCGGGCCAACCGCGCTACCTATGAGTATCTGGAAACACCCCAGGGCACCCTGGCGGGCAAGGTCTGTTGTGACGCCCTCTGGCAGCACCCCGACCCCTGCCCCGGCTGCCCCCTGCTGCATACGGTTCATACCGGCAAGGCACACTCGGAAATCATCTACCATGAGCAACTGAGCAAATATTTTCAGGTCACCACCTCCCCCTTCCCTGATCAGCTCTCGGAGCGCCGTTATTTCATCCATATCGCCCGGGATATCACCCCTCAGAAGGAAGCGGAAATCGAACTGCGCAAACTCAGCGTCGCCGTGGAACAGAGTCCGGCGGTGGTCGTGATCACCGATCTCGACGCCAATATCGAATATGTCAATCCCAAGTTCACGGAAGTCACCGGCTACAGCCTGGACGAAGCGCGCGGGCGCAACCCGCGTTTTCTGCAATCGGGCGAAGTCGCCGCCAGCGTTTACCGCAAACTCTGGGAATCCCTCCTCAGCGGCAGGGAATGGCAGGGCGAACTGCTCAACCGCCGCAAGGACGGCGAGCTGTTCTGGGAACGGGCAATGATCTCCCCCTTGCGTAATGAACACGGCCGGATCACCCATTACATCGCCGTCAATGAGGACATCACCACCCAGAAGAACTATGAGAAGCGCCTCGAACACCAGGCCACCCATGACGCCCTGACCGGGCTCGCCAACCGGGTGCTGCTTAAAGATCGCTTTGATCAGGCCCTGCATCATGCCCAGCGTTCCGGGCGCACGGTAGCCGTCCTGCTCCTCGATCTGGACCGCTTCAAGGTGGTCAATGACAGTCTCGGTCATGCCCTTGGCGATGAGCTGCTGTGCCAGGTGGCCCGGCGCCTGAAAACCGTCATCCGGGAAACAGACACCATTGCCCGCTTTGGCGGCGATGAATTTGTCGTGCTGCTGACAGAAATATCGGAACTCAGCGACATCCGCCCCATCGCCAATAAAATCCTCAAGACCATTGCCAAGCCTTATGATGTCGGTGACCATATTATCCGCCTGACCACCAGCCTCGGCATCAGCCTGGCACCACAGGACGGCATCGACAGCACGATCCTCATCCGTAACGCCGATATCGCCATGTATCAGGCAAAAAAGCACAACAACCAGTTCTCCTACTATTCCTCCGAGATGAATCAGCAACTCATGGAAAATCTGGAACTGGAGAATGATCTGCGACAGGCCCTGGAGCGCAGCGAATTTCGCCTGCACTACCAGCCCAAGGCCAATCTCAGCAGCGGCCGGATCTGCGGCTGCGAGGCGCTGCTGCGCTGGCAGCATCCGCAGCGGGGCATGGTTTCGCCGGGACAGTTCATCCCCCTGGCGGAAGAAACCGGTCTGATTGTTCCCATCGGAACCTGGGTCATCAAAGAGGCTTGCCGTCAGAGTCTGGCCTGGCAGGCCGCCGGCCTGCCGCCTGTCAGCATTGCCGTCAATCTTTCAGCACGGCAGTTCCGGCAGGGCAATCTGGCGGAGATCGTCAACAGCATCCTGCGCCACACCCAGATCGATCCGGCCCTGCTGGAACTGGAGCTGACGGAGAGCATGATCATGGACGATCCGGCCAGCACCGGCCAGATCCTGCGCGAGCTCAAAGATCTCGGAGTGTTTCTGAGTCTCGATGATTTCGGTACCGGCTATTCCAGCCTCAACTATCTGCGCCGCTTTCCTGTCGATTCCCTGAAGATTGACCAGTCCTTTATCCGCGATGTGGCCATCGACCCCAGCGGAGCCTCGGTTGTCACCAGTATCATCGACATCGCCCACAACCTGCGGCTGACAGCCATCGCTGAAGGTGTTGAGACCTCGGATCAGCTGGATTTCCTCATTGCCAGCGGCTGCGATCAGATGCAGGGCTACCTGTTCAGCAAGCCCGTTGCCGCCGATGAGTTTGCCCGGCTCCTCGAAACCCACTATTGTCTGCAGGATATCCCTTCGCCGCCGCAGTCCTGACCGTCAGTTAACACTTCTTTACACAATTAAGCCCACAATCAACACAAATACGGTTATTATGGTGCGCTGACCATCAGGAGAATCGTCATGACAGTATTGCCATTCACAGCACAGCGGGGGCGGGTGCTGTTGCCGCTGGCCATAGGCCTGGTGCTGCTTGTCGCCGCGGCAACAGCGGGCTGGCTCTATTTGCGTAACGGACATCAGGACAGGGCGCAGCTGCTGACAACGACCGTGGAGCGGGGCCGGATTGAGGATCTGGTCACCGCTACCGGCACCCTGCAGCCCCGGAACTATGTCGACGTCGGTGCCCAGGTATCAGGGCAACTGCACAAAATCCATGTCGATGTCGGCACCGAAGTGAAGGCCGGTGACCTGCTGGCGGAAATCGACCCCACCCTGTTCATGGCCAAGGTCGATGCCAGCCGGGCGCAGCTGCGTTACCAACGGGCCCTGTTCAAGGACAGGCAGGCGCAGCTTGAGCTGGCGCGCATTCAGCATCAGCGCCAGCAGAACCTGCTGGCGGCCGGCGCCACCACGGAAGAGAGCGCCCAGAATGCGGCGGCGGCCTATCAATCGGCCCAGGCCCAGATCGAGATGCTGCAGGCCCAGATCGCCCAGACGGAGTCCTCCCTGCGTGCCGATGAGGCCAATCTCGGTTATGCCCGGATTTTCGCCCCCATGGACGGCACCGTTGTCGCCATCAGCGCCCGTCAGGGGCAGACCATCAACGCCAGCCAGCAGGCGCCGGTGCTCATGCAGATTGCCGATCTGTCGTCGATGACAGTACAGACCAGGGTATCCGAAGCGGACATCTCCCGGCTGCAAATCGGCATGGAGGCTTATTTCACCACCCTGGGCAGTCGTGACCAGCGCTGGTACGGTACCCTCTACCGGATCGAACCCACCCCCGTCGTCGAAAACAACGTGGTCCTGTACAACGCCCTGTTCGATGTCGACAACGCTGACGGCAGCCTGTTGCCGCAGATGACGGCCCAGGTCTTTTTCGTGGTCGCGGCCGCGGACGATGCCCTGCTGGTACCGGTAACGGCAGTCTCCATACCGCCCGGCGGCCGGCCCGGTCACAGCAGGGAAGGGACCGTGACCGTCGTTGACGATGACCGGCAGACGCACCCCCGTTCGGTTGAAATCGGCATCAGCAATCGGGTCCAGACCCAGATCCTCACCGGCCTGCAGGAGGGGGAAGAGATATTGACCACAACCGAGTCCGGCACCATGGGCGACGGCAGCAGTCGTCCGCGCTCCGCCATGGGCGTGCGCATGCGCTAACGGAACGACCATGGGACAAGCCCTGATCGAACTGAAACAGGTAACCAAAACCTACTTTCGTGGTGACCTGGCCACCGAGGTCCTCCACGGGGTTGACCTGACCATCTATCCGGGGGAGTTCATCGCCATCATGGGCGCGTCCGGCTCCGGCAAGTCGACCCTGATGAACATCCTCGGCTGCCTCGATCGCCCGACTTCCGGCACCTACCTCTTTGCCGGACAGGAGGTGACGACCCTGAGCAAGGACGAGCTGGCACGCCTGCGCCGCGAGGAATTCGGCTTCGTCTTCCAGAGTTATCACCTCATCGCCACCGCCACCGCCCTGGAAAATGTCGAGGTCCCTTCCATTTACGCCGGCACGCCGCGGGAAAAACGCCGCGCCCGGGCCACGGAACTGTTGACGGATCTGGGGCTGGCAGAGCGCGTAGGCCATCGGCCGGGCCAGCTGTCCGGCGGCCAGCAACAGCGGGTCTCCATTGCCCGGGCCCTGATGAACGGCGGGCGCATCATTCTCGCCGACGAACCCACCGGAGCCCTGGACACCACCAGCGGCGCTGAAGTCATGTCCCTGCTGACGGCTTTGTCGCGGCGCGGCCATACGGTGGTGCTCATCACCCACGAACAACAGGTTGCCGATCATGCGGATCGGATCATCGAAATCCGTGACGGCCGGATCATTGCCGATCCGGCCCCTGAACCGCCCCGTACTGCCGACATCCCGGCGGTGGTTGGCCACACGCCGCATTTGAGTTCTTACCCGGCGGAGCTTTACGAGGCAACCCGCACCGCTGTCCGCTCTTTGCGCACCAACATATTCCGCACCATCCTGACCCTGCTGGGCATTGTCATCGGGGTAGCGTCGGTGATTACCATGCTCGCCATCGGTGATGGCGCCAAACAGGCGGTCCTTGAACGGATCAGTTTTCTGGGCAGCAACCTGCTGACCATTCGCCCCGGAGCACCCAATATGCGCGGCACGGGGGGGATTGCCACCCTGGTGCCGGAAGATGCCGTGGCGGCACGCCAACTGCCCAACGTCCTGGCGGCCATTCCCGAGCAGAGCAGCGCCATCACCGTACGGGCCGGAGGCAATGACCACCGCACCAGCCTCAACAGCACCTCCGCCGACTTTATCGTCGCCCGGCGCTGGAGCCTCGCCCAGGGAACCTTTTTCACCGAACAGGACGAACGCAACTACGCAACCGTGGCCACCCTCGGCCGGACCGTGGCTGAGGCCCTGTTTCCCGGCCGTTCCCCCCTGGGGGAGTACCTGCTCATCAACAATATTCCCTTTCAGGTCATCGGGGTGATGGCGCCCATGGGCGCCGGCATGGGCGGCACCGATCAGGACGATGTGGTTTTTGTTCCCTACACAACCGGCAGCCTGCGTCTGACGGGTCAACGCCATCTGCGCAATATTACGGTAGCGGTGGAGGATGTCGATCGCATTGACGACACCCAGCAGCAACTGCAGCAACTGCTGCTGGCCCGGCATGGCGGCATTGAAGACTTCACTATCCGCAATATGGCGTCTATCATCGACAGTATCTCGGAAACCCAGAACACCCTGACGCTGCTGCTGGGCTCCATCGCTGCCATTTCCCTGCTGGTCGGCGGTATCGGTGTCATGAACATCATGCTCGTCAGCGTCACCGAACGGACCCGGGAAATCGGTATCCGCATGGCCACCGGCGCCCGCATGCGCAACATCCAGCAACAATTTCTCATTGAGGCCATGGTGGTCACCGCCCTGGGCGGCCTCATCGGCATCGCTGTCGGCCTGGGAACGGCGGCAACGGTTGCCGCCTTTGAGATGCCGATCCATTATTCCCTGCCGCCGGTACTGCTGGCTTTTGGCTGCGCCTTTGTCACCGGCGTGGTATTCGGCTATTTCCCTGCACGCAAGGCCGCCCGCCTCGATCCGGTGGTGGCCCTGGCTTCAGAGTAGAACGGCAGCGACATGACCCCACGCCAGATCCTCATCCTGACCCTGACCCTTCTTGTTGCCGGCTGCGCCTTGCCCGTCAAGCGAGAACCCCCTGACTTTGCAGCGCCCGCCAGCTGGTCGGAAACCCTCGCCACGGACAGCGCTACCGTCGACAGCACCTGGTGGCAGGCGTTCAACTCCAATGAGCTCGAAGAGCTGGTCGCCACCACTTTGCGCGGCAGCCCTGACCTGCGCATGGCCACGGAACGGGTTCTACAGGCGGACATTGCCCTGCGCTCGTCCCGTTCCTCCCTGTTTCCCGCCGGCAGCATCACCATGAATACCGCCTCCGGCCGCGATTATTTCAGTGACGGCACAGAGGCTTCCACGGAAAGTTCGAGGGCGGGGCTGGCCATCAACTATGAGATCGACGTCTGGGGCAGCAACTTCGCCGCCTGGCAGGGGGACAAGGCGTCCTTTGCCGCCACCCGTCACGACTACGCGGCAACCCGCCTGTCCCTGATCGCGGCGGTGGCCAATGCCTACTGGCAGGTTCTCTCCACGCGTGAACGCCTGACCATCGCCCGCCGCAACCTGGAGATAGCGGAGCGCCTGTTCACCATCGTCGAGGCGCGATACCGTTTTGGCACGGCGTCCGCCCTTGATCTCAGTCGCCAGCGCACCACCGTCATGGCCCAGCGCGACGCCCTGTTGCCCCTGGAAGTCCAGGAGCGGCAGAACCTGCGGGCCCTGGCTCTTCTTGTCGGCGCCATACCCCAGCAATTCGAGGTTGACGCCGACCATCTCGACGCCATCATCGTCCCGGAAATCGCGCCGGTTCTCCCTGGCGAGCTCCTGGTCCGCCGACCGGATATCGCCGCCGCCGAGGAGCGTCTGCAGGCGGCACATGCCAATATCGCCGTCGCCCGGGCCGCCCTGTTTCCCCTGAAATTGAACCTTGGCCTGTCCAGCCTCATTTCCAGTGGCGAGTTCGCCCTTGCCGGCCTGGGCAGCCCGCTGCATTCTGCCGATCTGGTTCTGGATTTGACCCGGGCCCTGTTTGATGGCGGTCGTCTGCGCGGTCAGCTGCAGATCCGTGAGTCGGAGCGCCGGGCACTGGTGGAGAGCTGGCGCAAAACGGTTCTGGTGGCCCTGAAGGAGGTGGAAGATGCCCTGGCCGTAGTGCAGCGCAGTCGCCGGCAGGAACAGACCCAGCGCCAGATCCGCGATGAAACCGCCCGGGCACTGCACCTGTCGGAATTGCGTTACAAGGAAGGCAGCGACAGCCTGACCACCCTCCTCGACGCCCAGCGCAGTCTGTTTGCCGTGGAGGAACAGCTGATGCAGCAGAAACTGACGCGCCTG
The DNA here is from genome assembly GCA_937958075.1 of uncultured Geobacteraceae bacterium. Taxonomy (GTDB): domain Bacteria; phylum Desulfobacterota; class Desulfuromonadia; order Desulfuromonadales; family Geopsychrobacteraceae; genus Pelovirga. Next base: position 44,212 of record CALFFB010000226.1, on the reverse strand, counting down.
ACCGCTGCCGTCGACCTGTACAAAGCCCTGGGCGGCGGCTGGGAACTGCCGCCAGCCGTGCCGCAGCCCGAAGAAGCACCTTGAGCTACGCCCTGAAGCACGCTTTCACCGCCTGCTGTTTTATTTCCTCACACCTGAAATGAAGAGCCCATGTTGCGCCGCAGCCATTTCGACCTGATACCGATCCTGCTCACCACTGTTCTCGCCCTGTCAGCCCTTTACGCGCCACAGCCCCTTCTGCCCCTGCTGCAACAGCAGTTCGGCGTCACCCGGGAAGCGGCGGCGGCCTTGACCACCATCACCTTTATTCCTCTGGCCCTGGCACCTCTGGTCTACGGCTATCTGCTGGAAACGGTGGCACCCATCCGTATCCTGAAAATCGCCGTGCCGCTGCTCGCCTTATCATCCCTGCTGTTTGCCGCTGCCGACAGTTACGGCCTGCTGCTGGCCCTGCGTCTGGTGCAGGGATTACTGATTCCTGCCCTGCTGACTTCCCTGATGACCTATCTGTCGGCGCGCTCAACCACAGAGACCCTGCAGCACACCATGGCCATCTACATCGCCGCCACCATTTTCGGCGGTTTCGCCGGCCGGGCGACATCAGGGCTCATCGCCCACCTGCTGGGCTGGCGCTTCAGTTTTGTGTTTTTGGCCGTCAGCCTGCTTATCGCCTGTGCCCTCCTCTATCGCCTGCAACCGCCAGTGGTTGAAAGTAAATTTGTCAGGCCCCAACCCAGGGCGTTGCTGGATGTGCTGCGCAAGCCGAATTTTCTTCCTTTGTATTGCGGAGTTTTCTGTCTGTTCCTGGTTTTTTCAGCGGTCATGAACTTTCTCCCCTTCCGGCTGACGGAACTCAGCGACCAGGCTGACAGCCTGCGCATCGGCCTGATGTATTCCGGCTACATGATGGGAATCGTTACCTCCCTCGGTGCGCGGTGGTTTATTGCCCGGGCCGGTGATGAGATCACCACCATCCGCTACGGTTTGCTGCTGTTGCTGACCATCACCGTCGCCGGTCTCGCTCTGCCCTATGTCAGCCTCCTGTTTACCGCCATGTTCCTGTTTTGCGGATCCATGTTTCTGATCCACAGCACGGCATCGGGGCTGGTAAACCGCCTTGGCGGCAGTCAGTATCGCGGCTTGACCAACGGTCTCTATGTCGCCTTCTACTATGCCGGCGGCAGTATCGGTTCCTTTGCTCCGGGGATCATCTATCAGCAGGCGGGCTGGGGCGTGTTTCTAGTGAGTCTGGGACTGGTCTGTGTGGTGGGCTACTTCAGTTTCAGCCGTGTCCGGCCGGCCGCCGGCCAGGTCGCCGGTGAGGATGCAGGCGCATAGTGACGGCTCTGATAACAGCTACAATTCACGCCGTTCCATGAGGGCCTCGATCAGCAGTCCGGTGGGGATGGCCAGGGCAATGGTGATCAGCGCCCGGGCCAGGGAAAACTGCCAGCCGAGAAAACCGACTTCGACGGGTATCATCTGGATTTTCACAGCGTAGACGCCCAGTACAATGGCAATCACCGCCCACCGCGCGCCCTGCTGCTTCAGGCTCATCAACAAGGGGAAAATGATATAGGCCGGGCCGATGAGCAGGGTTCCGCAAAGAGCGGCAATGAGCAGCCCCTTGAGCCCACCTTCACGACCGAGCAGCCTGACGATCAGCTCACGGCTGATCCATACCTGGAGGATGCCGATCAGGCCGAAAACCGACAGAATCAGCAGCAGGACCGAAGCGAACAGTTGACCGCCACTGCTCAGGGCGTTTATGGCCCGCTGCGGCGCCACGGCAAAAGCGAAGAGATAGAGGACACAGGTGATGACGGGCAGCCAGTGCCTGGCCAGGATCGCCCGGATCATAGCAGCAGCCCCAGCAGCAGACCGCCGAGCATGGCAACGACAAAGCTGATGGCGTTGCGGATCAGAGCGAAACGTGCCCCGAAGGTCTGTGCTTCTATGGTCAGGGTTATGATGCCGACAGAGACCCAGCTCATGATAAAGGCGGCGACCGCCGGCGGCCAGGCACCGGCACTCTGCAGAGAACCGGCCAGGGGGTAGGCGGCCAGGGGTGGACCGATGGCAACGGCTCCGGCCGCGGTTCCGAGTAACAGCGCCAGAAACCGGTTTGATTCGCCCAGCCAGGCGGTCACCAGCTGCGGCGGCAGGAATTCCTGAAACAATCCGACCAGGGCAAAAACCGCCAGCAATAAAGGAATGAGCTTGAGCAGCGAATGGCCGCCAACGCGCAGAGCCTGACGGCATTTCTGCGGATTGACCCGACCCAGGAACAGATAGGCCGCGCTGATCAGAACAAAATAAACAAGGCTGACCGTAATCATAAGATCATTCCAGCTGGGCGGGAGCCCTTGTCCCGCAAGAATCTGGCGCAGCTTAGAGAGTTGTCTTGGCAAGTGCAAGAAAAAGTTGCCCCTAAACCCACACGAAAAATGATGCTTTGGTTGTTGACAACGATACTGAGCTTTTTTATAGTGAGCCCACTATTAAATTACAGGAGGTTGTTTATGAAATTATCAACAAAAAGCCGTTACGGCGTTCGCGCATTATTTGACATGGCCTACCATGCCGGCTCCATGCCGGCCCAGATCAAGGATATCTCGCGCCGCCAGAACATTTCTCCCCGTTATCTTGAGCAGATTTTTCAGGATCTGAAAAAAGCGGGTTTGCTGAAAAGCCGGCGCGGCCCCCAGGGGGGGTACAGTCTGGCCAAGCCCATGGACAAGATCACGGTCAAAGAGATTGTGCTGGCCGCTGAAGGGGAACTGCTGCTGGTCGACTGCGTCAAAGGCAAACGCAAAGACCCTCAGGAGGATGAGGCCGGGTGCGATTTTGATAACCGCTGCATCACCCAGGGGATCTGGTCGGAAGGCAGTCGTATTCTGGGCAATTATTTCGATTCCATTACCCTGAAAGATATGTGCGATCAGGGAGAGAAAATGGGGTTGGAGAAAGAGCTGGATCATCGTTTCATGTATTTTATCTGATTTTAAGTTTTTTTCCGTTATGGAGGTTCCATGCCGAAGGGTAGCGCCCTGTTCGCTGTCTGTTTTGTTGCCGGCCTTCTCGGAGCCCTGGCTGCTTCCCTGTTTCTATGGTTCGGCAGTCAGTGGGGTCTGACCGATCTTCTCGGCGTCGGAATCTCTCCATCCCTGTCCCTGACAGCCCTTTACGAACCCCTGTTTACCGGTGGCTTGTGGGGGCTGCCCTATTTTCTTACCATCGCTTCGCCGCGCAGCCGTTGTCACTGGATCCGCAAGGGATTGTGGTTTTCACTGATTCCGGCCCTGGTGGCCATATTTTACCTCTATCCCCAGGTCAAACATGCCGGCATCGGCGGCACCGCTCTGGGCCTGCTGATGCCCGGCGTGATTCTCGCCTATCACCTGATCTGGGGCTTTTTCACCGGTTTCTTCACCCGCCTGCTGTGGGGACGCTAGCCTTTGCGCCGCACCTGCTTCACAGTTCTCTGCTGTCTTTTCCTGTTTCTCCCTCCAGCGTTGGGGTTTGCTGACAGCACCCTTTTCGGTCGGGTCAGTTTCGTTTACGACGGCGATACTATTGAGGTGGACAGGGTCGGGCGGGTGCGTCTCCTGGGAATTGACGCGCCGGAGGGTGAGGCCTCAGAGCGTGATGTCTACTATCAGCGACGATTTCGTGTCCAGCCACCGCTGTTGCGCGCAACCGCCCGTCAGGCCAGGGCCCTTGTCACCAGATACGCCCATAACCAGCTGGTGCGCCTTGAATTTGACCGGGAAAAGAAGGATCGCTATGGACGTTTCCTGGCCTACGTCTATCTGCCTGATGGTCGACTGTTGAATCTGGTGCTGCTTGAAGAGGGGTTGGCAACCGTCTTCAGACGTGCCGATTTTCGTTTAAAGAAGCAATTTTTTGCCACAGAGCGGCAGGCCCGGCGACAACAGCGGGGGCTCTGGCGAGGACAGGGGCGATAAAGCGCAGCACATAAACGGCTGATGTCAGGCGTGCGGAGCGGTCTGTCCGGCAGTCAGGTAGGCGTAGATCAGCCGGTCCAGTTCGGTCATGGCAGGTGGTGACGCTGCTGCTTCCTCACCTGCCTCCCCGGAATATACCGGCCGGGCGTCCGGTGTAGCGGGCGTTGGCGCAGGACCGGCCAAAGGCTCCCGACGAAAGTCGGCGCCTCCATCAGCAGGGCGTTCTGCATCAGGCTGCGCCGGGGCCGGGGGTGCCAGATCAATGCCCAGGGTTGCGATTTTTTGATCGAATTCGCCCCGGGTCAACCGCCGCAACATGCCCTTGTGCTGCTCTTTGGCCAGATCTTCGAGAACCTGCTTCAGGTTATCAACCTTGATAATGTCATCGTACAGGGTCTTTCGGGAAGCGATGATCGTGCCCCCGTGGTACAGAAGGGTCACCAGCTGCGGGCGTTTGGGTCCGCTGTCTTCGGTCTGGACATGAAAGGCCGTCCCCCGATAGATCACATTGTGGTTATAGCCGCCGATCATTGATGCTCCAGTATGGTATCACCAAAGGTGTCTGTTCCTTTATAACCGGCTTTGCTGGACTCCGGCAAGTCATCGCCTGCGCCCTGGGGCGTTACCACGGCAGATCCGTCGTGATCTTAGGGCGCATCTTCCATTTCTACGGCGCGGCGGATGATATCTTCGATCTCATCCTGTCCCTGCGGTGCCGGGGACGAAGGGGGCGCCTCCAGGCCGCTGGCCGGTGGCTGGGTGAAACCGTAATCGGCCGTTACCGGCAGATCAATGCGCACATGCCCCTTGAGGGTTTCACGGATTTCCCCGTCGATGACAATCTGCAGCTGACGTAGATAGGGGAAGCTTTCACTCAGACTGTTGATGAGGCTGTGTATGGTCAACAGTTCCGAAAGGCTTCCCCCCGGATGATGATCCGCGAGTTGCCGGGAAAAATCAACACGCACCAGGTCGTCCTCCAGCTCAATGCCGAGAACCTCCGTGGTTGGGGGCACAACGGCGACAGCATTGTCTTCCGGTCCGGCAATCAGGACTGTCAGCAGACTGCCGATACAGTCACGATCATCACTGCACCCTGGAATGCTGCGCTGCTGCCGCACCAGATAGCGCCCCTGGGGTTCGGCGAAATAAAGGGTTACCGCGCGCTCCGGCAGAATCAACTCAGCCGGCGCCGGTGCCTCGACACCCTCCTCCGGTCGGTGCTGCAGCAGCCAGCTGACGGCGTAGCCAAGTAGTATTCCGGCAACAAGGACCGCGCCAAGGCCAACCAGCAGCTTTTTCATATCATCTCCCTACTGCCGCACACGGCTTCAACCAATTTCGACCTGGGTCACCGCTTTGAGCTCGGCTCCGAGAAACGCCCGCCCTACCCGTTCGAAGCGGGTCGGCACATCGGTGACGTAAAACTCTCGTGCTCCGCCATGATCCGGGTTCTCGAGACCTTGCTCACGAAAGAGTTGCTGCACCGTCTTGGCGGTTTCCTCTGCCGAGTCAACCAGCAGCACGCCCTTGCCGAACAGGGCGCCCAGGGTCTTGCGGAACAGCGGATAATGGGTACAACCCAGAACCAGCGTATCGATGCGCGCTTCCAGCAGGGGCGAAAGATACTCCAGCGCGGTCAATCTGGCGATCTCATGCTCCGCCCAGCCTTCTTCCGCCAGGGGCACGAACAAAGGGCAGGCAATGGAAAGAATCTGCGCATCCGGCAGCGCCCGGGTAATGGCCTCGGGGTAGCGACCGCTGTTGATGGTCCCTTCGGTACCGATGACACCGATGCGCCGGTTACGACTCTCGCAGGCGCGGCGCGCTCCCGGCTCGATCACCCCGACAACCGGCAGGGCAAAGCGCTCGCGCAACTGTTCCAGCGCCACCGCGGAAGCGGTATTGCAGGCCACGACCAGCATCTTCACACCGCGATCGACAAGAAACTGCGCTGCTTCCAGTGCATAACGCTGCACGGTTCTGACACTCTTTGTTCCATAGGGAACCCGCGCCGTATCACCAAGGTAGATGAGGTTCTCACGCGGCAGCAGGGTGGCGATCTCCTTGAATACCGTCAGTCCACCTACCCCGGAATCAAAAATACCAATAGCTCGATGACGCACCGCGGAAATTACCTTTCATCCCCATTCAGACACCCATTGATCAGCCAGGTCAAGCGCCGGCACATGGTAGAGAAGGGGCTAATCAAAGTCAAGCAGGCCCGCAGTTTAGCCTTTTCTCCCCCGGCCTCTATCTGCTAGTATCGCCTGATTGTATCGAACACGCGGAGGATGCCATGAGCTGGGAAGCGATTAAGAACTACCTTGATGCCTTTCGCACGGATCGCCTGATGGAGCAGCTGCATGCCTGGAATGTCGGTGAGCTGCATACCAGCCTCTGGTTTGTTGGCATCTTCGCCGCCCTGGTGATTATCACCTGGCTGGTGGGCTGGCGATCCATAACCGCCATTGTGGTGGGTGTCGGTGGATTTATCCTCGCGGTTTCCTGGACGGTCTCCAGGGGCGTCGGCACCGAGGGCATTGAAGATGGTGGTCTCTATATTATCGTCGGCGGGGGCGCCCTGGTTGTCGCCTTGTTTATCTACCTGATGTTTATCAAAACCGAATAACCTGCAAGCGAGTTGACTGACCCATGAAAACACGTGATATCCTGCTGTTGCTTGGTGGCGTTGCCATCGTGACCTTTTTATGGCTGGCTCCGGAAGAGACGACGGCGCCGGTTCCCCACGATGATATCCACGAACCCTATTATGACATTGTCAGGGCGGAAGGGAAAAAAGCCGCTGAAGTCTTCTGCGTTGACTGCCATAATCCGGATGACGTCCCCCTGCCTGAGGATCACCCGCCAACCTTCCGTTGTCTGTTCTGTCACAAGGTCAACAAGTAGCGTTCAGACCCCCCTGATCTGGACCTGCCGGACATAGGTCCGCGCTGTGGTGGCCAGCTCCGTCAGGTGCTGGCGGGAATAGGGCTCCAGCTGCTGCCAGGCGGGATCAAGGGCATGCTGCGGATGGTACTGCTGAAGAATCCACAAGGAGACGCCCCGCAACAATTCCCCCATCATCCTGATCTCCCTCGTCGTCACCAGCCGGGGGATACAGGTTGTCCGAAACTCGTAAGCAAGGTCGGCCTGCCGCAACAAACGGACAGTTTCCGCGAGCAGGGCGCTGTTAACGGTTGCGGGGTGAAGCTCATCATAGCGTTCCGGTGCGGTTTTCAGATCAACGGCAACGTAATCGAGCAGTTGCTCATCAAGGAGCCGTCGGATCACATCCGGCCGCAGTCCATTGGTGTCCAGCTTCACCAGCAGCCGACGTTTCTTGAGTTCGCGTAAAAACGCCGGCAGACCTGTATCGATGGTCGGTTCTCCGCCCGAAACAACAACCCCATCAATAAAACCGCTGCGTTGTTCCAGGTCTGCCAGCAACTCATCCACAGGGATATCCGGACAATCTTCCGGATGCAGCACCAGCGCGCCATTGTGACAAAAAGGACAGGTCAGATTGCAGCCACCGGTGAAAACAAGGGCAGCAATCCGGGCGGGATAATCAAGCAGGCTGGTTCCCTGAAAGCCTTTGATGCGAAGCCCGTTCAGGGCTTTGTTTCCACCGGAGCCACTCGGTATTCTGAGCGATCCTTGAACTCTTCCTTCTTGCCCCGGTTCCACTGCTGTACCGGTCGGAAAAATCCACAGACCCGTGCATAAACTTCCGTTTTTTCATGACATCTGTTTGCCATTGCTTCCTCCTGCAAGGTAAAAAAGTCCGGGGCCGCTCAGGCCGCCCGCTCAACATGATCGTGGGGACAGGTAAAATGTTCACCACTGATATAGCCATGAACCGGACAGATGGTGAAGGTGGGACTCAGGGTAAAATAGGGCAGATGAAAATTTTCGGCGATGCGCCGCACCAGAAGCCGTGCGCTCCGCCAGTCCTCCAACCGTTCCCCGAGAAAACCGTGAAACACGGTACCGCCGGTATAGAGGGTCTGCAGCCCGTCCTGATGACTGAGGGCCGCGAAAATATCCTCCGTACTGCCCACCGGCAGCTGGGTTGAGTTGGTGTAGTACGGCTCGCTGGTTCCCGCGCACTGAATATCGGGAAATCGTTTACGGTCACTGCTGGCCAGGCGGAAGCTCGTTCCTTCGGCCGGGGTCGCTTCCAGATTATAGAGGTGACCACTCCTCTCCTGATAGACTTCCAGTTGCTGACGCATGAAGTGCAGGGTTGCTGTCGACAGCTCGCGACCGGTGGTGCTTTCTATCCCTTCCCCGGTCAGATTGAGACAGGCTTCGTGCATGCCGATCAGGCCAATGGTCGAAAAATGGTTGTCCCAGTAGCGTCCACTGCGCTGCCGGATGGTCTCAAGGTAAAACCGGCTGTACGGATACAATCCATCCTCGGTAAAACGCTCGAGCTGTTTCCGTTTGATCTCAAGGGAACGACAGGCGCGATCCATCAGCTCACCGAGACGCTGAAGGAAGTCGGCTGTGTCCCGGGCCTGATAGGCTATACGCGGCAGGTTCATGGTGACCACGCCGATGGAACCGGTCAGGGGGTTGGAACCGAAGAGACCACCCCCACGGCGGCGCAATTCGCGGTTGTCCAACCTTAACCGGCAGCACATACTCCGAGCGTCTTCCGGGTCCATATCGGAGTTGATGAAATTACTGAAATAGGGGATACCATATTTGGCAGTCATCTCGAAGACCGGTTGCAGACGCTCACTGTCCCAGTCCAGATCACGGGTAATATTGTAGGTTGGGATGGGAAAGGAAAAAATCCGCCCTGAGGCATCCCCTTCCATCATCACTTCACAAAAAGCCCGGTTGAGCAGATCCATTTCCGCCTGAAACTCACCGTAGCAGCGATCCATGAGCTGACCGCCGACAACCACCGCCTCGGCCGCCATCCCCTTTGGCACCATCATGTCCATGGTGATATTGGTAAAGGGGGTCTGAAAACCGACCCGCGTCGGCACATTCATGTTGAAGATGAATTCCTGCAGACATTGCCTGACCTCCTGGTAACTGAGGTTGTCGTAGGCGATGTAGGGCGCGAGCAGGGTATCAAAACCGGCAAAGGCCTGAGCCCCGGCGGCCTCCCCCTGCAGGGTGTAGAAGAAATTGACGATCTGCCCCAGGGCGGTCCGAAAGTGTTTCGGCGGATGGCTCTGCACCTTGCCGTATGCTCCGCAGAACCCTTTGAGAAGCAGATCCTTCAGATCCCAGCCACAGCAGTAAACCGACAGCATACCCAGGTCGTGGATATGGAAATCACCGTCGCGGTGAGCGCTGGCGATGTCTTCAGGATAGATTTTATTGAGCCAGTAGTTGCTGGTGATATTGGCGGCGATATGGTTGTTCAACCCCTGGAGGGAGTAACCCATGTTGGCGTTTTCGTTGACCCGCCAGTCTTCCCGCACCAGATAGGAATCAATGGAAGCGATGGACTCTTCCATGAACTGCTGGGTTGCGCGCAGCCCTTCCCGCTGTTTGCGATAGAGGATATAGGCCTTGGCGGTTCGGGCATGGCCATTTTCGATGAGGATCTTTTCAACCAGATCCTGCACGTTCTCCACCGTCGGCACCCTGTTGTCCTTGTACAACACCTCCAGAATACCGCCAACCTGACGGGTGATCTGGGCCGGCTTCTCAAAATCGGTACCGCTGACCGCCTTGACCGCGTTGGTAATGGCCTGGATGATCTTCTTTTCGTCGTAGGGCACCAATCGGCCGTCACGCTTACGAATGTAGGTCAGCATACCGTCCTCTCCTGTCAGTATAATGGCAACACACAGTCGCGAAAACTAACACAGGGTCAACCGCAATGCCAATGAGAAATTTTCAATAGGACCACTATATCTGGTGTTTGATGAATGAGCGAGATACCATATCTTGTCAAATGTCTGTGGAGAGACTGTGGACGAAAGGGGCTAACTGGCGAAAATGATGTCACCTTTGCGAAGGGGGAGGGGCAATGAAAAAATAACGTTCCAGCCTTTGGGTAAACTGGCTCAGGGTTGTTGCTCTTTTGAGCTTGCCGAGGTCGCGCTGCAGCTCCGGAGCGGTCATAAAGTTCAGCACGTCCTTGAGCTTCATCAGGGCCTGGCGCTCACCGCAGAATTTCTCCAGATAGCGGGGCAAAAGATCGGCGATGAATTCTCCGGACTGGTGCCGCAACTGCAGCTCGTCACGGGTGGCCGGCGCCCTGCCACGGATTCGCTGGAACAGCAAGGGATCGGCCAGAGCGCCGCGGCCGAGCATCAGCCCGGCGACGCCACACCCATCGAGCAGATGCCGGGCCCTGGCGACGCTGGCAATGTCACCGTTGGCAATAACCGGCAGCGATGTCTGCCGCACAACCCTGGCGGTAATTCCATGATCCGCCTCACCGGCATATTCCTGCACCACGGTCCGCGGGTGCAGAATGAGAAAATCGACACCGCAGGCCTCGAACATGGGCAAAAGCTCCCGCCATTGTCGATGATCGTCATAACCGGCACGCCACTTCACCGACAGGGAACTACGACAAACCGTTCGCAGCGCCTTCAGAATGGATTCCAGCGTATGCGGCTCGCGCAGCAAGGCCCCACCGGTGAGCCCGGTGGTCATGCGCCCGTAAGGACATCCCACATTCAGATTGAGATGGCGGACGCCGGCGGCCTGCAGTCGCTGCGCGGCGTCAGCAAGGGCTATCGGATCATTACCGATCAACTGGACAATCAAGGGAGGGCTGGCCGGACTGGCCAGAATATCTGAAAAATCACCCCTGGCCACGCGCTTGCGCGAAGAGGACTGTACCCGGACAAACTCGGTAAAAACCATATCGGGCTGATAGCGCTCGATGAAACACTGGCGCAGGGCGGAGTTGGTCAACCCCTGCATCGGCGCCAGCATCAGAGGGTTGCTGCCCTGCGGCCAGGGCAGAACCGGGGATACTGAGGCTGACACCCTATTCTTTGGTACCGGTAATAATATAAACCGGATCGTAGGCTTCGAACATCTTGTAATTGGTTTCCGGTCGGGTGCGGGCAATGTTGAGGGCAACCACCTCCACCCGGTAACCGGCATTGGCGAAATACTCATTGGCGGCGGTCAGGGTATCAAGGGTGATAGCATTGAGGACGACCAGTCCACCGCTGGCCAAACGCTGGTCCACCCGATCAAGAATCCCCCACAGATGGCCGCCGCTGCCACCGATAAAAACCCGGTCCGGATCGGGCAGATCATCGAGGCAGTCGGGAGCACTGCCGGTGACCACCGTAACATTGCGCGCCTTGAAGCGTTGCAGATTCTCGCGGATAAAGCCGAGGCTCTCCTCGTTACGCTCGATGGCGAAAACCCGCCCGTAAGGAAGCAGATGATCCGCCTCGATACTGACCGAACCGGAACCGGCGCCAATATCCCACAGGCACATATCGCGCCGCAGCCGTAGCTTCGCCAGGGTCACCACCCGCACCTCTTCACGGGTCATGGTTTTCTTGATGCTGACAAACGACTCATCGGGAATACCGAAGGACGGCAGGCTCTGTTGTTCCTTGTCCTCATATTCACGGATAAGGATCAGGACATTCAACAGCGCGACATCAAGCTCCAGCAAGCCCCGCACCGAGGTTATCCTGATCTTCTCCTCGCTGGTCCCCAGATTTTCACAGACATAAACCCGGTAACCGGCACAGTGCCGATTTAAAAGCTCGCGGGCAATGCGCTCGGGGGTCGCGACATCATCGGTGAGAATCGCCGCCTTGTCGTTAGCGATAATGCGGTCGACGACATCCTTGAGATCGCGCCCCTGTGCCGAAACAAAGATGGCATCGTCCCAGGGCTCGCGGATCTTTGAAAAGGCGTACTGCACCGAGGTCACGTTGGGCAGAAACTCGATCAGGGCATCGGGCAGATTGCGCAGCAGATAACGGCCAACACCAAAAAACAGAGGATCGCCGGACGACAGAATGACGACACGGTCATTGCACAGACGTATCCTTTCAACCATCTGCGCAAGGTTTTTGTTGTCGACCGCCACCTTTTCGCCGCGATAATCAGGAAACAGGTCAAGCAACCGGGGACTGCCAAGGAGCAGGGCGCTTTGTGAAATCAACCCCAGGGCCTGGGCGGTAAATCCTTCCTGGCCTGCCATGCCGGCACCGATGACGTGAATCGACTGCATTATTTTCTCCCTTTCCGTAATTTTTCAAAACCCATCCGGGTCCCCTGTTGAAGGGAACTCCTCGCCGGCATTATACCAACATAACCGGATGTTGCGAGGGGTTATTGGGCACCAGGGGGCGCCAGAACTGTTTCCAGCCGCTGCCAGATATCCTCCGTCCCCTCCCTGCTCAGGGCGGAGAACAGGCTGAAGGCATCGACCGGCAGCCCCGTCACTTCGGCGATCTGCTCGACATGCTGGCGGCGTCTGGAGCGACTGACCTTGTCGATTTTGGAGATCACCGGAATGGTTGGCACAGCGAACTCCTCCAGCCAGTCCAGAAGCCGCAGATCGTCCTCTCCCGGAATGCGTCTGATGTCGATAATGACAATGGCGGCCGCCAGATTCTCGCGCTGCTCAAGATAGGTACGGACCATGGCGCCCCACCCTTTTTTCACCGCGACGGGAACCTTGGCAAAACCGTAGCCGGGCAGATCGACCAGGACAAAGCGCTGATTGACATTAAAAAAATTCAGCAGCTGGGTACGCCCCGGCGTCGATGATGTGCGCACCAGATTCTTGCGTCCGAGAAGAACATTGATCAGGGTGCTTTTACCGACATTACTGCGACCGGCAAAGGCGATCTCCGGCAACAGGGTCTCGGGGTAATGTGCCGTTCGGGCGGCACTCTTGATAAATTCCGCAGAGGTTATCTTCATCATTCCACATCCAGTCGGGGACAGCCACAGGGCCGCATCAGCATTGTCAGCACCCCTGCACCGACCTGCCGCAACTGTCGACAGTACACACATGGGCAGTCTAAAATGTCGCGCAACAACAGCATTTTTTAGTGATCTTGGCGGCGCTAATCTGCTATTGTGTTGGTTCTTCTTTGCAGGGTCGTCCGGATATCAGTATAATGGTCTGATATAACAGCAAACCCTCAATGTGACAAGGAGTTAAAGACCATGCTGAGCAAGACTCTGACCAGCGCTATCAATGACCAGATCCAATTTGAATACCACTCAGCCTTTGTTTACAAGGCAATGCAGGCCTATTTTGAAACAGAAGACCTGCCGGGCATGGCCAACTGGATGAACATCCAGTTCCAGGAAGAACTCAGCCACGCCGAGAAAATGTTCCACTTTGTCTGTGAAACCGGAGCCCGGGCAGAAATCCAGGGCATGGACGCGCCGAAAACCGACTACGATTCCCCCCTGGAGGTTTTCGAGGCCGCCCTGGCCCACGAGCAGATTGTCACCCGGCGCATCAACGATCTGATGGATCTGGCGCAACAGGAAAAAAACCACGCCGCCCAGATCTTTCTGCAGTGGTTTGTTACCGAACAGATTGAGGAAGAGGCCAGTGTCGGTCAGATCATCGCCAAGCTCAAACGCGCCGCAGGCGATGGCCGCGGCTTGATGATGATTGATCAGGAACTGGCACAACGTGTTTTTGTGCCCATCGCAGCTGAAAATTGATTATTTTCATTCCATCAAAACCCCAAGGAGGAGTCATTCATGCTTAACGACGCAGAAATTCAAAAAGCTCTGATCAGTTCCGTACAGACTGAGAAGAACGCCATGAACTTTTACCAGATGGCTGCCAAGCAGATGAAAGACAAGGATGCCATTGCCACTTTTGACCTGCTGGCCCGTGAAGAACGCGAGCACGCCAAGCACTTTTTTGACAAGTGTGCCAACTGTGTCGAGCAGCTCGGCTCCTTTGAGCAATTCATCGAAGCCCCCGCGGAACGTAACAGCGAATGGCTGTCCGACCTGGACAAGGCTCTGCTGCAGAACTTCGACGACCGCAAGGCCATGGAACTGGCCATGGACAAAGAGAAGCGTCTGGCCGAAAGCCTGCGCACCATGGCCGCCAAGATCGCCGATCCGGATGTCCGTGCTATTTTTGAAGAGAACGCCAAGTCAACGGAAAACCACTACATCGTCATCGAGTCCGAATATGCCCGCCTGATGGGCATGGTCCACGAAACGGATATCGACACCTTTGTCCGCGAATAATTGACTCCTCTTATCGCCCCTCATCGGCGATAAATCAGCGTCAGCAAACAAGGCCGCCTCCCTTAGGAGGCGGCCTTGTTTGCCGTCAACACGGATAATCGCCCCGATCAGACTCAAGGCGTGTTGTCCACCAGCCTCCCGATGCATGTCGCTCCTAGGGAAGCGGCAGTTCCACAATAAAGGTCGCGCCACCACCGGCAGTATCCTCAACCCAGGCCTGCCCCCCATAGGTTCGGGCAATCTTGGCCACGGTCGCCAGACCGATGCCGGTTCCCGCGTGGCATTCTCCGGCCCGTCCACGGGTAAAGGGGGTAAAAATCTGCGCCCGCTCAGAAGGGTCAACCCCCGATCCGTTGTCGCTGACCAGCAACCGGACCCTGTCTTCGTGCTCACGGGATGAAACAACAATCCTGGCCGGATCGCCCAGGCCATACTTCAGGGCATTCATCAACAGATTGCGGTACATATCCGCCAGCAGGGATGCCGGAATCATGACGTCAGGCAACTCCCTGACGACGATATCCACCGCCTGTTTCCGGATGGTGTCATCCAGTTCATGGAGAACTTCCTCGACTACCGCCCGGGCTGAGACGGGTTTTTTCGGTGCCGTAATCTGACCCACCCGTGACAGGCAGAGGAGGTCTTCGAGAAGGTCTCGCATCTTTTCGGCCGTGACCCGGATTTCGCGGATGGATTCACGTCCGATGACATCCATGGCGTGACTGTAACGCTCCTCAAGCAGCTCGGCGAACCCGATGAGGGGCGTTAGCGGAGAACGCAAATCGTGGGACACCATGGAAACAAAGGCGTCCAGTTCCCGGTTGACCTGCTGCAGCCGGTGCCTGATAGCCAGGCGGTCGGTGATATCACGACACACCCCCAGCTTGGACTCAGTGGTCTCACCGAACTGACAGAGGGTATGCACCACCTCATAGGTACGGCCCGTCCCGAACAGGTGGGTTTCCTGACTGACAACCTCACCGGCAAGAACCCTGTCCATCGGGCACTCATCACAAATACGGTCGCGACCGTAAAGGGCCTTGAAGCAGGGCTGGTCATAGCTGAACGGATGCAGCTCGCGCATGGCCTGGTTGACAAACAACAGACGCCGGTGACGATCGCAGATATACAGGGGATCGCGCATGCCGTTAAGAATAGACCGCAGGGCATTGCGCTCCTGCTCCACCTCACGATGCCCCACCCCGTCAATGAAGATTTCTATCAGCCCCTTGACCTGATCCTGGTCATTTTTTACCGGCACCAGGGTTCTGGCCAGCTGCAGGACAGTCCCATCCTTATGAACAAAGGTGCAGTTGTCAGGTGACTGAGATGGAGAAGTCGGAGCGGACAGAAACTGGCATTGACGGGGTGCGTCGCAGTGCAGAAAGGTACAGGAACGGCCGTAAACTTCCTGCGCCCGATAACCGGTAATGCGCTCGGCTTCTTCGTTCCAGTAGATGATTTTTTTGTTCTGATCGAGCAGACAGACCCCGGCGGGAATACTTTTCAGCAACTCAGTACAAGAAGAGTTTGCCAGCAGTTCCAGGGCTTCTGATGTCATAGCGGCAGTATCCGTTGGTCGCGACTGAATCTCTGCCGCGAGCCACGCTCGACAGGTAATCGTCATTGATTACCCTGTTTTTCATATAACGAAACTTATTGCATTATAACAAATAAATCAGACATGTAACTGTTCAGTTAGCAATTCCGGGTACAGGATCAGGGGTTCCATGAACAGGGCGTCTGGGCGCCATGGATGGCGACAGTCGAGCGGCCACGGATGGCGAAAAGCGTCCCTGAGAATGGAATTCCTGATCCTGTGCTGAAGAGTTACTCAGACATATCACAGCGGCGCTCGTCCGAGAACGGCCACCTGTACCTGGGCTGCTCCACCCTGCAGCAGCATACGACTGCACAATTCAACTGTCACCCCGGTGGTCATGACATCATCAATGAGCAGAATACTCCTGTCGGTCACCGGCTGGCGCAGAGCATAGGCACCCGCCAGATTGCGACGACGCTCAGCCGCCGAAAGAGTCTGTTGAGGCGGGGTCGGCCGCGCCTTGACCAGAACCTTATACGCTACCGGCAACTGCCGCAAGCGTCCGATCACCCTTGCCAGCAACAGGGACTGATTATAGGTGCGTTGGCGTAAACGGGCCTGATGCATGGGGACCGGAATCAGCAGATCCCACTGTGCGTCCTCGGGAATCACGCGATTCAGCAAACGCGCCAACGGGACATCCAGATGCGGATTGCGCTGGTACTTGAAGCGCTGTATGGCGTGGCGTAATTGGTTTTGATACAGACCCACAGCATAGGTCGCCCGGAAGGCCGGCGGCTGAAGAATACAGCGACTGCAGAGATGGGGCTCGATGCCGGCCGAATGCAGGAAAGGAAGAGCGCAACGGGGACAATAAGAGGCTGGCAACGGCGGCATGTCCGCCATACAGGCCGGACAGAAGGGCTCATCAGCACAAAAGCCCACATCCCGTCCACACAGAGGGCAGAGGGGCGGGAAGAGCAGCTGCCAGACTGATCGAAGCGATGAATTCATCCCCCCCTCCCCCGGTTAATA
Organism: uncultured Geobacteraceae bacterium; assembly: GCA_937958075.1. GTDB lineage: Bacteria > Desulfobacterota > Desulfuromonadia > Desulfuromonadales > Geopsychrobacteraceae > Pelovirga. The sequence continues at coordinate 27,472 of CALFFB010000226.1, read as the reverse complement.
GAGCACCAGCTGCACGATCATCCGCCACCGGATCGTCGCCAGGCCCCGCAAAAACTCCCGAAGACAAAACTAACGCAGCAGCGACCGTCCGGTCATGGCGGGCGGCGGCGTCAGGCCCAGAAGGTCCAGCACCGTCGGTGCCAGATCCGCCAGAATTCCGTCTGCCAACGGGCGCTGCGGTTGTTGCGGATCGACCAGAACCAGGGGCACCGGGTTGCTGGTGTGGGCGGTGTGGCTATGTCCGGCACCATCGCTCATCTGCTCGCAATTGCCATGATCAGCGGTAATCAGCAAAGCTCCACCCGCCTCAACCACGGCATCGACCACGCGACCGAGGCAGCTGTCTACGGTCTCCACCGCCGTGATGGCCGCCGCCATCACACCGGTGTGGCCGACCATATCGCAATTGGCGAAGTTAAGAACTATAAACTGATAATCCCCCGTCGCCACCCGCCTGATCAACTCATCGGTGACCTCGTTCGCGCTCATTTCCGGCTTCTGGTCGTACGTCGCCACCTCCTGCGGTGACGGAATCAGTACCCGATCCTCCCCCGGCCAGGCCTTTTCCACGCCGCCATTGAAGAAAAAGGTGACATGAGCATACTTTTCCGTCTCGGCGATACGCAGTTGCCTGATACCGGCCCCGGCCAGGACATCCGCCAGAATATCCGGATAGGTGGCTGTTGGAAAAGCCACCGGCAAATCAAAGGTTTCATCGTATTCCGTCAGGCAGACAAAGGCTGCCAACTGCGGCCGATGCAGCCGCTTGAAGCCGGTAAAGTCATCACGGGTCAAGGCGCGGGTCATCTCCCTGGCGCGATCCGCGCGAAAATTAAAAAAGATAACAGCGTCGCCATCGCCGATTACCGCCTCGGGCGCAATGACACAGGGTTCGATGAATTCATCCGTCTGCCCGGCGGCATAAGCCTCATCGACAGCAACGATGGCGGAGGGACAGGCCTTCCCCGCCCCTTGCGTCATCGCCTGATAGGCTTTTTCAATGCGCTCCCAGCGGTTATCCCGATCCATGGCCCAGTAGCGTCCGCACAGGGTGGCGATACGGCCGGTCCCCATTTCCTTCAGGGCCCCTTCGAGATCCTTGATATAATTGATGCCACTGGTGGGCGGCGTGTCACGGCCATCCATAAAGGCATGGATGCAGATATCCGGCACGCCCTGGTCGCGGGCCATGCGCACCAGAGCCTTGACATGATCGATGTGGGAATGAACACCGCCGTCGGACAGCAGCCCGAGCAGGTGCAGCTTGTTGCCGGAGCGGGCAAGATCACGACAGACGGAGGTCAGGGCGGGAATCTGAAAAAAACTGCCGTCTTCGATGGCCAGGCTGATCCGGGTCAGATCCTGATAGACAATGCGACCGGCCCCGATATTCAGGTGGCCGACTTCAGAGTTGCCCATCTGCCCGTCAGGCAGTCCGACGTCACGACCGGAGGCACTTAAGTGACTGTGCGGCCACTGTTCCCACAAACGATCCATAACCGGCGTCTGCGCCTGACGCACGGCACTGTCGGCACACCTGTCGCTTAATCCCCAGCCGTCAAGGATAACCAGGGCAACCGGCGAGGGGGTCACACCTGCTCCCGCGCCCCGTGGGGGATAACCTTTGGATAATCAATGGGCTTGGCATCCTGAATCTGCTTGCGCTCCGGCAAGACCAGGGTATCCCAGCCGCTGCACTGGGGACAGCGACTGTGCCACTGGGTAAAGCTGGCGCCGCAATCCTCACAGACAAAGCCAAGGGTCAGATGGCTGTCGATATTCAGGGCCTTCTGATATTCAAGAATAGCTTCCTCGCTGCGGTTACGGCGCCGTTGTGCTTCCGCCAGCAACAGGTGAAGCTTGGTGAAATCGATGCCGGTACTCTCCAGATCACTGAGATGCTGCATGGCTTCATCGACCATTTCCAGGCGCAGGCACAGACGGGCCAGGTACAGTTTCAGCAGCAGATCCTTGCCGTCCGTCTCCATCTGGCTGTGGTAGAAGGCAAGCAGGGCCGCCGGATCTTCCGCATTGATGTACAGATCTTCCAGGCGCGCCAGAAAGATGCTCTTTTTCAGGGCGCGATAGCCTTCCTGATAGACCTTGACCGCGTCATTGATACGGTCCGCCTGACGATAGGCATCACCCAGGGTGACCCGGGCCGGGGTAAAAGCGGCATCCTGCTTGATAATATCGCGGCAGGTTTCGATGGCCTGGTCACGATCACCCTCTTCCAGAGCCTGGCGGGCCACCTCGTAACGCAGCTGCAGCATGATCTTCTTTTCCGTGTCGACCTTGGGGCCGGTCGAGGTCGCTTTAAGAATACGCTTCTGCAGATTCATTGCTTCCTGCCAGTTGCCCAGCTTGATGTGAATATCACGCAGGGCGCGCATGGCTTTCCGGTTGTCAGCATCGCTGCCGAGGAGTTCCTTATAGACCGCCATCGCTTCCGTCGACTTGTCCTGCTCTTCATAGGTGGCGGCCAGCTTGAACAGCACCTCAATTCCTTTGGGATCAAGTTTGCGCGCTTTCTGCAGCAGATCGATCCCTTCCTGAATGTTGCCCTCCTGCAGGGCGACGCTGGCCAGAGCCAGGTGACTGTCAACCCGCCGGGGATCACGATCCAGGGCTTTTTTCAGCAGGGTCCGGGCCTTTTTCAGATCGCCGGAAAGCAACCGCCCGACGCCGCTGCGGTAAATAGCGCTGATCTCTTCCGATTTTTTCAGGTTGCGGCCGCCCCGCCACCCCTTGAAGGACAGCAGAAAAGCACAGACCAGATGAATCGCCGTACCGATGAGCAGGCCAACCAGCAGCACGCCCATAAGCATGATGGCGCCCGGCAGGGTAAAGCTTAAGTCACTGGTGAGAAAAACTGTCATATCGCCGGGGTTGATCCCCCAGAAATAAAGGAACCCGAGGGCAAAGGCAATAAACAGCAGCACGAAAAAAGCGACAATGATCATAACAATCTCCTGGCTGACTCTGACGGTGACAGGGTCAGGGCTGACTTACTCACCAAATTTTTCAATATCCTGCTTGCAGTCGATACAGTAACGGGAAAACGGACGGACTTCAAGACGTCGCGGGGCGATGGGTTCCTCGCAGGCAGCACAGATACCATATACACCCTTGTCCATCCGATCAAGAGCGGCGTCGATGTCACGCAGGCGCGCACGCTGGGTTTCGCCCAGGCTACGGATGACATCGAGCTGGTAGCTGGTGGCTGACATATCACCGATATCGGCGACACCATCCTGCCCCAGAACCAGCGATTCGCGATGGGCATCCCTGGCGCCCTGGAGAATTTCTTTACGCAGCTGCAGCAAGTGCTGTTTGGTCTGTGCGAGACGGTCTGTATCCAAGCTCACCTCTTTAAGTTCAAAACCCGCTGCCCGACACCGGAACTAGCGGTTGTGGTATGGTTCATTTCTGATGATGGTCGCACTGCGGTAGAGCTGCTCCAGCAGAAAAACACGCGCCATCTGATGGGTAAAGGTCATCTTTGACAGGGACAGGACCAGATCGGCACGTTCACGTACGGCGGCAGCCAGTCCATAGGCGCCACCGATAATCAGGCACCAGTCGCGACCGCCGTGGATCATATCTGTTTCAAGGCGCCCGGCCAGCCCCTCGGAAGTCAGTGAGCGCCCCCTCTCATCAAGGGCCACTACCAGCTCAGCGCCGCCGATTTTCTCCAGAATCCGCTCCCCCTCGCGCTTGACCAGGTGTGCCGGGGAGTCTTTACGTCCGCCCTTTTCTTCCTTGAGCTCTAAACACTCGTAACCGAAGTAGTGCTGCAATCGGCGGCTGTAATCCAGCGCCGCCACCTGTTGCCAGTCGTTGAGCTTGCCGATACAGAGCAGGCGCAGCTTCACTCGCAGGCAACCTCGGGCAACGGAACCTCCGGTGCTTCACTCCAGAGCCCTTCGAGATCGTAGAACTCCCGCACCGGCTGCTGGAAGACATGTATCGTCACCGCACCATAGTCAAGGAGCACCCAGCGACCCTGTTCCATCCCTTCGACAGACAGGGGCAGCAGCTGATGCTGGTGCTTGAATTCGGTGCGGATCTGTTCCGCGATAGCCTGCACCTGACGATCGGAGCGTCCGGAAATCAGCAAGAGATAGTCGGTCAATGAGGAACGTTCGTTCAAATCGAGCAGCAGCAGATTCTCCCCCTTTTTATCGAGGGCGTAATGGGCAGCTGTCAGGGCAATCTCTTTGGCGTTCAAAAATAATCCTTTTACAGTATAGCTGGCTGGCTTCAGGTGGAAAGTGCCCTAAGTCAGATACAAATGATGGTTACGAATATAGGCGGCAACCGCCCCCGGCACCAGCGCACTGATGTCCTGATGCTGCCTCACCGCCTGCCGGATGGTTGTGGAGGCGGCGGGATGATCGGTATGATCCACCAGGGTGACGGAAAAGCCCTTGTCATACCGGTAATTTTTAGCCACGGGATCATAACAGAAGCGGTCGGCAATGGCAACCGGCAGAAGCTCCGCCAGGGATCCGGAAAAACCGGGTCTGGCCGTCACCACAATGTGCGCCAGGGTAAACAGTTTCTGGTATTGACGCCAGAGATGAAGTTCACGAAAAGAGTCGAGACCCATGATAAAAAAGAACTCATGCTCCGGATACTCATGGCGCAACTGGCACAGGGTATCGACGGTAAAGCTGGTACCACCGCGCTGACCTTCGATGTCACAGGGTCTGAAGGCAGGATGATCCTGCAAGGCCAGGGTGACCATGGCCAGACGATGGGCGTAGGAGATCTCGTCGGCAACCTCCTTGTGAGGCGGCTGCCAGGCTGGCACAAACCAGACCTGATCAAGCCCGCAACTGCGCCATACCGCCTCGGCGATGTGCAGATGGCCATTGTGCACAGGATTGAAGGTGCCCCCGAGCAGACCGATGCGCATGGTTACGGACGCACCTGGCCGTCACCCAGCACCACGAATTTGCGGGTGGTCAGATCTTCCAGCCCCATGGGACCGAAAGAGTGCAGTTTGGTGGTGGAAATACCGATTTCCGCCCCCAGCCCCAGCTGGTTGCCGTCGGAGAACCGGGTCGAGGCGTTGACCATGACCACACTGGAATTGATTTCGCGCAGGAACTGCTGGGCACGGCGGTAATCATTGGTGACAATGGCCTCAGTGTGCAGGGAGCCGTAGGTTTCAATGTGCTCCCGCGCCTGCTCATAACTGTCGACAACCCGCAACGCCAGAATCAGATCCAGATACTCGGCCTGCCAGTCTTCCTCCGTCGCCGCTGTCACATCATCCTGAATCCGGCGCGCCTGCTCACAGCCACGCACCTCAACCCCGGCGGCCCGCATGGCCCGGGTGATCTGCGGGACAAAGGTCGCGGCGATATCCCGGTGCACCAGCAGGGTCTCCATGGCGTTGCAGACTCCGGGACGCTGCACCTTGGCATTGAGACAGATTTCTTCGGCCATGGCCGGATCGGCGGCGGCGTCAACATAGATATGACACACCCCCTTGTAGTGCTTGATCACCGGAATCCGCGAATGTTCCGCGACAAACCGGATCAAACCCTCGCCCCCCCGGGGGATAATCAGGTCGATCTCATCTTCGAGCTTGAGCAGTTCGGTCACCGCTTCGCGATCACTGACGGTAACCACCTGCAACGCCGCTTCCGGCAAGCGGCACCGGCCAAGAGCTCCTTTCAGAACCGTGGCGATGGCCTGATTCGAATAAAGGGCTTCCGATCCCCCCCGCAAAATCACCGCATTGCCGCTTTTCAGACACAGTCCTGCAGCATCGGCTGTGACATTGGGGCGCGACTCATAGATGATACCGATCACCCCCAGGGGAATCCGCTGGCGACCGACACGAATGCCGTTGGGGCGCAGCCACATGCCGGTGATCTCCCCCACCGGATCAGGCAGGGCGGCCACCTCGCGCAGCCCGTCGGCCATGGCCGTGATGCGCTCCGGGGTCAGGGTCAGCCGGTCGAGCATAGCCGCCGCCATCCCTGTTGCCTGAGCCCGTTCAAGATCCCTGGCGTTTTCCTGCTGCAACCACTGCTGCTGCGCCTCAAGGGCTTCAGCCATCTGCCCGAGCAGCTGGTTCTTGGCGGCGCTGCTCAGGTTGGCCATCTGCCGCGCCGCCTGGCGCGCGGCCACCGCCAGTTGCTTCATCTGCTGTGCTATGGTCATGAATCAATCCTCCTGCGGGGTATCGACCAGCAATACCAGATCATCGCGACCGATGACTTCATCGCGATATTTGTAGCCGAGAACTGCCTCAATTTGCGAACATTGCTTGCCCATAATCTGCAGCGTTTCCGCCAGGGTATAATTGATGATGCCGCGGGCGAATTCCTCCCCCTGACGATTGTAAAGGCGGACCGCGTCCCCCCGCTCAAAGCCGCCATCCACGCCGATGATGCCCGATGGCAAGAGGCTCTTGCCCTTGGTCAGAATGGCCCGGCAGCCACCGTCATCGATGGTCAACTTGCCCCTGGGCTTTTTGGAAAAAGCGATCCAGTGTTTTTTGGCGGTCAATTTGCACTGGGCCGGCAGAAAATAGGTACCGACCTCGTCGCCGGCAAATACCCGGGTCAGAACGTGAGGGGAACGACCGTTGACAATAAGGGTACCGATACCACTCAAGGCGGCTCGTTTGGCCGCCTTGAGCTTGGTTCCCATGCCGCCGGTCCCCAGAACCCCCAGAGCCCCACCGCCCATGGCCTCGATGTCAGGAGTGATGCGCTCGACCACCGGAATCAGCTGTGCTCCGGGATTGGTATTGGGATCACTGTCGTAAAATCCATCGACATCGGACAGAATGATGAGCAGATCCGCCTCGACCAGACTGGCGACCAGAGCCGACAGGTTGTCATTATCGCCGAAGCGGATCTCTTCGACCACCACCGTGTCGTTCTCATTGACGATGGGCGTGACCCCGTATTCGAGCAGGGTCATCACCGTATTGCGGGCATTGAGATAACGCCGCCGGTTGGACAGATCATCGCGCGTTAAAAGCACCTGGGCAACATTGTAATTATGCGCCTGAAAGGTTTCCCGGTACTCGCGGATAATCCGGGTCTGACCGATGGCTGCCGCCGCCTGCTTCTGGGGAATGGTCTGCGGTCTACCGACAATACCCAGCTGCCCCTTGCCGGCGGCCACGGCACCGGACGAAACCACGATGACCTCCACCCCGCGGTCGAGAAGTCTGCAGATATCTTCGGAAATTTCCGCGACCCGGTCGGTTTCGAGGCCGGCGGTGTTGGAGATCACACCGCTGCCGATTTTGACCACCAGACGCTTGACATGAGACAGAAGGGCACTGCGCATCATGGCTCAGTCATCCTGCGGCACATCAGCGGCAGGGGCGGCGACCTGACGCAAGCGATCAAGCTCTTCGCCCAGGGCGTAGACCAGCTCCTTGATCCCCTGGCCGGTGACCGCGGAAATATCCATGACCTGATAGCCGAGGGCCTCGAACCGGACGCGATAGGCCTCGGCTGCTTCCCGCACCTCAGGAATGTCCATTTTCGTCAGCACCACCAGTTGCGGTTTGCTTGCAAGCGTCTGATCATGCTCCTTCAATTCGTTGTTGATCATCTGGAAATTGTCAAAGGCATCCCCCTCCTGCATGCAGGACAGATCCACCAGATGCAGAAACAGATCGGTCCGTTCCACATGGCGCAGAAAGCGGGTGCCCAGCCCCTGTCCCTGACTGGCGCCGGCGATCAGGCCGGGGATGTCCGCCACCACCAGGGTTTTGTCATCGCCGTAACGCACCACACCAAGATTGGGAATCAGGGTGGTAAAGGGATAATCGGCAATCTTTGGACGGGCGGCGGAAATGGCCGCAATCAATGTCGATTTTCCGGCATTGGGCAATCCTACCAGCCCCACATCGGCCAGCAGCTTGAGTTCCAGCCGCAGACTGCGCTGCTCGCCGGGAAGTCCGGGCTGAAAGTGCCGCGGTGCCCGGTTGGTGCTGGTGGCAAAGCGGGCGTTGCCACGACCGCCCATCCCCCCCTTAAGGAGCAGCAGGCGACTGCCACCGGCGGTCATATCGGCCAGCAGTTCGCCACTGTCATCATCATAGATCAGGGTGCCGGCCGGAACCTTCAGCTCCAGGGAATCACCCCGTTTCCCGTGCATGTTTTTGCCCAGGCCCGGAGCGCCGTTCTGGGCCCGGTACTGCCGCATATAGCGATAATCCAGCAGGGTCGACAACCCCTCGTCGACGACAAAGACCACATCGCCGCCATTGCCGCCGTCACCGCCGTCGGGCCCGCCCTTGGGGATAAATTTCTCCCGCCGGAAGGACAGACCGCCGCGCCCGCCGTCACCGGCCTTGACCTCTATTTTTACCTGATCGACAAATTTCATGATTCTCGTGCCTGACTGGCATAACCACAGGGCGCCTGGAACCGGCACCACAAATGCAAGAACCCGGTGACTGGCTTGCAGTACCGGGTTCTTGCACGTGAGTTGTCACTGCAAAACAGAATCAGGCCGCGTAGACGCTGATCTGCTTCCGACCTTTGGTTTTGGTCTCGAATTTCACTTCACCGTCGATCAGGGCAAAGAGGGTGTAATCCTTGCCGCAGCCGACATTGTTGCCGGGGTGAAATGTCGTGCCGCGCTGCCGCACGAGGATGGAGCCGGCAGACACCTGCTGGCCACCAAAACGCTTAACGCCAAGGCGCTTGCCGGCGCTGTCGCGACCGTTTCTGGAACTACCCGCTGCTTTCTTATGAGCCATGAGAATCGACCTCCCTTACGCTTCAATCGCCGCGACTTTAAGCCGGGTAATGGGTTGACGGTGGCCGTATTTCTTACGATACCCTTTGCGCCGCTTGGATTTAAAGACGAGGATCTTCTTGTCTTTTTCCTGGGCAACGATCTGTGCCTTAACCTTGGCACCTGGTACGAGAGGTGTTCCGAGTTTAACCTCTGCGCCACCGACCATGAGGACTTGATCGAGCTCAACGGTATCACCTACCGCCCCGTCGATCATTTCGACCTTGAACAGGTCGCCTTCGGAAACTTTGTACTGTTTTCCTCCGGTCTTGATCACCGCATACATTGTTGACATCTCCTATTCACCTGTTTAATTCACGAACACAGAAATTGCGTCGCAACGCCGAACTATAGTTCGGCCGAAAAACACTGTCAAGAAATTTTCCACCACGTCAAACGTCACCCACTTCCCTCAGCCGCTGTTCAGGGTGCGACCTGAGCGCAGCAGCTCGGTAAAGTCAGCGACGGGCAATGGCCTGCTGAAGAGATAACCCTGCATGGCATCACATTTGTCGGCTATCAGAAAATCCAGCTGTTCCCTGGTTTCCACCCCTTCGGCGATAGCCGCAATCTTCAGGTTGTGGGCAATATCGATAATACTGCTGACCACCGAGGCGCCGCTGGCATCGGTGGTCATGTCCTGGATAAAGGTCTGATCGATCTTCAGGGAATCGACGGGAAAACGCCGCAAATAGTTAAGGCTGGAATAACCGGTACCGAAATCATCCAGGCTTAAACTGATCCCCAGGTTTTTGAGCTCACGCAGGGTCTGCTCCGCCGTTGCCGGATCGTCCATGATCATGCTTTCCGTCAATTCCAGCTCCAGCAACTGCGGATCCAGGCCGGTACTGTCAAGGGTCTGCCTGACCCGATCGGCCAGGTCGCCCTGACGGAACTGCCGGGCCGACAGATTGACAGCAACGCTGATCACCGGCAATCCCGCTTCCTGCCAGACGAGATTCTGGCGACAGGCTTCGTGCAGCACCCAGGCGCCAATGGAGACAATCAGCCCGATTTCTTCCGCCAGGGGGATAAAAGCCCCGGGCGAGACCATACCCCGCTGGGGATGGTGCCAGCGCAGCAGCGCCTCACAGCCGTTGATGCAACCCGTGGCCAGATCGACCTTGGGCTGATAATGGAGCTCGAACTCCTGGCGCTCCAGCGCCTGGCGCAAGGCCGTTTCCAGCTCAAGGGTATCAAGCATCTGACGGTTCATTTCGCTGGCATAAAAGGAAAAATGATCGCTCTGTTTTTTCGACTGGTACATAGCCGTATCGGCATTGCGGATCAGGGTCGTGCTGTCCTGGCCGTCATCCGGATAAAAACTGATACCCAGGCTCGCGGTCAGGCTGATCTCCCGCCCGTCCATGACGTAAGGCTCAGCAATGGTCGACAGGATTTTTCCGGCAACCACGTGGATGTCATCAGCATGGTCCATATCCGTCAGCAGTACGGCAAATTCATCACCACCAAAACGGGCGGCGGTATCGGTGTCACGTAACACGCGCTGCAGGCGCTGCCCCACCTCGCACAGGAGATCATCCCCCAGGGCATGGCCGAGGCTGTCATTGATCACCTTGAAGCGATCAAGGTCAAGAAGGAGCACGGCAACAATCTGCTTGTCCCGCTGAGCCCGGGCAATGGAGCGATCGAGACGATCCCGGAACAGAGCCCGATTGGCCAGACCGGTCAGATCATCGTGAGTGGCCTGATATTCCAGCTGTTTTTCATATTTTTTCTGGGTATCGATATCCTCGCCGACGCCGATATAGTGGGTCACCTCCCCCTGTTCGTTGCGCAGAGGAGAAATCAGGGCCCGCTCCCAGTACAGCTGGCCGTTCTTGCGCCTGTTGAGCAACTCCCCCTGCCAGGACTGACCCGCCAGCAGGGTACTCCAGAGGTTGCGATACTCGTCTTTCGTGACTTGGCCCGATTGCAGCAGGCGCGGATTCTTGCCGTAGACCTCCTCCGGCCGGTAGCCGGTCACCTCGGTAAACTTCGGGTTGACATATTCCAGATTCCCCTCCAGGTCGGTGATCATGACCGCCGCCGGGCTCTGTTCCACCACCAGGCTGAGCTTGCGCAACCTGATTTCCATCTCTTTTCGCGCCGCGATTTCCTGCTCGGCCTGGAGCATCTTCTGCTCCAGCTTGCGCACCAGACGCTCGCTGTACAACTTGAGGGTCTCATCCTCCTGCAATTGGGGCACCTTCTCCGTCGACACGGTACTCGCTGCGGCGGCGACATCCTTGACCGCCGCCAGAAAGACATCCGGCTCGCAGGGCTTGAGGATGAATCTGTCAGCTCCCAGCTGCTGGGCGAACTCCTCATCCTTTTTGCTGGTGTAGGTTGCGGTGTAGATAATCAGGGGGATATGCTTCAGTTTTGGATCGGTTTTGACCTTGCGACAGAGCTGAAAACCATCCATGACCGGCATCAGGATATCGCTGATGATCAGCTCGATTTCTCTCGACCGTAACAGCGCCAGGGCCTCCTCACCGTTGGCGGCGCAACAGGTGGCATAGCCGTTACCTTTAAGAATACTTTCCAGCAGATAGCGGTTCTGTTCATGATCGTCGACAATGAGAATAGTCATGGGCGATGGCGTCCTGTCAGGGCGATGAAGGTTTCAGATAGGTGCGCAGTTCATCAACAAAGGTTTCCGGATTGATCGGCTTTTCGATATAACCGGTAGCCCCGGCGGCGAGGATCCGTTCCCGGTCGCCGGGCATGGCATAGGAGGTCACAGCGACAATCGGCACCGCGGCCAGTTGCGGATGCTGTTTAAGGGCGGCGGCCACCGCGTAGCCATCCATTTCCGGCAGCTGAATATCCAGCAGAATCGCCTGCGGTCCACACTCAAGAGCGGCAGTGATACCATCACGGCCATTGTCGGCGACCACCACCGCGAAGCCGTTTTTTTCCAGAAGAAAGCGCATCATGTAGTAGTTCTGCGCATTGTCTTCAATGATCAGCAAGGGGGCGCTCATGGCATGGCTCCTGGGGTTTCGGGGAAACGGATGGTAAAGGTGCTGCCGACCCCCGGCCGGCTCTGCACGTCGATACTGCCGCCGAGCATCTCGATGAGTTTTTTGCTGATGGCCAGCCCGAGGCCCGTGCCTTCGCGCTTGCGTGACAACCCGCTGTCCAGCTGATGAAAGGGCTGGAACAGTCCGGGAAGGGCCTCTTCACTGATCCCGATACCGGTATCCTCCACGGCGACAACATACTGCTCCTGCTGCCGCCAGCATCTGAGCCTGACCTGTCCCTGTTCCGTAAATTTGACGGCGTTGGTCAGCAGGTTGAGGATAATCTGCTCCAGTCGCCGCTGATCGGTGGTCACCCGGTCGTCTCCGGCCGCCATCTCCACCTGCAGCCCAATCCCCGCTTTTTGCGCCTGGGGCGTCACCAGGGCGACGACCTTGTCGATGGATTCCTTAAGGACAAAGGTCTCCCGTGACAGCTCCAGCTGACCGGCCTCAATCTTCGAAATATCGAGGATTTCACTGATCAGCGCCAGCAGGTGACGGGCGCTGGTCTGTACCATGCCGAGCTGTTTCTGCTGTTCTTCATTGATGGGGCCGGCAAGCTTCTGCAGGAGAATCCCGGTAAAACCGATAATGGAATTCAGGGGGGTGCGCAGCTCATGGCTCATGGTCGCCAGAAAGGTCGATTTCAGTCGATCCGCTTCCTGGGCTTTGATCATGGCCGCCGCCAGATCGGCGGTGCGCTCCCTGATGCGCTGCTCCATCTCCCGATTGATCTGCTGCAACTCACGGGTGCGGGCATCGACCTGGCGCTTGAGCACATAACTGCCGAGAAAACTCAACACCAGTACCAGACCGGCCATCAGGGCGCTGAACTTGACCCAGTCGGGCACGGTCAAGGTGTGAGGTTCCGAAGTCCAGCGCTGCAGGGTCTCATGATAAACCGACTGTGGCGTCCGTTTGATCTGCAACAGATGCTTGTCGATGGCATCCAGAAGCTGTTGACGTCCCTGCCTGGGCGCGGCAAAAAACAGCCGGGTGGGGCTGAAAATGATGGCGGTATCTTCGAGATTATAGGTGCGGGCCTGTCCGACCCCGTAAAAACGGTTGGTAATGGCGGCGTCGGCCTCGCCTTCGGCCACCCAGACAAACATGGTGGAATAGTCGGGCAGGGAAACCAGCTGGATATCGAGCTCAAAACCGGAAATCAGGCGCCGGAAAGCCGCCTGCTGCACTGACTGATCAAGAACCGCGACCCGCTTCCCCGCCAGATCGACGATGGAGGTGATACCGCTGTTCTTGCGGGCATAGACCTGAAACCAGTCGGACAGGGCCGATTCGCGATGATAGGCAAAGCGCGCCTCGCGTTCCGCCGTATAGGCGACATCGGGCATGAGATCCAGTCGCCCCTGTTCGATCAGGTCCAGACCTTCCCCCCAGAGCACCGGCACATACTGCAGCTGCCAGCCTTCCTCTTCGGCCATATATTCGATCAGATCGATAAAGATTCCGGCAGGCGCGCCGGACGGGTCGGTAAACACCTTGGGCGGGTTTTCATAAACACCGACACTGACGGTGCGGGCAGAGGCAGCACCCGGCACCAGACAGAACAGGACCGCCACCAAAAACCCTGTCACCAGACACCGACAGGCAGAGCCTATGGCCGCTGGACGACAGGAAAAGAGCGGGATTTCAGCGGTGATCATGGCAGCGACTCCTGGGCGAGAGAACCTAAGCCTGAGACTTTGGATTTTACAGGGATCGTTGCAGATTACAACGGAAGAATGGTCAACTTTTTGATTTTTATCAATTTATTCAAGGAAGATCCACTTGCCGGGCAAGGTGAACACGCGTGTTTCCCCTCCGCTCACGGGACAGAAAATGAGCCCTTTATAACGAAAGGAGAATTATTATAGGCGCTGTTATCTTTTTATGTTAATAAGTGTCCTTTGAGATAATCTGATGTCCTGATTTTTCTGTTGGTTCACTCAGTGGAGTCTCCAGTTGATCCGATGAAACCGGAAAAAGACCCAGCCCACAACAACCCGTCCGCCGCAGCGCCCCACCGACTGCTCCTTGCTTCCGACAGCAAACCCGGTATTTCCTTTGCCGTGATCGCCCTGCTCTGGACCCTGGTGGTTGCGGCACTGGGCCTGACCCACTACTACCAGACCAGCCAGGCCATCCTCAAAAACGCCCAGACTGCCGCCCGCGCCAGTCTCGACCGGGACAAGACCTTTCGCAAATGGCTCACCGAGCATGGTGGAATTTACGTCCCGGTAAGCGAAAAGGCCCGGCCGAACCCCTACATGGACCACCTGCCGGAACGCGATATCGTCGCCGACTCGGGCCAGGTTCTGACCCTTATTGATCATTCGACGATGATTCATCAGGTCCACGACGTCGCCGATCATCACCTGGAATCTCACAGCTATGTTTTCGGCAATCGGGCCCTGAGCAGCAGCACCGCACCCAGTGACCGGGAGCAGGAGATTATCGCCGCTTTTCAGCAAGGGGGCGAAGAGTGGATAGAATTAACGAACGACACTCCGCGGCACCTGCACCTGATCCAGCCCTTTGTTGCTGACAGCAGCTGCCTGAAGTGTCATGGCGTTCAGGGGTTCCGCGAAGGGGACATCCTCGGTGGCGTCGGCATCATGATTCCGTGGGCCGACTACCAGAAAGAACTTAACGACTTAACCCTCAACTATGCCTTCGGTTACGGCGGTCTCTGGCTCATCGGTCTGCTCTTCACCGATTTCAATCGGCGGCGTCTGCGCGTCCACCTCAAGCAGCGCCGGCAGGCCGAAGAATCCCTGCGCCTGAGCGAGGCACGCTATCACAGCCTGTTTGCCAACAGCAAAGCCATCATGCTTCTGAGCGATCCCCAGGACGGCCGTATCGTCCATGCCAACCCGGCCGCCTGCACCTACTACGGCTACACCCTTGAGCGACTGCAGCAGATGCACCTGTCGGACCTCAATCAGCTGTCCCACGCAGAGATGACGGCAGAGCTCGACCGGGCCAGCGCCGAAGATCGCCACCGCCTGGAGTTCCGTCACCGCCTGGCCGATGGCCAGGTCAGGGATGTCGCGAGCTATTGCAGCCTCATCGACTTTTCCGGGCGCCAGCTGCTTTACTCCATTGTCCACGATATCACCGAACGCAAACGCGCCCAGCGCGAACTGCGCAAGCTCAGCCTGGCGGCGGAACAGAGTCCCGCGGTCGTGGTGATCACCGACCTCAACGGTAACATCGAGTATGTCAACCCCAAGTTCACTGCCGCCACGGGCTACACCCGGGAAGAGGTTCTGGGAAAGAATCCGCGCATTCTTCAATCCGGAAAGACCATGCCCGCTGTTTATAACGACCTGTGGACGACCCTGCTGGCCGGTCAGGAATGGCATGGCGAGCTTCTCAATCAGCGCAAGGATGGCACCCTCTTCTGGGAGCAGAGCTCCATCTCCCCCCTGCGCGACGAAGACGGCAAGATCAGCCATTATATCTGCGTGAAGGAAGATATCACCTCACATAAGAATCATGAGCGCCAGCTCGAATATCAGGCGACCCACGATCATCTCACCGGCCTCGGCAACCGGATCCTCCTCAAAGACCGGTTGGCGCAGGCGATTCGCCACGCCAAACGCTCGAAGAAGATTGTCGCCGTGCTGCTCCTCGACCTTGATCGCTTCAAAATGGTCAACGACAGCCTCGGGCACGCCACCGGCGATCAGCTCCTCTGTCAGGTCACCCAGCGTCTGACCGGAGCGGTGCGCGAATCGGATACCGTCGCCCGTTTCGGCGGCGACGAATTTGTCGTGCTGCTGACGGACCTGAACAACTCCGAGGACGTCAGACCCATCGCTGAAAAGATCCGCGCCGCCATCGCCGTGCCCTACTTTATCGCCGGTCGAGAAATCACCCTGACCTCGAGTATCGGTATCAGCTTCTATCCCGCGGACAGTGATGACAGCGCAACCCTCATCCGCTTTGCCGATATCGCCATGTATCAGGCGAAAAAACAGGGGGATCAATTCTCCTTTTATTCAGCGGATATGAACAATAATCTTCTGGAGGCCCTGGAACTGGAGAGCGATTTGCGCCAGGCTCTGGAAAAAGGCGAGTTTGAGCTGCACTATCAGCCCAAGGTGGATCTGGGCACGGGCCGCATCAACGGCTGCGAAGCCCTGCTGCGCTGGCGCCATCCCCAGCGGGGCATGGTCTCACCCGGCGACTTCATCCCCCTGGCCGAAGAAACCGGGGTCATCGTCCCCATCGGCACCTGGGTCCTGGAGGAGGCCTGCCGCCAGCTCATCGCCTGGGGCAATGCCGGGCTCCCCCCGGTACCCATCGCCGTCAACCTCTCAGCCCGGCAGTTTCGTCAGGGCCATCTGGCCACCAAGGTCAAGGACATCCTGCACCAGTCAGGAGCCGACCCCGCCTTGCTGGAGCTGGAGTTGACGGAAAGCATGATCATGGATGATCCCCAGGAGACGGTGACCTCCCTGTACGAGCTGCGTAAAATCGGGGTGAGCTTAAGTCTCGATGATTTTGGTACCGGCTACTCCAGCCTCAACTATCTGCGCCGTTTTCCGGTGGACAGCCTGAAGATCGACCGTTCATTTATCCGCGACGTCGCCACCGATCCCAGCGGCGCCTCCGTTGTTACCAGCATTATCGATATTGCCCACAACCTGAACCTTACCGCCATCGCCGAGGGGGTGGAGACCAGGGAACAGCTGAAATTCCTCATCAACTGCGGCTGCGACTCCATGCAGGGGTACCTGTTCAGCAAACCTCTGCCAGCCGACGAGTTGGCCCAGTTGCTGTATGAAGAACGCTCCCTGCTGACCCTGACCGACAGCTGATCCTCCTGGTCGCCACCCTACTCCCGTAATACCACCCCAGCCTTCCGCTGTTTAAAACACCTGGACCACACCCGGTTCCACCGGCTAACCTGCTTACCGGCAGCGGGTGGCGCTTAAACCTGAAAAAAAACCCCGCCGGCACAAACCGACGGGGGATTTTTTTCTACAGAGTCTGGATGGATCAGACGGCGGTCATCACATCATGCCGCCCATGCCACCCATACCGCCCATGCCACCCGGCATTGCCGGTGCTGCATCCTTTTCTTCCGGCTTGTCCGCGATCATGGCTTCAGTGGTCAGCATCAGGCCGGAAACGGAACCGGCATTCTGCAGAGCACTGCGGGTGACCTTGGTCGGATCGATGATACCGGCCTCGATCATGTCGCAGTACTCGTCTGAAGCGGCGTTGAAGCCGTAGGAGCCCTTGCCGTTGATGACCTTGTCGGCAACAATGGCACCTTCGACACCGGCATTGATGGCAATCTGGCGCAGGGGGGATTCAAGGGCGCGGATAATCAGATCGACACCGAACTTCTGCTCACCTTCCACCTTGAGCTTTTTCAGGGCCGGCAGGCAACGCACCAGAGCAACACCACCGCCAGGAACAATACCTTCTTCAACAGCCGCACGGGTCGCGTGCAGGGCGTCTTCGACGCGGGCCTTCTTCTCTTTCATTTCCGTTTCGGTGGCCGCGCCAACCTTGATCACGGCAACCCCGCCAACCAGCTTGGCCAGACGCTCCTGCAGCTTTTCACGGTCGTAATCACTGCTGGTCTCTTCAATCTGGGCGCGGATCACCTTGACCCGGCTTTCAATGGAGACCTCGTCGCCGGCGCCATCGATAATGGTGGTGTTGTCCTTGTCGACAACCACCCGCTTGGCCTTGCCGAGCATATCGACAGTGGCGTTTTCCAGTTTGAAGCCGACCTCTTCGGAGATCACCTGACCACCGGTCAGGACCGCGATATCCTCAAGCATGGCCTTGCGGCGATCGCCGAAACCGGGGGCCTTGACGGCACAGACATTGATGGTACCGCGCAGCTTGTTGACGACCAGGGTCGCCAGGGCTTCGCCGTCGACATCCTCAGCGATGATCATCAGCGGACGGCCCTGCTTGGCCACCGGCTCGAGAACCGGCAGCAGGTCCTTCATGTTGCTGATTTTCTTGTCGTGAATCAGAATCACCGGATCGTCCATAGCCACTTCCATGCGCTCGGGATCGGTCACGAAGTAGGGGGACAGGTAACCACGGTCAAACTGCATCCCTTCGACGGTTTCCAGTGAGGTTTCCATGGATTTGGCTTCCTCAACGGTGATGACGCCTTCCTTGCCGACTTTTTCCATGGCTTCGGCAATGATGTTGCCGATGGTCTCATCGCTGTTGGCGGAGATGGTTCCAACCTGAGCAATCTCCTTGTGGTCCTTGACCGGCTTGGAAATTTTCTTCAACTCTTCAACCGCAGCGGCGACGGCCTTGTCGATACCGCGCTTGAGCTCCATGGGGCTGTGACCGGCGGTGACCAGCTTGACGCCTTCCTGATAGATGGCCTGGGCCAGCACGGTCGCGGTGGTGGTCCCGTCACCGGCCACATCGGAGGTCTTGGAAGCCACCTCTTTGACCAACTGGGCGCCCATGTTCTCGAACTTGTCTTCCAGTTCGATTTCCTTGGCCACGGTGACACCGTCCTTGGTAATCAGGGGCGCGCCATAGGCCTTGTCGATAACCACGTTGCGCCCTTTCGGACCAAGGGTCACCTTGACGGCGTTGGCCAGAGTGGCGACGCCGTCGAGAATGCTGGCACGAGCTTCCTGGGAAAAAATAATTTGTTTAGCCATAGTGTTCTGTATCCTCCATTAACGTATTGATAGAGTTCTTTAGGTTGAAAATGCTACAATGTCGATCAGCCTCTGTGTTTACTGGAGAACGCCGAGGATATCGTCTTCACGCATGATCAGGTATTCCTTGCCGTCGACCTTGATTTCGCTACCGGCGTACTTGCCGAACAATACCCGGTCGCCCTCTTTGACATCCAGGGGCAGAACCTTGCCTTCCGGGGTCACTTTACCCTTGCCGGCAGCAACGACCTTGCCTTCCTGGGGCTTTTCCTTGGAAACCGTATCCGGAATGATGATGCCTCCGGCTGTTTTTGTTTCCTCTTCCACACGTTCAACAATGATACGATCCTGCAATGGTCTGATGTTCATCTTCACTTGTCTCCTTTCGGGGTTTTTCGTCACGGCAGCAGCCTGCCGCACCAACAGGGTTTACAATAAATCAGAATGCCCGGATACAGGTCCCTGCCTCCGGCCACCCTTGCGTTTCACCTCTTTGTTAGCACTCATTTGCATTGAGTGCTAACAGCGCCAATTCTAATGAGCAGCAGGCGATTGTCAAGAAAAAAATAGCAGCGCTCCCACAAGGAGACAAAAGCTTCTTGGCACGATCACCGGCGGTCCGCTATGGCCTTAAGCCAAACTAAAGGCATGATCCGACAAAATCATTGTTTTCATGGCAAATGGCGTCGGGGAAAAAGCCCTAGAGTTCCGGCATTTCAGCCTGTTAACAATGTCTTGACGGCTTTTTGAACAACATCGTTTTTTAATCTTATTAAAATTATTCTGGTTGACATTTTGCACCACGTCCGCTATAGGAACCGGATGCAAAACGCCTTTATATTTTCGCGGCTTAAAGGAAGATCATGGACTTCAATATCGGACAGAAAATCAAAAACCTGCGCAAGCAGCGCAAGTTGACCCTGCAGGATGTCGCCAATGAAACCGGCTTTTCTCCTGCCCTGATTTCACAGATAGAAAATAATAATGTTTCACCCCCTATCGCCACCCTGTCGAAAATCGCCCGTTTTTTTGATGTCAAGATGAGTCATTTTTTTGAAGAGGGGGAAGAGACCAACCGCTACGAAATTGTCCGGCGACAGGATCGGCGGATTGTCAGCCGTGTCATCTCCAAGGACGGCACCAGCCACGGCTACACTTACGAAACCCTGTCCTACCGCAAGCACAACAAAAAAATGGAGCCTTTTGTCCTCACCGTAACGGAAAGAGCACAAGAAGAAACCCTTTACAATCACGAGGGGGAAGAATTCCTGCTGATATTAAAGGGGCGCGCTGAAATCCTTCTCAACGAGGAACGCTTTTCCCTGGAAGAGGGTGATGCCGTCTATTTCGATTCGACCGTGAAACACCGACTGCTGGCCAAAGATGGTGAAACCGTCCAGGTCCTGGCGGTCGTGACCCGCTGAAGGAACCGCTGGGCGCGGATCTCTTCCACCGCCCGGCTAACCGCCGTGTCCGCCCGGACACAGGCAGATCATGGAGACGTCAACGATGAGTCAATTTGAGAAAAAACGCCTGGCCGACTGGGAAGCCCAGGCCAAAAAGGAAAAGAAGTCAGAAGACCTGTCCTCCCTGCTGTGGGAGACTCCGGAGGGCATCACCGTCAAACCCCTCTACACCGCGGCCGACACGGCAGACCTGCCCTACGCCGACACCCTGCCCGGCCTGGCGCCTTTTGTCCGCGGGCCCATGGCCACCATGTACGCCGGCCGCCCCTGGACGGTGCGTCAGTACGCCGGCTTCTCCACCGCCGAGGAGTCCAACGCCTTCTACAAGCGCAACCTCGCCGCCGGCCAGCAGGGGCTGTCCGTCGCTTTCGATCTGGCCACCCACCGCGGCTATGACTCCGATCATCCCCGGGTTGTCGGCGATGTCGGCAAGGCCGGGGTCGCCATCGACTCGGTGGAGGACATGAAGATCCTCTTTTCCGACATCCCCCTGGACAAGGTCTCCGTCTCCATGACCATGAACGGCGCGGTGCTGCCGATCATGGCCAACTACATCATCGCCGCCGAGGAGCAGGGGGTCAAACCGGAACAGCTGGCCGGCACCATCCAGAACGACATCCTCAAGGAATTCATGGTGCGCAACACCTATATCTATCCGCCGGAACCCTCCATGCGCATCATCGGCGATATCATTGAATACACCAGCAAGTACATGCCCAAGTTCAACTCCATTTCCATCTCCGGCTACCACATCCAGGAAGCCGGAGCCAACAACGCCCTGGAACTGGCCTTTACCCTGGCCGACGGACTGGAGTACGTACGCACCGCCATCGCCAAGGGGCTCGATGTCGACTCCTTCGCGCCGCGGCTGTCCTTCTTTTTCGCCATCGGCATGAACTTCTTCATGGAAGCGTCCAAGCTGCGCGCCGCCCGCTTGTTGTGGTCCGAGCTGATGCAGCAGTTCAACCCTAAAAACCCCAAGTCCTCCATGCTGCGGACCCACTGCCAGACCAGCGGCTGGTCCCTGACCGAGCAGGATCCCTACAACAACGTCATCCGCACCACCATCGAAGCCATGGCAGCGGTTCTCGGCGGCACCCAGTCGCTGCACACCAACGCCCTGGACGAAGCCATCGCCCTGCCCACCGATCACAGCGCCCGTATTGCCCGCAACACTCAGCTGGTCATCCAGGAGGAAACCGGCATCTGCAATGTGGTCGATCCGTTGGGCGGTTCCTATTATGTCGAATCCCTGACCCATTCCCTCATCGAGGAAGCCCGTGCTATCATCGCCGAAGTCGAGGAGCTGGGCGGCATGACCAAGGCCATCGAGTCGGGGATGCCCAAGCTGCGCATCGAGGAATCGGCGGCGAAAAAGCAGGCGGCCATCGACAGCGGCCGCGACGTTATCGTCGGTGTCAATAAGTACAGGTTGGCCAAGGAAGACCCCATCGAAACCCTCGATGTGGACAACGCTGCCGTCCTCAAAAGCCAGATAGCCCGCCTCGAAAAAATGCGCGCCGGCCGCGACGAAGCTGCCTGCCAGAAGACCCTCGAAGCCATAACCGCCGCCGCCCGAAATGGCGACGGCAATCTTCTGGAGCTGTGTGTCGACGCCGCCCGTCAGCGGGCCAGCGTCGGCGAAATCTCCGATGCCATGGAGAAGGTCTTCGGCCGACATCGCGCCGAGATCAAACTTGTTTCCGGAGCTTACGGATCGGTGGTAAACGAAGACAGCGACTTTAACGCAGTGAAAAAGCGGGTGGATGAATTTGCCGCCAAAGAGGGGCGCCGGCCGCGCATCCTCATTGCCAAGATGGGTCAGGATGGTCACGACCGGGGCGCCAAGGTGGTGGCCTCGGCCTACGCCGATGCCGGCTTCGATGTCGATGTCGGCCCCTTGTTCCAGACCCCGGAAGAGGCGGCAAAAATGGCCGTGGAAAACGACGTCCACGTCGTCGGCGTCTCCAGCCTCGCTGCCGGCCACAAGACCCTGGTGCCGCAGCTGGCCGCCGAGCTGAAAAAACTCGGCGCCGATGATATCGCCATCGTCTGCGGCGGCGTTATTCCGCGCCAGGACTATGACGCTCTGACCGCCGCCGGTGCCGCGAAAATCTTTGGCCCCGGTACGCCGATCACCACCTCGGCCATGCAGACCCTCGACGCCATTGAGGGGAAATAGCCGTCGTCAAAACCTGCTGAGCAGGAGGGCGGAATGTCCATGTCGAGGGCGTCAAGTCGCCGGGATGGCGACTTTCGAGCGGCCAGGATGGCGCAAAGCGTCCCGGAGGAATGGATATTTCGTCCCCCTGCTTAAGCGATTATGAAACCGAGAACTTGCACCCTCTTCACCCGAGAGCATTGATTTGTCCAGCACCAACCCCCTAGCAGCCGGTGTCCGCTCCGGCAACATCCGCTCCCTGGCCAAGGCCATCACCCTGATCGAGAGTCGCAACGCTGATCATACCGCCGCGGCGACCAACCTCCTCGACGCCCTGCTGCCGCACACGGGAAACTCCATCCGCCTCGGTATTTCCGGAGTGCCCGGTGCCGGCAAGAGCACCTTCATCGAAGCGTTGGGTATGTATCTGATCAAAGAGGGACACCGGGTCGCTATTCTGGCCGTCGATCCCTCGTCACAGCTGTCCGGTGGCTCCATATTGGGGGACAAGACGCGGATGGAAGAACTGGCGCGGGAGCAGAACGCCTTTATCCGCCCCTCGCCGGCAGGGGACACCCTGGGCGGCGTCGCCCGCAAGACACGGGAAACCATGCTTTTGTGCGAAGCGGCCGGCTTTGACATCATCATTGTTGAAACCGTCGGCGTCGGCCAGTCGGAAATCACCGTCGCCTCCATGGTCGATTTTTTCCTGCTGCTGCAACTCACCGGTGCCGGCGATGAACTGCAGGGGATCAAAAAGGGGGTCATGGAAATCGCCGACGCCATCCTTATCAACAAGGCCGAAGGCGACAACCGCCCCCGCGCCGAGCTGGCGCGCAAGCAGTACCAGAATGCCCTGCACCTGCTCAAACCCAAGAGTCTTGACTGGCAGGTGCCGGTGCTGCTGTGCAGCGCCCTGAAACAACAGGGGATCGCCGAAGCCTGGCAGACAGTTCTCGATTTTGTCGCGGTGATGAAAAACAATGGGGAGTTCGAGCAGAAACGCTGCCTGCAGGCCACCGACTGGATGTGGTCACAGGTTCAGGACGAACTGAAAAGCCTGTTCATGCGCGACAAAAAGGTCGCGGCCCTCATCGACGGCGTCCAGACCGCCGTCAGTACCGGCACAACCACGCCCGGCGCGGCGGCGCGGCGGCTGATTGAAGCATTTAAAAGACATTAAAGCCGGATATTTATGTCTGAGCACAGGGTCAAGATTCCCCTGACCCTGCGCCCAGAGTTGAGTCGGCAAGTTATTTTTCTGAATTAAACAGGAGACAAGTATGCTCAAAAAAATCAATCACATCGGCATTGCCGTCAACAGCATCGACGATTCACTGGCCTTTTATCGCGATCAACTCGGCATGGCCTTTGAGGGGACGGAAGTTGTGGCGGAGCAGAAGGTGAAGGTGGCCTTTTTCCAGATCGGCGAAAGCCGTATTGAACTGCTGGAACCGACGGCGGACGACTCCCCCGTGGCTAAATTTCTGGCAAAAAACGGCGAAGGTATCCACCACATGGCCTACGATGTCGACGACATCAACACAACCCTGGCGAGCCTCAAAGAGCAGGGCGTGCGCCTCATTGATGAAACACCGCGCAAAGGCGCCCACGACAGCCTCATCGCTTTTCTGCACCCGAAGGTCACCGGCGGCGTGCTGACGGAAATCTGCCAGAGCTGTCACTAGACTCCCGCGATATTTACAATACTATTTCAGCATGCGAAGATACGCTGCGTGCAGATGGATCCCCGCATGTGCGTTTACAGGAGGGAAAATTGCCCCCACTCGATAAAGACCAGCTACTCGAGTTTCTCCACCAGCACAAGGAGGAGTACCACCAGCGTTTCGGGGTAACCAGCCTCGGACTTGCTGGCAGCTACGCTCGCGGTGAGGCAACCGACGTCAGTGATATTGATATTGTCGTAAAACTGCAAAGCGACAATACTTTTCGTAGTTTTTTCGGGCTTCTCCACAGCCTGCAGGACGCATTTGATGTCCCGGTGGACCTTGTCACAGAGTCAAGCCTGAAACCCCTGATTAAAGAACATGTCATGAAAGACATCCACTATGTCTAAGCGTCATGTTCGTCAATACCTCCTTGATATTGAAGACTCCGTCGCTGCCATTGAGGATTTCACCGCCGATTGCACCTACGCTTTTTTCTGCGCAGACCGCAAAACCTACTCGGCAACCCTGCGTGAATTTATCGTCATCGGGGAAGCCATCGCCAACCTGCCCGATAGTATGAAGGATCGCGTGCCGGCAATTGATTGGCGCTCCATCAAGGATTTTCGCAATTTCATCGTTCACGAATACTTTGGTATCGACACGCGAATTGTCTGGGATGCGGTAAAACTGGAACTGCCGATCCTGAAAAAAGAAATCTCTATCCTCCGTGACCATATCGACACGTGCTGACGGAATCTGCCAGAGCTGTCACTAAGCGATCAGTCGCTGGACGCTATCAGAGATTTTCGGCGATGGCGGCGGCTTCGGCGCCGAAAGCGAGAATATCTTCCTCGCGGGTCTGCCAGGAGCACATGAAGCGGGCGTGACCGGAACCGATAAAGGTGTAGAAATACCAGCCCGCCGCCTGCAATCCTTCCAGCAACGGCAGTGGCAGCTGCACAAAGACAGCGTTGGCCTGAACCGGTTGAACCAGACGCACACCGGGAAGCTGCTGCAACTGCTCGGCCAGCAGACGAGCACAACGATTGGCATGGGCGGCGTTTTTCATCAGGGCGCCCTGCTCCAGCATCCCCACCCAGGGCGCCGCCAGATAGCGCATCTTCGATGCCAGTTGCCCCGCCTGCTTGCAGCGAAAATCGAACTCCTCGGCCAGACGCTGGTTGAAAAAAACCACCGCCTCACCCACGGGCATGCCGTTCTTGGTGCCGCCAAAGGTCAGCACATCGACCCCCGCCCGCCAGCTCAGATCCGCCGGTGCCACATCCAGACCCGCCAGAGCATTGGCGAAGCGGGCACCGTCCACATGCAGCAACAACTCATGATGGCGCGCCAGCTCCCCCAGCTGCTTCAGCTCGTCAACAGAATAGAGCGTCCCCAGCTCCGTGGCCTGGCTGATACTCAGAACCTTCGGTCGTGGATAATGAATATCGCTGCGGCGTTCGATCGTGTGGGTAACCGCCGCCGGGTCGACCTTGCCGCCCTCACCGGGAACCAGCAGGATCTTGCTGCCGTTGGAAAAAAATTCACTGGCACCGCACTCGTCGGTTTCCACGTGGGCGAGTTCGTGACAGATGATGCTGTGATACGAACGACAGAGAGCAGCCAGAGCCAGGGAGTTGGCGGCGGTTCCGTTGAAAACAAAAAAGACCTCGCAGTCGCAGGCGAAAAAGTCGCGCAGACAATCACAGGCCCGCGCCGTCCAGTCATCGTCGCCGTAGGAACGGGCGTACCCCTCATTGGCCGCAATCAGGGCCTGCAGCGCCTCCGGGCAGACACCGCTGTAATTGTCACTGGCAAACATCACCTTATCCATGAAAAACCCCTTTTCCGCCTGTCGCAACCCTATCTAGATCGATCATAGCAAGGCTCTCAGTACTTTAGTGATATGTCTGGGCCAACGTACTGATCACCGGCGGCTTTTTTCCGTCCGGTGGATTAGGTTGATACCAGTGCAGGCGTTACAACCTTATGCTAAGGGTGATCAATTTTCGGTCATCACAAAGCCTCTAAACTGGTCAGTTTTAGATTATCAAAACCACAGCCTGACTCAAAAACGAAAACTGTCTCCGACAATCCCGGGGCGGTTCAGTGGAGTGTATTGCTAGTGGACTACGGAAGACGCATCAACCGCTCACTTCGCCAGACACGGACAATGCTGAGACTTTGAGAATCACGGCGATAAACGATTCGGAACGGGGGATGAATCAGTTCTCGGATTTTGGATTGGTTGAACTCGGAGACTACCCTTCCTTTGTCGGGATGTGATGAAAGCCCTTCAATCAAGGCGAAAATCTCACGCATTAAACGATCACCGACATCTGGAGCTTGTTTCTCAAAATAATACGCACGGATTTCTTCCAGGTCCATGACCGCCGATTCGGCCATTATAATTTGAAGAACCTTGGACATGGTGCTTACACGCCCAATCGTTTTTTTGCCGTGTCGAGACTGATCTTGCGATTGTTGTCCAGATCGCTAAGCCCATCAACAACGGCTCGCATAAAAGCCTTCTCTTCCTCTGCCAACTCGAAATCCTCTAGCGATTGCAACACGGCAACGCCTCGGCCACGGCTGGTCAATAGAATTGGTCGATGGGACTCTTGTGTTCGACGGACAACCTTACCAGGATTTACTTTTACATCTGCTAGCGGAACAACATCTTCAGAAAATTTTGTAATCATAGCCACACCTCCATTAACCACTTGATAGCACCCAAATAAAGACCTGTCAAGGGCACCTGAAAATGTATGAGAAGGATGCGTTATGAGAAAAAACCCTCGATCCTGAGATTGAGGGCGCTTAGTGTTAACTTTGCACTCATTATTTATCGCTCATTTTGATGATGCCTTGCGCTAACGGTTCATGATAACCGGCGGCGACGAACTGCTTGCGGACCACCGCAATTTCAGATTTTGCATTTTGGAAAAGCAGCTCGCTCATTCCGTCCGGTCGGTTAAATTGTTAGTTGCCCTTCAGTGACGCTAGTGCTAACATTTGTACACACACTAATTGCGGGAGCAACCTATGGATACGAGAATTCAATTTCGTGTTGACGATGAAACAAAACGCTTAGCCCAGCAAATGGCTGAAAGCCAAGGGCGCACCCTTAGCGACGCTTGCCGTGAACTAACTGAGCAGCTTGCCGAGCAACAACGCAAGGCCTTGTCTCATGATACTTGGCTCACCGAGCAAGTAAACCTTGCGTTCGACAAACTTGATTCCGGCAAGGCTGTGTTCGTCGACAATGACTCTGCAAAAACACGAATGGCTGAACGTAAAGCCAAGGTTCGCAATCGAGGTCGCCAATGATTTTTTGGGAAGAAGAATCCTTAAATGATCGTGAGAAAATTTTCGAGTTTCTTTACGTCTTCAACCCAGATGCTGCTGAAAAAACAGATGAAATCATTGAAGCTAAAATTGAAAACTTAATTGAACAACCTTTAATGGGCGTTCAACGGGATGGAATTCGAGGCAGATTGCTCATTATTTCTGAAGTTTCAATGATCGTATCTTATTTTGTTGATGGATCCACGATTCACATTCTGCGAGTTCTTCACCAAAAACAAAAGTTCCCTATTGTGTAGCTGAAATCATTTTATTGACCGCCGAACGTCAGAAATTAGCGGCGCCGGTACGGCGTCCGCTGGATTTACTTGTTGTGCGGTGCCACGGCATC
>CALFFB010000225.1 GCA_937958075.1 uncultured Geobacteraceae bacterium | reverse complement strand
CCCGGCGGCGGCAGCCTCACGCAGCAGGCGCCCATAATCAGGGTCGATGTGATCCGCCGGAGCAAAGGCCTGCGCTTCGCCCCGTTGCACCAGAAAGAAAATCACACTGCGATAGCCCTGGGCCAGGGCCTGCTGTAACTCGCGCAGATGTTTCTGTCCCCGTGTCGTTACCGCGTCGGGGAAGCAGGCGACCGTCGGCGGATGGCAGAGGGTGACGTTTTTGACCTCCAGCAACACTTTTTCCGGCCCCCGGGTCAGCAGGAAATCGATACGGCTGTCGCCGAACCGGTACTCCGGAACAATGTCATAACCGCTGAATTCGCTGATCCATCCATGGTGGAGGGCTTCTGCCACCAGCTTGTTGCTGCGCTGGGTGTGGGTGTCGACCCAGTCATCGCCAACCCGGATGAGTTCCAGGGTCCAGGGCAGCTTGCGCTGTGGATTGGCGGCGCGGGAAAATTTGACGGGATACCCGGCAACGGCACACTGCTGCATGCTGCCCGTGTTCGGGGTATGGGCGGTGATGAGGGTGCCGTCCGGCCGCTCGATATCCGTCAGAAAGCGCTGGTAGCGGCGTACCAGCACCCCGTCGAAAAGGGGTTGTGGCAGTTTCAAGACAGACTCCCTTCATTCAATAGCTTGTGGTTGCCCGGCCAGGGTGATTATCGTATATTGCCGGTCTCATCAGGCACTTGATCTTTCCGATAAGGATTCAGGTGGCCTCAGTTGAGCCGTACAGTGACCACACCCTACCGAGAGGACTGTGATGACCGCCAATCTCATCCCCCGCACGCCATCGGCTTACGAGTATCCCCTGTTGATAAAAAACCTGCTGGCCGCCCCCGCGGTGAGCAATCCGCACCAGGAAATCGTCTATCGTGATCTGGCGCGTTTCACCTATGCCGGGTTTCAGCAGCGGGTGCGCCGTCTGGCCGATGCCCTGACCACCATTGGCGTCAGGGCCGGTGACACCGTCGCCGTGCTCGACTGGGACAGCCATCGTTACCTCGAATGCTTCTATGCCGTGCCCATGCTCGGCGCGGTGCTGCATACGGTGAACATCCGCCTGTCGCCGGAGCAGATTCTCTATACCATTGATCACGCCGAAGATGACTATATCCTCATCAACGAGGAGTTTCTGCCCCTGCTGGAGCAGATCAAGGGACGGATCGATACGGTCAAAGCCTACGTTCTGCTGCAGGATCAGCCGGCAGAGACAACAAGTACCCTGCGCTTTGCCGGCGAGTACGAGGCACTTCTCGCCGCAGCGTCCGACGATTTCGAGTTTCCGGACTTTGACGAGAACACCCGCGCCACCACTTTCTACACCACCGGGACGACCGGCATGCCCAAGGGGGTCTACTTCAGTCATCGCCAGCTGGTGCTGCACACCCTGGCCGGCATGGCGGCCCTGGGCAGTGTCGCCGGTCAGGGCCGCCTTCATCAGCAGGATGTCTACATGCCCATTACCCCCATGTTTCATGTCCATGCCTGGGGCGTGCCCTATATCGCCACCGCCCTCGGCATCAAGCAGGTTTATCCCGGAAAATACATGCCCGATACCCTGCTGAAGCTCATCGCCAAAGAGGGGGTCACCTTTTCCCACTGCGTGCCGACCATTCTCCATCTGCTGATGAGCCACCCCCTTTTCGGGCAGATCGATCTGAGCCGCTGGAAGGTCCTCATCGGCGGGGCCGCCCTGCCCAAAAACCTGTGCCGCGTCGCTCGTGAACGGGGGATCGATATCTATTCCGGCTACGGCATGTCGGAAACCTGCCCGGTTCTGACCCTGGCCAATGTCGTCGCCGAGGATCTGACTCTGGACGCGGAGCTTGAGATTCGCTGCAAAACCGGCCGCCCCCTGCCCCTGGTCGATGTGCGCATTGTCGATGAGCAGATGCGGGAAATGCCCGCTGACGGTCAGAGTGTCGGTGAGATCGTCGTCCGCACGCCCTGGCTGACGCAGGGTTATCTCAAGGATCAGCGCAACTCCGAAACTCTGTGGCGGGGCGGTTATCTGCACACCGGTGATGTCGCCTGGCGCGACCGGGACAACTACATCAAGATCACCGACCGCATCAAGGATGTCATCAAGATCGGTGGCGAGTGGATATCATCCCTTGAAATCGAAGACCTGCTGACCGCCCACGGGGCCGTCGCCGAAGCAGCGGTCATCGGCCTGCCCGATGAGAAATGGGGGGAGAAACCTCTGGCGCTGGTTGTCAGAAAGCCCGGAGCCGGGGTGACGGAAAAGGAGCTCCTCCATCATCTGCGCGGCTTTGTCGACGCCGGGATGATTTCCAAGCAGATCGTGCTGCTGAAAATTGTCTATGTCGACACCATCGCCAAAACCAGCGTCGGCAAGATCGACAAAAAACAGCTGCGCCGGGATTATCTGCAGGCCTGACGCCGGTTGCCGCTCAAGTTGACCGGAGCAGTGCGGTGTCGCACCCTACAGTTTCACCTTCAGGACTTCGTCCACCGGAACATAATCAAGGTCGAAGGCTTCAGCAACCCCCCGGCAGCAGACCATGCCGCCAACGACATTGAACCCGTCCCTGATGCCCGGCTCACGGCGGGCCAGGGTACGCCATCCCTGATCGGCAATCTTTACGGCGTAGGGCAGGGTGGCGTTGGTCAGGGCCAGGGTCGAGGTCAGGGGGACGGCTCCGGGCATGTTGGCGACACAGTAGTGGAGAATGCCGTCCACCTCGTAGGTAGGGTCGCGGTGGGTTGTCGGCCGGGAGGTTTCAAAACAGCCCCCCTGGTCGATGGCGACATCCACCAGCACCGCCCCCGGTTTCATTGTCGACAGCATGTCGCGGCTGATCAGGCGTGGTGCTTTGGCGCCATGCACCAGTACGGCGCCGATGACGGCGTCGGCTTCCCTGATGAGCTCGTGCAGGGTTCCGGGGGACGACATCAGGCAGAAACAGTTGGCGGGCATGGTTTCGGCGAGGTGTCTCAGCCGCGCCAGATCCTTGTCGAGCAGATAGACCCGGGCGCCGAGGCCACAGGCCATGCGTGCCGCCTGACTGCCGACCACGCCACCGCCGATCACCAGCACTGTCGCCGGTGCCACCCCCGGCACCCCGCCCATGAGCAGCCCCCGCCCCCCCTGGGAGCGTTCCAGATATTTGGCTGCCTGCTGTGTCGCCATGCGTCCTGCCACCTCGCTCATGGGGGTGAGCAGCGGCAGGGTCCCGGCACTGTCGGTGATCGTCTCGTAGGCGATGCAGACCGCCCGCTGGTTGATCATGGCGCGGGTCAATTCTTCACTGGCGGCAAAATGAAAATAAGTGAAAACGATCTGCCCCGGCCGAATCAATCCATACTCTGACGGCTGTGGCTCCTTGACATGCATGACCATGTCCGCACGGTCATAAAGGCTTTTGGCCGTCGTGACAATTTCGGCCCCGGACTGCCGGTAGGCATCATCGGGAAAGCCGCTTTTCTCTCCGGCTCCGGATTCGACCAGAACCTGATGGTTGCGGCTGACCATCACCTCGACACCGTCCGGGGTCATGCTGACGCGATTCTCTTCCGATTTGATCTCCTTGAGGATGCCGATAATCATGGAATTTCTCCTTGAGGCATAGCCGTAGCGAATGAAAGGACAGGGTAAAAACAACCACAGGCGCCGGCACATTATGGACCAAATAGGAACGAACAACCAGATTGATCGTTATCCCACAGCACTTTTTTACGCGATTGCGTGGTTACATCCTGCCGTTTTTCTGCTAGATTCCCGTCGTTCGTCCATTGGCTCCACAACCCTCCCGTTATCCGGAATCACTCATGAAGCGTCTCATCCGTGTGTTGTCGCCCCTTCTGGTTCTGCTGGCAGGGGTCGCTGTCGGTGTCAGCCTCATCGCTACCGGCCCTGAAGCCAGCCGCCAGCGGCCGCAGACGCCGCCGCCGGCGGTTGAGGTGATGGTGGGCGAGCCGCAGGATTATCAGGTTCGCATTGCCAGTCGCGGCACGGTGTCCCCGCGCACGGAAAGCACTCTGGTCGCTGAGACTGCCGGTAGGGTCATCGCGGTGTCGGATCAGTTTCGCACCGGTGGATTTTTTGAAAAGGGCGAGGTGCTGCTGCGCCTTGATGATCGTGATTACCGTAACGCTATCACCATCGCTGCGGCTGAAGTGGCCCAGAGGCAGCTGGCTCTGGCTGAAGAACAGGCGCGCGGCGATCAGGCCCGGCGCGACTGGACGCAGCTGCGTCTCGAAACGGAACCAACGCCGCTGGTTCTGCGCACCCCGCAACTTGAGCATGCCAAAGCCGCTCTTGCGGCAGCACAGGCGCGATTGCAGCAGGCCCAGCTGAACCTGGAGCGGACCCGCATTGTCGCCCCTTACGCTGGCCGAATTCTGCAAAAGGATGTCGACCTGGGGCAGTTTGTCACCACCGGCAGCCGTCTGGCCCTGATTTATGCGAGTGACGCCGTGGAAGTGCGGCTGCCCTTGTCCGATGAGCAGATGCGCTACCTGACCCTGCCGGAAACCTTTCGCGACCAGCCCGAAGTACCGGAAGCCGCGCAGGCAAGGGTCACTTTCAGCACCCGGATCGCTGGTGAAAGGTTCAGCTGGCAGGGACGGCTGGTCCGTACCGAGGGCAGCGTCGATACCGGCAGCCGGCAGTTGTTTGTCGTTGCCCGCATCGACGACCCCTACCGCCGGCAGGAGGGGCGTCCGCCACTGAAAATAGGCCAGTTTGTCGAGGCCCGGATTTTCGGCGTCACCCTCTCAGCCGTCTATACCATCCCCCGCCAGGCGATCCACGGTGAAGACACCGTGCATATTATCACCCCGGACAATCACCTGGAGCGCCGCCGGCTGGATATTCTCTGGCGAGACAGCGAAGATCTGGTCGCCGCCGGTCCCCTGGCTCCCGGAGAACGGATCGCCCTGACACGGCTGCCCTTTGCCGCCGACGGTATTGTCGTCAGGGTTGTCAACGCCGAGGGCCACACTGAAGGTGGGGCGGCGGAGCAGGCACCATGAACAGCGTCATCTCCTGGTTTGCTCATAACCACGTCGCTGCCAACCTGCTGATGGTGCTGATTGTCGGTCTGGGTCTGTGGTCGGTGACTTCGCGGATACCGATGGAGGTGTTCCCTGAATTCGAACGGGACACGGTGCTGGTGAATG
Organism: uncultured Geobacteraceae bacterium; assembly: GCA_937958075.1. Classification (GTDB taxonomy): domain Bacteria; phylum Desulfobacterota; class Desulfuromonadia; order Desulfuromonadales; family Geopsychrobacteraceae; genus Pelovirga. Next base: position 6,318 of record CALFFB010000225.1, on the reverse strand, counting down.
TCACCTATCGTGGCGCCACCCCGGCGGAAGTGGAAGAGGCGGTTATTGTCCGCATCGAAGAGGCCATTGCCGCCATCACTGGTATCGACACCATTCTTTCCACCGCCAGGGAGGGCAGTGGCCAGGTCCGGGTCGATGTGATCAAGGGGTATGAGCCCCGGGAAATCATGGATGACATCCGCAACAAGGTCGATGCCATCAGCACCTTTCCCGAAGATGTCGAGCGCCCCACCTACGAGGTTCTGGAATTTCGGCGTGAAGTTATATCTGTTGTTGTCGGTGCTGATCTGCCGGAGAGAGACCTGCGCCGTATCGGCGAGATGATCCGCGATGATCTGACCGCTCTGCCCGAAGTCAGTCTCGTCGACCTGATGGCGGTTCGTCCTTATGAAGTGTCCATCGAAATCGATCAGTCAACCCTCGAACGCTATCAGCTGACCCTCGATCAGGTTGCCGCCGCCATCCGTGCTTTTTCCCTGGATCTGCCGGCTGGCGCTATTAAAACCCGGGGCGGCGAGATTCTGCTGCGCACCCTGGGGCAGGCGCATGGCGTCGCCGATTTCTCCCGCATTCCGTTGCGCACCACGGCCGACGGCACCCAGCTCCTGCTGGGAGATATTGCGCACATTCACGACGGTTTTGATGAGGAGCCCCTGGAGGCGCTCCTCAACGGCAAGCCGGCGGTGATGATCGAGGTGTACCGTACCGGTGATCAGAATGCCCTTGATGTCGGCCGCGCCGTGCGTGAATTCGTCTACGACAAGCGGGAGCAGTTGCCCCCCGGGGTTGCCATCGATTACTGGCGCGACCGCTCGCGTATCGTCCAGTTGCGTCTGAATACCCTGACCGGCAGCGCCCTGCAGGGGGGTGTTCTCATCTTGATCGCCCTGACCCTGTTTCTGCGTTTTTCCGTTGCCCTGTGGGTGTGTGTCGGCATCCCCATCAGTTTTCTCGGCGCCCTGGCCATGATGCCGGCCCTTGGCGTTACTCTCAATTCCATGAGTCTGTTTGCTTTTATTCTGGTTCTGGGTATTGTTGTTGACGATGCTATCATTACCGGTGAGAATGTCTACCGGCGGCTCAAGGAAGATGGTGAATCCGTAGAGGGGATTATCAAGGGGACACAGGAGGTGGCGGTTCCCGTGACCTTCGGCCTGCTGACGACCATTGCCGCCTTTACCCCCCTGCTGTTCATGGAGGGGGTGCGTGGTCCGATCTTTGCCCAGATTCCCCTGATTGTCATCCCCGCTTTGACCTTTTCGTGGATCGAATCAAAACTGATTCTACCGGCACATCTGCGCAGCGTTCATCTCACCAGGCCCCCGCGTGGCGCCCTGTTGGTGCTGCAGCGCCTGCAGCAACGGGTCGCAAGGGGGCTGGAGCTGTTCGCCCTCAAGGTCTATCGGCCGGTTCTCGGCTTTGCCGTACAGCGCCGACATCTGACCATGGCTGTTTTTACCGCGGTGATTATCGTTATCGTCAGCTTTGTCGTCAGCGGCCGTTACGGATACACGTTTTTTCCCAGGATTCAGAGCGAAATCGCCCGTGCGACCCTGGTCATGCCGGCTGGAACCTCTATTGATCAGACCCGTGCCCACATCGAGCGCATGGCCAGACATGCCTACGCCCTGCAGGCCAAACACCAGGAGCCGGATGGCAGCCGATCGGTGATCCAGAATATTCTGGTCAGTATCGGCTGGAACGGCGCCAGTGCTCCAGGTATGGGCGGCAGCCCCGAGCTGGGGCGGGTGACCATGGAGATGGTGCCGCCGGAAGAGAGGCGTAATCAGATCAGCACCAGTGAGATCGTTCAGGAGTGGCGACAGCTCATCGGTACCATCCCCGGCGCCAAGGAGCTGACCTATCGGGCGGAGATTGGTCGTGGCGGCAACCCGGTGGACGTAGAGCTCACCGGCGCTGATTTTGGTCAGCTGGCACAGGTTGCCGACCTTCTCAAAAAGCGCTACGCCGAGTATCCAGGTCTCTTCGATATTCAGGACAGTTTCGATCAGGGCAAGCAGGAGATTCAGCTGCGGCTGCTGCCCGAGGCGAAACTCCTTGGGCTGACCACCGCTGATCTCGGCCGTCAGGTCCGGGCCGCATTTTTCGGTAGTGAGGCCCAGCGCATCCAACGCGGCCGTGACGACGTTCGGGTCATGGTGCGCTATCCGCAAGAGGAGCGGCGCAGTCTTGACAGCCTGGAAACCATGAAGATCCGCACCCAGAACGGTGTCGAGGTTCCCTTTTCGCAGGTCGCTGAAGTGGTTATGGAGGCGGGGTACTCGAGCATCCGCCGGGTTGACCGGAACCGCGCTGTCAATGTTTCAGCCGATGCCGAAAAGGGTGAGGTCGACACCAATGCCATCGCCGCCGATCTCACGGTGTTTCTCGATGACCTGTTGCTGGATTATCCGGGGATTCGCTACAGCTTCAAGGGTGAGCTGGAAGAGCAGCGGGAATCCATGGGGAGCTTGATTTACGGGGTCTTTTTTGTGCTCTTTGCCGTCTATGCCCTGCTGGCCATCCCTTTTCGCTCCTACCTCCAGCCGCTGCCGGTGATGCTGGTGATCCCTTTCAGTGTCGGCGGCGCCATTGTCGGCCACATGATCATGGGCTTCAACTTAAGCTTCATGAGCCTGCTGGGGATTCTCGCCCTGTGCGGGGTGGTCGTCAACAACAGCCTGGTTCTGGTCGATTTTATCAACCGCCGTCGGCGTGAAGGGATGCCCATGCTGGACGCGGTCATGCAGTCAGGGGTCAATCGCTTCCGTCCCATCCTGCTGACATCACTGACAACCTTTCTCGGTCTGGTGCCGCTGTTGGCTGACACCAGCACCCAGGCCCAGTTTCTGATCCCCATGGCGGTTTCCCTGGGGTTCGGCATTCTTTTCAGTACCCTGCTGAGTCTGCTGCTGGTGCCCACCGCCTACCTGATCCTCGAGGATATCGTCGGATTCTTCCGGGGGAAGGCTCCGTCATAAGGACAGGTGCTGAGCTAGCGTTTTACCGGTGATTGAGCAGGGGCAGGACCTGGGTGTCGATCTTTTTCAGAAACGCCTCCAGGCTGCTGTCATTGCTGAGTACCAGATCCCAGCCGTCAAAATCGTCCAGAGAGTTTTCGCTGCTGTGGTCATTTGCACCGTTGAACCCCGCCCGTTCCACCCGCACCAGCACGCCGCCGTTACGGCGGATCACCTGCGCCTCGTTGGGGAAGCGCACGTCATCCACCAGAATATGTCGTATTGTTGACTGTAACTGTCGGTAGGCCGATTCCCAGGCCTTGACCCAGTAATCCGGATCCTGACGGCGGCGATATTCCGTCCCCCACCATTGCAGCAGCCGTCTGATGGTGACCACCGTTGTTTCCGTCTCCAGTTGCTGGATGTCGCCATTGCAGCGGATAAAATCTCCCCAGGCCGGACAGGCGCTGACAGCCTGTTGTGTGACCACGGAAAACTCCACCAGTTTGTCCTGTTGATCTCCGTAAAGCAGAGGAATTTTTTCCGTTGCCCCCACCTGGTGAAAAAAATCATCCAGCTCCCGGCGCAGCATGGCCGCCATGGGCAGAACGCAGATATCATCGCCCAGGGTGTTGATGATATAGCGGGCAGCCGTTGTCTTGCCCGAGGCCGCTTTGCCGGCAAATCCAATCAGCATGATAGAAAATCCTCAGTCGTCTTGACGTCAGCAAACAGGGGGCAGTGTATCGATTTCACCAGCAAAAAAAAACACGAATATGCAGTTATATGCTGCGGATATGGTGAGCCGTTCAGATTTTTGTCAGATGCGTGTGTCATAGTGCTGCCATTCGGTTATCAAACCCAGGTAGTTTGTTGCCCTGTGCAGAGAGGTGTGATGCAATGCAATCAAAGACGGCTCTGATTTTGGACGATGAATCCTTGTGCCTTGGCCTGATGAAAGAGATTCTGGAAGAAAAAGGCTTCACGGTCATGGCCTTCAGTGATCCTTTAAGCTGCCTTGAAGAGCTTGAGTCCCATTGCCGGATGGAAGATAAACCCTGCGTCGAGGTCATCCTTGCCGATAATCAGATGCCGGGAATGACCGGCCTGGAGTTCCTGCAGTTTCTCAGGGCCAGGGGCTGCAAGCTGCCGGATCGCTGCAAGGCCCTGATCTCCGGGAGCTGGGAGCAGGAGCAGATGCAGCAGGCGCGGGAAATGGGGTGTCAGGTTTTTTACAAGCCGACGCCCATCGACAGTATCTATCAGTGGCTGGATGAGGACTGTGCCATTTAACGGAGAACACCCTTCGCCCGCGACCGGCACCAAAGTGTTTTCCGGCGGCAGGCGGGCAGACAAAAGCCCGGTTCACAAAAGATGGACCGGGCTCATTAACGGATCGGCTTGTCGGATGCAACGGTTTTTCTTATTTGATTTTCACTTCGACCTGCTTCGGCTTCTCTACCTCTTTTTTCGGCAGGTCCAGAGCCAGTACTCCATCTTTAAAGCTGGCGTCGATCTTCTCCTGATTGATATTCGGCGGTAGCATAAACTGCCGTTCAAAACTGCCGTAGGAACATTCCATACGGTGATATTTGCGCCCCTCTTCCTTCTTTTCCTCCTTGCGCTCACCCCTGATGGTCAGGGTGTTGTCCTCAATGCTGATCTTGACATCGTCTCGTTTGATGCCCGGAACTTCGACCTTGATCAGGAAGCTTTTGTCGGTTTCACTGATGTCGACACTGGGCATCCAGGATTCATCGTCGAAGGGCGTCGTCCCGGAACGCTTCTTCGATAGCCACCCGCGACCACGCTGTCCGAACATCTCTTCCATCTCCCGAAAGGGATCCCATCTGGTCAGTTGCATCGTCCTGGCCTCCTTTTTTCGTTGGTGTGGCGGGGGGGGTGTTGCAGCAGTGGCGCGCACCATCAACAGCCACCCCGCCGGTCACAGTTGATGTTAAGCCGACCGATCGAAACTCATAAGTAAACGCTGCGCCTTACATCTGCATGATTAGAATTGTAGATTCGAAAAACGTTCTGTCAATCCTGATAGCCATGTATTTTTTTATCTGGCCTTTCGTTCTCCGTCAGAAAAAGACCAGCTGCCACGTCGGCTTAAAAGAAAAAGGTTAATAGATGCCAACAAATGGAGCTTTTTTAATTTATGCCTCTGTGCTAGTGTTTTTCTTTGCTGAACAATGACTGTTGATTTTTGCCCTTAATCCTGTGGGAGAAGATCCGTTATGCAGACAAACAATCTGTTTGGAGTTGGAGCCAAACTCACCGGCTCAATCGCAATTATCACCCTGGTCACCTTGCTGCTGATCCTGTCATCGGTTGTTTTTCTCGATAGTCAGAAGGATGATTCTTCGGTTATCAACGTTGCCGGTCGCCAGCGCGCCCTCAGTCAGAAGATGACCAAGGAAGCCCTTGCCGTCTATATGGGCGTTGAGGCCGAGAAAAACCGCAACGACCTCAAGGCGACCCATGATCTCTTTGACCGTTCATTAAAGGGGCTGATCAATGGCAATCAGGAGATGAACCTGCCATCGGCAACAGTACCGGAGATTCTGGCGCAACTGCGCAAGATTGAAAATCTCTGGAACAACTTCTCGGCCCGGATTCAGGTTCTGCTCGATCCGTCCGTGACCGAGGCCGACAGGGAGCAGGCCATCAAGGTGATTCTCGCCACCAACAATGCCCTGCTGGCGGAAAGCAATACCGCGACAACCCAGTTTGAAAATGCCGCCCAGAACAAGATCAAGACCCTGACCCTGATTCTGTACGCCGGGGGACTCATCGCTATTATCACCACGATCATTATCTGGCTGATCATCAGCCGGCGCATCGTCAAACCGATTCGACTGGTGGTCGACATGGTGTCCGGAATGGAGCAGGGGCAGCTGGATCGGCGCCTGAATTTGCAGCGCAAGGATGAGATCGGCATGCTGGCCACCGCTATGGACAACTTTGCCGCCAACCTGCAGAACGAGATTCTCGGCGCCTTTGAGAGCCTTGCTGCCGGTAATCTGACCTTCGAGGCGACGGGCTTGATCAAAAATCCCCTGAGCCGGACCAACGCCGCCCTTGGTGAATTGATTACCCAGATGCAGGTTGCCGGGGAGCAGATCGCCTCCGGTGCCGGACAGGTGGCTGATGCCAGTTCGGCCCTGTCCCAGGGAGCGACGGAATCAGCCAGTTCTCTTGAGCAGATCTCTGCTTCCCTGCATGAGCTCGCTTCGCAAACCAAGGCGAATGCGGAAAATGCCAATCAGGCCAATGCCCTGTCCGGTGAAGCCCGCTCCGCTGCCCAGGAGGGCAACAAGCAGATGCAGGCCATGGTCGCCGCCATGAACGA
>CALFFB010000224.1 GCA_937958075.1 uncultured Geobacteraceae bacterium | reverse complement strand
CGCCAGTTCTTCAGCCATCCAGTGACCACCCAGGGCCCTGACCAGGCTGATGCGGTGACTGAGCCACTGCCGCTGATTGGCAAGCTGCTGGCTCTGGATCGCCAGCTGGTCCATCTCACTGCGCAGCAGTTCCAGGCTGTCACTCAGACCCTGCAGATAATTCTCCCGTCGCAGTTGTAAATTGCTTTGATTCAGTTGCTGTTGCTGCAGAAGAAACTGTTCCCGCCGGGCGCTGTTGATTTCCGCCGTCAATGCCGATTCGACCTCTTCAATGGCCGTGAGAATTTTCAGGTGGACGCCGATAAGGCGCTCGTTGCGGATGGCCTGTTGCTGATCAGCCGCTGCGGCCAGGCGCCCCCCGTCAACCAGAGGCTGTGCCAGCCCCAGTGCCAGGCTCCAGAAGCTGCCGGTGACATCACCGGACGATAGACGTGTCAGGGAACGGCCAAGATTGGCCGTTAAATCAAGGCGCGGCAAACGATCAGCCACAGCCGCGGCCAGTTCGTAATCGGTAGCTTCGAGCTCGCGTAGAGCGGCAGTGATGTCGGGACGTTTGGCGATAATATCCGCCGGCAGACCGATAGAGATGACCTCGGTGATCTGTGGCAGAGTCCGGCGCGCAACACGGATGGTTCCCGGCGGTTGCCCGAGCAACAGCGAGATGGCGTTTTCCGTTTGCGCCAAAGTGGTCTGATACTGTGGGATAGACGCTTCCATCTGCGCCAGGTTCTGTCGTGCCTGATACAGCTCCGTGGCAGCAGTCAGGCCGGCTCGGTAGCGCTCTTCAATTTGCCCAACCAGTTGCCGATGATGGTCCAGGCGGCGATCAACCAGTGCCAGTTGCGCCCGCTGCTCCGTGGCGATGAAGTACAGCTCGGCCAAACGCGCGCTCAGGGTCAGCATCAAAGTGCGGATATCATCCTCTCCCGCCTGCAGCCGCAAATCAGCCGCCGTAGCCCGGTGGCGCAGACGTTGCCAGACATCGACCTCGTAGGCGGTGGCCACGGCCAGCCGTCCCGAACGGCTTTGTGTTTCGCCCCCGCCACCCACGGTCTGTTCGCGGCGCACGCCGGCAGAGGCATTGACCGTCGGCCAGAGGGCCGAAGCGCTTAAACGGCTGCTGGCCTCAAGCTGCTCAAGGCGATAAAAGGCCTGCTGGAGACTGAGGTTGTCGGCGAACAGCCGCGTTTGCAGCCGGTTTAACTCGTCGTCACCAAAATCCAGCCACCAGCGATCAGCAGTCGGAATGGCGTCAACGGACTGATAGAAAGAATAGGCGGCCGGAGGTTCGGGAACGGCACTGTGCAGGCCGGTCGTTGTCTGGCAGGCGCTGCAAAAGAGGGCTAACAATACAAGGGGGAGAAGCCGCATGGATGACAGGTCCTGATAAAGTTGAGGTCGAATGGGGGTGCGGCGCAGCCGTCACGATCTGATTTGACGAATGAGCCTTTATGTAAAAGATCTTTGCGCCTGGGTGAGCTAGACAGCCTCACGCAGTGGTTTGACCTTAAGTTCAGTGTTTTGTCGCTCAGCTTGAGACAGTTCGTAATTTGCCTGCAGCATCATCCAGAAGCGAGCCGTGCTGACGCCGGCCTTTTCCAGGCGCAGGGCCAACAGGGGGCTGATGCCGGCGCGGCCGTTGAGTATGCGCGACAGGGTTGTGCGGGCGATACCAAGGCGCTGTGCCGCATCTGTTACGTCAATTTTTAACGGCAACAGAACGTCTTCGCGCAGTATCTCACCGGGGTGAGGATGGTGTTTGAGCATAAGCAACTCCTTTAATGATAGTCCTGATAATCCACCAGTTCGACATCGTGGCCGATAAAGCGAAAAGTAACGCGCCAGTTGCCGCTGACCCGCAGGGCATAATGACCCTGCAAAGAACCTTTCAGCAGGTGGAGCCGGTATCCGGGAAGATTGAGCTCAGCCGGAGACGATGCAGCATCAAGGGTGGCAAGGATGCGCCTCAGTTTGCGGGCGTGCGACGGTTGCACACCAGCAGAAGAACCCGAATGGTAAAGCTGCTCAAGCCCCTTATGGCGAAAGCTGATGATCATAGGGAGACTGTATCATGTAGCGCTACAGGGCACAAGCAGGGACTTCACCTTCGTATTAAGGTGGAAAGAGGGATCATCGAGGCGAATTGAGCCTTTGCAGCACCCGCTGTGCCGAACCGGGATCAATCTGGCGCAGGCGGTTGGCCAGGGCTGCGGCGCTGGCGGTTTCTCCCAGGTCGAGGTAGATCAGTGCCGTGTTGTACAGGGTTGGCGCATGATTCGGCGTCAGGCGTCCGGCGGCGAGAAACTGCTGCAATGCCTGGGCCGGTCGCCCCTGCTTGTGCAGCACCATCCCCAGGTTGAAATAGCCTTTGGCGTCGCCAGGGTCAAGCTGGGTGGCGCGCTGGTAATGGTGGGCCGCTTCGTCGAGGCGATTGAGGCGTTCCAGGGCCAGGGCCAGGTTGAAGTGCACGGTGGCGTGCTGGTCTTCCAGCATGATCGCCTTGCGCAGAGCGGCGGCGGCTTCGGCGTAGCGTCCGAGGTAGTTGTAGATGACACCCAGGTTATTGTGCAGGCGGAAATGATTGGGGCTGCGGCGGATACCATCCCGCAGCAGGGCCACGGCCTGTTCGTGCTGCCCCTTCATACTGTAGATGCGCGACAGATTGATGTGAATCGGTACATAGTCGGGATTGATGCGCAGGGCCCTCTCAAAAAGGGCTTGCGCCTCATTCACCCGATCATTTTTCAGATAGATGTTGGCCAGATCAAGATGCACCCGCTCGCTTTTCGGTGCGCGCCGCAGATTGTCTTCGTGAAAGGCGACGGGATCGGTCCACAGATCGTTGCGCAGCCAGGTCAGGGCCGAGAGAACGGAAAGGATCACCATCAGGGTGACAACCGCCTGGTTGCGGCGCAGTCCGGAGAGGCCGGCAAGGACAATCAACACAAAGCCGAACAGGGAAATATACAGGCGGTGCTCGAACACAGGATCGAGGGGGATAATGGAGGATTCCACCACCAGGCCCAGAAAAAACCAGAGAATACCCGCCGAGATCAGAGGCTGGCGGCGGCGCAGCAGGAAGGCAGCTACAAAGAGCACGACCAGACCGCTGAAGGCAAGAAGGTTCTGCCAGGTCACAAGGTGAGCGACAATGGGCAGGTCATAGTCAAGGGCCTGGCCATAGGGGATGAACAGCAGTTTGATGTAGAGCCAGATCACCGTGAACTGGGTCACCAGATAATGGATCGGTGAGAGATGGGTCAGATGCACCAGATCAGGCATGCCGCCGATTTCGCTGAGCCCGGTGCCGTCGGCCAGGGGCAGGATCAGATGCTTCAGCCCCAGAAAAAGCGGGAGGACGGCAAAGGGCAGGGCCCGGAGAATCAGCTGACGCCACTTAAGGGACTTATTGGGGTTCAGAAAATAGCGATCGAAGAGGATGATGGCCAGGGGCAGCACGGCTGTATTCTGTTTGGTCAAAACAGCCAGGGCGCCGCAGATCAGGGCGGCACCATACCAGATCAGGCTGCTGCTTCGGCCCGTTTCCCGGTGGCGGCAGTAGAGATAGAGGGCCAGAAAAAAGAACAGGGCGGCCAGGCTGGTCATGCGCTGAACAATGTAGGTTACCGCCTGGGTCTGCAGGGGATGAGCCACAAAGATCAGGGCCCCGCCTGCTGCCAGCCACCAGCGTTGGGGGAAAATCCGCTTGAGCAGCAGGTAGACGATAGCGGATGCCAGCAGGTGAATGGTGATATTGACCAGATGATAACCAAAGGTGTTTGTCTGGCCGAAATGGTAATTGAGGGCAAAAGTAAGATCGGCCAATCCGCGTGACGCCGTAAAGAATTCGCTGAAAATTGTCGAAAACTGGCGCAGGGAGCGGTTTTCGACAATCGCCCGCAGATCATCCATGTACCAGGGGGCGCTGTGGGTGTGGGCGTAGAGGAGGATTCCCAGAACGGCGATGCCGATCAGGGCACAGATATCCTTGTCGCGGGTGGAGATAGGTGCTGATGGTTTCACTGTGTCATTCCCTTTTGAGGATCTTTGTGCTGCGCAAGGCCGTCATGAGAATGGCCAGCAGGACCTTGACCATGTAGTAGCCGCCCCTGATACCGCTGATGGACGAACGCCCTCCCTGACGCTGCCGCATCCGCACCTCGACTTCCGCGATGCGGAAGCCGTGTTTTCCCAGCAGAATGACAGCCTCCGGCTCCGGATAATCTTCCGGGTAATGATCCGCCAGAAAGGCGATGGCCGCACTGTTGTAGGCACGAAATCCCGAAGTATTATCGGTTATGGTCTGACCGATGAGCAGGGAATTGACCCGTTGAAACAGGCGAATTCCGCGGCGGCGTAAAAAGGTTGAGCGGTAGCCGTCCTGGTGGGCGAGAAAACGCGAACCGATGACCACGTCCATACCCTGGTCGAGGGGGGTGAGCAGTGTGTCGATTTCCGTGGCGATGTGCTGGCCGTCGCCATCAAACTGCACCGCCCGGTTATAGCCATGGCTGCGGGCGTATTTGAATCCCGTCTGTACGGCGCCGCCGATGCCGAGATTCTTCGGCAGATCGACAACCACCGCCTTGTTCGTGTCCCGGGCGGTTCGGGCGGTGGCGTCGTGGGAGCCGTCGTTGACCACCAGAATGTCCACATCCTGCCCAAGCCCGGCCAGCTCGTCAATCACCCCGGCGATATTTTTTTCCTCATTGTAGGCGGGGACGATAACCAGGGTGTCTGATGCGGGGGCATTCCGGCCGGTGAAATGCAGGGCCAGGGATTGAATGACTTCCTTGTTCTGCCCGGCCAGACGGGTGATGACCACCGTCATGTGGATCAGCAGCAGAAAGGTAAAGCCGGTGGTCATCAGGGTCAGAACGCTGGGTGGATAGGCAATGCCGAGGAGGGTGCCCAGACGGTCGATGGCGTAGCGATCCAGGGACAGGTAGAGGAGGATCAGGCTCATGCAGAACCAGAGCAGGGAATATTCTTCCTTCATGCGGCGGTTTTTTACCAGGCTGAAGATAAAACAGACAATGAGGACCGTGAAGATGATCGAGACAATTTGAATGCGGTCAACGGGCATCAGCGCTTCTCCACCGGTGGTGCCATATCAAACAACGCGCGAAAACTCAGGCGATGCTTTTTCAGCAGCGCGGTCATGGCACGGGACGACAGGGTACGGCTTTTCATGATCTGTTGTCTCTTGCGAAAAAAAGTCGGGCTGGCGCACAGGGCTTCAAAGGTCCCCTGTAGAGCCGCAAAAAGCAACTTGAGAGATGATCCCTGCCCGCGGGCCTGTCCGCCGGTTCCCTGCCGGCAGCAGAGGCTTTGCAGCTGACGCACATAACGCAGTGCGGTGGTGGCCGGTAGCGCCCAGAGCCAGGGAGCGGGCAGGGTCTTGATCGCCGCCCAGAAGTGATTGCGCTCGACCAGGCGAATCTTGAAGGGGGACAGACGGCCACCGGTCTGCGAATATTTGTGATAGACGACCGCTTCCGTGGCCAGGACCGCCGACCAGCCGGCCAGACGACCACGCAGGCCAAGGTCAACATCCTCACAGTAGGCAAAAAAATCATCGTCAAAAAAGCCGGTCACCGCAAGCATCTTTCGTTTATACAGGGCCGCGCAGGCGCTGGGTGCCAGGATATCCTCGACATCGTTCAGGCACAGGGTCGACCAGCGCCGATTGCGGTAGCGGCCGCGGGCCATGCCATCCAGGCAGATCGCAAGGCCGAGGGAATCGATGATATCCGGCTCGTCAAAATTTACAATACGGCTGCCGACCATGCCGGCGGCAGGGTACGCATCAGCGACGCTGACCAACGTCTCAAGCCAGTCGGGCGCGACCCTGGTGTCGTTGTTCAGGGTGACAAGATAATCACCGTGTGCCTGCTCAAAGCCACGATTATTGCCGGTAGCAAAGCCGGTATTCTTGCCAAGGGCGATCAGTTTAACCCAGGGGTGATGCTCCAGCACGTAGGCAACGGAATCATCCGTCGAACCGTTATCCACCAGAATGACCTCAAAGTCCCGAAATATCTGGTTCTGCAGACTGGCAAGGCACTCCGGCAGGTGGACAAGCCCGTTCCAGTTGACCAGGATCACCGAAACCCTGGGGTGTTTCTGCTTGGCGGCAGGGGTCAGCACAGCAGCCCCCAGCCGATATTCCGGAGCAGGCCGCAGTAGGTAAAACCCTGGGTGACAATGGTGATGCGGCGGCGTAACCAGTTCTGGTGCGGCAGCTGGCTGAACCCTAGCAGTCGTTGTCTGGCCTCGCCGGGCAGCTCCTGGTCAAAGCGCATTAAAAACGCCTCCGCCTGTCGGTAATTACGGGCAAAGCTTGCCCGTACCAGGGGCAGATTGCTGATCTGCCGTAACAACGCGATACTACTCCAGCTGGCGGCGCCGACCTGATTGCTCTGATGCTGCCGGTAGAGCAGGGTTGGCGTGGCGACATAGCCGATTTTACCGAAGGCCGCAGCGGTCAAGGCCAACCAGTGATCGTGCATCAGGGCGGCGTCGGGAACCGGCAGTACCAGCCGGCGCAGTCTGGCATTGATCATCGCCGTGCAGCCGGTCACCACGTTCTGCACCAGCAGACGGGGCAGCTGCGCCCCCCTGACCGGATCAAGCCGCTGATAGTGGTGCCCCGAGGGCGCCAGAATCTGCAACTGTTCATCCACGACCTTGAAGTCCGTATGTACCAGCAGCGGCAGACCGTTGCCGCAGGATTTTTCCAGGGACTGCATCCTCTCAAGGGTCAGGGCGATCTTGTCCGGCAGCCAGAGGTCATCCTGGTCGCAGAACATCAGATAGTCGGCATGGCTGTGCTCAAGCAGGGTCAGAAAATTTCTGCAGGGGCCAAGATTGCCGTCGCCATCCTCAAGGATACGCACCCGGTCCCGGTGCTGTCGCTGAAAGTCGGCGAGGATCTCCCCGGTTCGGTCGGTTGAGCCGTCATCACGGATCAGCAGGCGCCAGTTGGTGTGGCTCTGGCCGGCAATACCGGCCAGCAGCTCCGGTAGATGGTCGGCGCCGTTCCAGGTCGCCAGCAGAATCTCAACCGTCGCTGTCATGGCACCAGGGTATCGAGGATCTGGCGCAAGCGCTGGTTGAACTGCTCCTGTCCCCAGCCGGCGATGCGCGCCCGGCCTTTTGCCGCCAGATCCCGGCACAGGTCATCGTCTGTCCACAGGCGCCTGATACAGTCGGCGATATCCGCCGGTCGATCCGGGTCGAAGTGCAGCGCGGCGCCGCCGGCCTGCTCCGGCATGGCGTAAATGCCGGATATGGCTACCGGGCACCCGGCGGTAAAGGCCTCAAGAGGCGGCACATTGGTGGGGCCGTAATAGGTCGGCATCACCAGGGCGCGGGCGCGGCGATACAGTTCCGGCATATCGGCGTCGGGCACATAGCCCAGAAACAGCACGTCATCATCAAGACCGAGCTGGCGCACCTGCTCAACCACCGCCTCATAGGCGTTCTGCTTGCCGCCGGAAAGCACCAGTTTCAGATCCGGCAGCTCTTCTTTGAGCAGAGCGACAGCCTCGATCAGATGTTTGTGATTTTTGTGCCACCAGAACTGGGCCGGGTAGAAGAGGTATTTTTCCGGCAGGGGGTAGACCTTGTCAAAATCGGCGCGAACCCTTGTTTCCGTCATATAGCGCGGCGCGATGAAGGGCAGGGCGTGGACCCGCTTTTCCGGAACATCGTAGCATTCCACCATCTGCTCTCGGCCCAGCTCCGAGTCCACGAGAATGCCCGTACACCAGCGGCAGTTGTTGTGGTTGATCCGCTCCCGGTTCCACCAGGCCCAGCCGGATGAGGACTCGGGGAAACGTTTTTCATAGCGGTACATCAGATCGTGGATGCTGACCAGGGAGGGCAGGGGATACTGGTAGGCACGCAGATCGTAGGAGGGGAACATCCACAGATCACAGTTTTCCTTCAGCAACGCCCTGGCGACGGGATGCACCAGCGGCGTCAGGGTGCGCCACCAGCTCATGGGCAAACAGCTCACAGTCCAGAACAGGCCGGCAGCACGGGCGATGGTGCCGCGCCTGACGGTCACGGTGCTGATGTGCGGGTAGGGGCGCAAAAGGGGGAGCCAGTGCTCGGAGGTGCAGGCGACGACCACCCGGTACTGATCCTGCGGCAGGGCGGCCAAAGCGTCGAGCATGCTCTGGTTGATCTGAAAGGTGCCGCCAAAGTGCGGTTCCACCTCAAGATAAAGTCCGATTTTCTTCAT
>CALFFB010000223.1 GCA_937958075.1 uncultured Geobacteraceae bacterium | reverse complement strand
TCCTTTGACCGTTTGCTTTTGTCTGTCAGTGGCCAGTCCCTGCTGCGCCGCGCCCTGATTCTCAACCGACTGGAGCTGGACGCTCCCTTTGTCAACATCGAACTGCTGGGGGATCAGCACTTTAATTTTTCCGACTTCATCGCCATGGCGACCTCGCCTGACCCGGATGACGAAGCAGCGGCAACCACCACCGACAAACGCCCTTTTCTCTTTTCCCTGAACAATATCGTTATCCGTGACGGGCGCATCGATCTCCTTGACAATTTGACCAGTTCTCAAGCCCGGCACCAAGTCTCCGAACTAAACCTCCATGTTCCCTTCGTCGGCAACATACCCTACCTGGTTGAGGTCCATGTTGAGCCGCAGCTGCGGCTGCTGGTGAACGGTGCGGAGCTGACGGCCAGCGGGCAGTTGCTGCCCTTCCACGACTCCCTCGAAACCCGCCTGCACCTGGAACTTGCTGCTGTCGATCTACCCTTTTACGCCGCCCGTTCCCCGGTGCCCCTGCCGGTGCTGGTGCAGGAGGGGGAACTGGACCTGGAGCTGGATCTGGCCTACCGGGTCTCACACACGGAAGAACCGCAGCTGATGCTCGGTGGCCTGCTGATGCTCACGGATGTTGATCTGCGCCTGCCGGAGGGGGACGAACTGCTGCAGTTCTCCCTGCTGGTCGCTGATCTGGACTGGGCCAATCTGTTTCAGCAGGATATCAACCTGGCAGCCCTTGAGCTCTACGATCCCCAGCTCCACCTCGACCGCAGTCCGGCGGGAAACTGGAATTTATCAGCCCTGTACACCCCGGAAGACACGGATTCCGACGCGCCTGTCGACACGGCCACAACAACGGAAGATGAGACTCCGCTGTTGTTCACCATCGGCACCGTCAAGCTGGTGGACGGGCGTTTCCACATCAGGGATCGGGCCCTGAGCACAGCTGTCGCCGAGGAGCTGTATCCGGTCAACCTGAACCTGGACAAGGTAAGCAACCATCGGCATCAACCCACCCGGATGCATTTGTCCCTGCACAGTCAGCGGCAGACCAGCGCCGAGATTACCGGGGAACTGACCCTGAACCCCCTGTCCGTGGATATGGACTTCGCCCTCAACCGGTTACCCCTGGCCCCCTATTATCCCTACCTTGAACCCTGGCTGACCCGCCCTTTGTCCGGACAGCTGAACCTGACCGGCGGTGCTGCCTACGCCCCCGCGACCGATGTGCAGCTTAAAGGAGTCCAGCTGCAGCTGCACGATTTTCTGGTGCCCTTCGGCGATGAAGATCAGCTGGCGCTGCGCGAACTTGCCATCAGCGACGCCGCCCTTGATCTGCAGCAGCACCAGCTCACCATTGCCGATATTCTCCTGGCCGGAGCACAGGTGAAAATCAGCCGGCTGGAGGATGGTACCTGGTCGCCCGGGTTGCTCCTGCGCCCGCAGCAGGATGATCCTGAAAATACGGCGCCGGCGCCGGCGGAAGACTCCCCCTGGCAGTTCCGTCTGGAGCAGTTGCGCCTTGAGCAGAGCCAATTTGCCCTGACCGACAGGACCCTGGCCGCCCGCCCTGAACTGACCCTGCGTGACATCAATTTCCGCATCGGCCAGCTGACCTATCCGGTGCCCCGGCAAAGCCCCTATCAGCTCACCGCAGGCATCGGCAGGCGCGGGCGGATCAGCAGTAGCGGCAATCTCATTTACGATCCTTTGCAGATGGCTGCCCGCCTGGAGCTTGCGGCCTTCCCCCTGGCGGACTTTAATGACTTCATGCCGCCGGAGCTCAACCTTGCCATCAGCGACGGCCAGCTGACCAGCACTCTGGACCTGACGCTGGCGCACATGGAGGAGTTTACCGGAACCTTTGCCGGCGATGTGAATATCGCCCGCTTCGGTTTACGCGACCCCCTGGCCGCAGGCGACCTGTTGCGCTGGGACAGCCTCGCCATCAGCGGCCTTGACGGCGATCTCAAGCCCTTGCGCGTCCATATCCGCGAAGTGGCCCTGAGCAACTATCTTGCCGCTGTCCGTATCACCCCGGAAGGACGGATCAATCTCACCGCCTTCGGCAGCGCACCCGGACAGCCCCCGGCAACCGAAGAAGAGGCAGCGGCTTCGGCACCGCAGCCGCCGGCTCCTGAGCAACCGCCCGCCGACATCCGTATCGATACCCTGACCCTGCAGGGCGGAACCCTGTCCTTCACCGATGAGCATATGGGCCGGACCTTTTCCACCACCATGTACGACCTCGGAGGCCGGGTGAGCGATCTGCGCTCATCCAAAGACATGCTGGCCGATGTCGATCTGCGTGGTCGCCTGGAAAACCACTCGCCCCTGACCATTGCCGGCAAGATCAACCCGTTGAGCGAAGAGCTTTACCTCGACCTGAAATTCAGCTTTCAGGATATTGATTTAACCACCATGACCCCCTATTCGGGAACCTATCTCGGTTATGTCATCGACCGGGGGAAGCTCTATCTGGATCTCGATTACCACATTGAAAACCGTCGTATTCGCGCCGGCAATCAAGTTCTGCTCGATCAGTTCACCCTCGGCGGCACGGTAGCGAGTGACAAGGCAACCAGCCTGCCGGTACGCCTGGCCATCGCCCTGCTGAAAGACCGTAACGGACAGATTCGCCTCGATATTCCCGTATCCGGGGACCTGGAGGATCCCAGCTTCAGCCTCGCCGGTACGATCTTCACCGTGCTGCGCAATCTGTTGGTGCGGGCGGCCACCGCGCCCTTTTCCCTGCTGACGGCGATGCTGGGCAGCGACGAGGACTTCAGCCAGGTCGTATTTCCCCCGGGACTGGCTCGTCTTGATGCCGAAGAGCGGGAAAAGCTCGAACAGCTGACGGGCGTTCTCGCTTCGCGCCCCGCCTTTAATCTGGAAATCAGCGGTTTTGCCGACCGCGCTACCGACCCGGAAGCCTACCGCCGGGAGCAGTTGCGCCGGCTGCTGACAGAGGCCCATCTGCACAATCTGCGGCAGGGGGGCGACGCTCCGGCAAACCCGGACGAGCTGATCATCAGCGACGAGCTTTATCCCGAACTGCTGCTGCAGGTCTATGAACAGGCCAGTTTTCCGCGGCCGCGCAATATACTGGGTATGCTGAAAAAATTACCCGAAGAGGAGATGGAAAAGCTGCTGCTGACTCACATTGTCGTCGAGGATCAGCAGCTCGAGGATCTTGCCCGGGAGCGGGCCCTGGCGGTGCGCAACGTCCTGGAACAGCACAACGAGGAACTCGCATCACGGCTGTTCCTGAAAAAAACCGATGTCTTTGCGCCAGCGCCATCCGGCCCCGGCAGTCGGGTTGAACTGGGTATCGTCCCGAGGTA
>CALFFB010000222.1 GCA_937958075.1 uncultured Geobacteraceae bacterium | reverse complement strand
TCGACAATCAGAGCAAGTACCGCCACCCCATCACCCAGCCCGGCGCCAGCTGGTAAATTCGAATTCCCAAATGAAAGTTCGTACAGCAACGCTCCGGCAATCACTAACCGGAGCGTTGCTTCTTGAATATGTTTTATCTTTTGGTGATTGAAACCCCATCTTCAAGCACACCGGCATCTATGAGTTCCTGTCCGTCTTCATAGTTTTCCCACACTTTGAACCCGAAGGGCATTAACCCGGTGAGAGTTGGTGTGATCCTTGATTCAATAGAGAAAGTGCCAGCAACAGGAATCCCCCCATCCTGCATGGCATTCCAGGGGCCGTATACCCTGAATGTGCCGGTATCTTGATTAAAGTTTCCTCCATAGTTCAAAACAGGCACTTCAGGATCATCTGCATCAAAATCAACCCAACCACTGATGTAAGATCCATTAACAGTAAATTCGCAAGCGCCCTGAGCCTCACCTGAACAGACGTAATGACCACTATAAGGACCTTCTGATGAATCAATACTGACCGGGTCTTTTGCCTTGATGTTTTCTTCAGATGCTGCAATCAGATCCTCAGCTAAACCGTTTGTATCTGCTGCAACTGTTAAAACTTCTTTTTTAACCTGAACAGTAACAGTTTTATTATATTCTCTGTCAAAATCACCATTATCGCCTCGCAACTCAACGCGACCTGGCACTTTAACTTCCATAAAATCATCCTTTGTACTTACAGTTGTTTCATTTGTATTTGCATCATACTTGAATAATATTTCTGACTCACTACTACCGTCATTGTCTTCTGCACTATCGCCTTCCACAGTGGAAACTGCCGTATTTTCGAGATAACTCAGATTATACGTTCCAGCACCAAGCTGCGCTGCCAGATTTTCATTCTCATTTGCATACACACTATAATTTTCCAAATCATCATTCTCCGCTGGCGTTTCAATTATTTTGCTGCCATCTTTCTCTAAGGTAAAACCGTAAACTTTCGGACTCTCGCTTGCTGACGGCAAGAAGGTACTGACAACATCAACCAAGCCAGTAACACGCTCGACGATATTACCTGAAATAACATCATTAACTCCGCTGAAAAAAGACACTGCTGTTTCAGCTTTCGATAAATTCAATTTATCAACTATTGCTTCACTTAAGGTTGCGACCTTTGGCGGAATATCGTTAGTTCCCACTGAAATAATCAAGCTCGACCCAAGAGCAACAGTATTTTCTAAGGTTTTTCCGGCCTGATAAGACTGAAAGACAACCTTCGCCCCATCAAATACCTGTTTAGCCTTGGCTGCAACGGTAGTCGCTTTGGTAACACCGCCAGCGACGACGGCCGGCCCGGTTGCCGCCATAGCGATAGCCGAAACAGCGGTAAGTGATGCGTCGCGCACAAACTCACTTGATCTTTCAGCATTGGCAGCGAGTTGCTCCGCATTGTCATTATCCCAATTTTCCTTCTCATTTTTAATCTGATCTAACAAATGGAAGAGAAAATCGATGCTTTTTCCCGTTTTCTCTGAAATATATGAGAGAGTCAGACGTGCAGGCCCATCACCAGATTCCCACAGTTTCATAAGGTTACGGGCTGTTGCTACGGAGTCATCGGCCATCATACTGACCCATTCTTCTCCATTAAATTCAGTTGGCTCAGGCGCGGGTTCAGCGGGTGCGCTGGAAAACTCAAAATCTGCCACTACTTCATGCGCGTCACGCGCTCGTTCAGCTGCCTCTAAAGCGTTAGTAAGTTTTGACTCCCATCGCGCATAATATTCTTCTTCGGCTTCAGTATCTTGCTTAAGAGTACCGGCGAACTGGTTAAACCGCACCAGCAGCTCGTAATAAGAAACACCTAGATCAGTATAGGACTCGGAAAACTCAATTTCCTCTTCCATTGTGTAAGCTGAAGGTTCTACTGGTGCTGGCGAACTGCCACCCCCGCCGCCACAACCGGATATGACCAACAAGACAATCATGAACAACGCACACAATTTTTGACTCATCATATCTCTCCTTTTGACATGAAAGGCAATAGATGCTGAAAATTCAACCTTGACAGTGGCAATAGCATGAGCACCCCATGCTCACTTGTCCTATAACATATCAACGATAAATAATGCGACAATTCTAATTTTTATCTCTCCGAAAATTGCACATATCAAATCTATTCAACTCCACAACTTGTCAGTCATTCATATTCAACCCCTGCGCGATCTGCTCCATGACCCGCTCGACAATGAGGATATGGGTCT
>CALFFB010000221.1 GCA_937958075.1 uncultured Geobacteraceae bacterium | reverse complement strand
GTCGTTGACAGTTTCCTGGGACAAGTGCTATGAAGTGCGGTAGGTTACGTAAAGGTCAACGTGCTTCTCGTGAGGGAGACGCACTTTTCCACAGGCTCAGGCAATGAACGATGAAACCCAGGACAGGCCTCTGCAGATTGGTGAGCTCGCCAGGCAGCTTGGCATAACCACCCGCACCATCCGCTATTACGAAGAAATCGGGCTGATGGGTGCTGCCCAGCGAACCGGAGGAAGCACCCGCAGTTACCGGCGTGATGAGGTGTTGCGCCTGAAGTTTATTCTCAAGTTGAAGGAGCTGGGGATCTCCCTGAATGAGATGCAGGAGCTGGCCCGCAATTTCGATATCAACCGGCAGGATTTTCATACGATCACGCCGAAACTTCTGGAAATTCTCGATTTTCACATCAGCAAGGTTGACGACAAGATCGCCAGCCTGGAGTCTCTGAAGCAGGAAATTGTCGAATATCGCCAGCGGATACTGGATATTCTTCAGGGCAAAAGTCCGGTGGTGCGCTGATGGTGCCTTTTGCGTTTACCACGCCCATCGAGATTCGCTTTGCTGATCTTGATGCTTACGGCCATGTCAACAACGCTTTGTTTTTTACCTATCTGGAAACCGCGCGTATCAAGCTTTTTCAGAAATATTTCGGGGCCTTTCTTGACTCGTCACTGCTGTTCCTGGTGGTGCGCGCCGAGTGCGATTACCGTGTGCCCATCCTGCTCAATGATACCTTGCTGATTAGCCTGCAGGTTGAAAATCTCAAATATACCAGCTTTACGTTCAGTTATCGGCTGCATGATGGTAACGGACGTGAGTACGCCACCGCCCGCACGGTCATGGTCGCCTATGATCCGGCAGCAAAGAAACCGGCGGCGTTACCTGCCCTGATACGCGAAACCTTTGCTCCTTCAGCAACAGTGTAACAACACGAATACAGGGATATTATGATGACGGATACAACACGGACAGTGCATCGGATTGCCGGGACCCAGCCGATTTCAAAAGACTGTTTGGTTTGCGGGACCGACAACGCCCTGGGCATCGGCGCCCGGTTTTATGAAACATCGGAAGGGGAATTGCTGGCGCGCTTTACCCTGCAGAATCACCATCAGAGCTATCCCGGCCTTGCTCATGGAGGCATTTCCGCCGCGATTCTCGATGAGACCATCGGCAGAGCCATCATGATCAACCACGATCAGACGACCTTCGGCCTTACCGCCGAGCTGCAGGTGCGTTATCGCAAGCCGGTCCCCCTGGGGGTCGAGCTGACGGTGGTCGGGCGTATCGATAAGGATCAGGGGCGCCTGTTCGCAGGCAGCGGCGAACTCTATCTGCCCGACGGCAGCGTTGCCGTTGAGGCCCAGGGGCGTTTTGTCAAGCGCCGTATCGACCAGATCACCGACAGTGATTTCACCCAAACCGCATGGCAGCTGCCGGACGATCCGACCCCGGACACCCTCACCATTTAACCCGCTGCGCGAGGGTGCTGCTTCCCTGTAACCCATAAACTATCGCATCTTGCTTGTCCTTTGACGCTTCAGGTGCGGTGGCCATGCCTTGCTGACCCGCCAAAATCCAGCGCAATCTAGCAACCTGCTATGAGTGACAAACTGCTAGGGCAGGACCCGATTCCAGTGATCAATGGTCACTTCGGCGAACAGTCCCGCCAGGGCGTAGGGGTCATTGGCGGCAAACTGCTGCGCTTCTGCCTTGTCCGCCACGTCCAGAATAATCAGGGACCCGCACATCTGCCCTTGTGCATCGAGCAAGGGGCCGGCGGCGTACAGCCGGTCATGGAAGGTTTTTACGTATTCAATGTGGGCGGGACGATTTTCCTGACGTAGCGGCAGATGATCCGCCTTGTCGATACAACGGATGGCAAACAGCATAACAACCTCCTTGGTTGGATGGGGGCGCAGCCCGCTGCTGGGGCTATTTCAATACCTCGTTCATACTGCCGGTGCGGTAGCCCTGCAGATCGAGGGTGACATAGGAGAATCCCGCCTGTTTGCAGGTCGCGACAACCTGTTGGCGTAACTGTCCATCGAGCAGGCGGGGAATTTCATCAGGAGCCACTTCGATCCGGGCGATGTCATGATGGTATCTGACCCGGTAGTTATGAAACCCCTGTTCCCTGAGAAAGGTTTCACACTGATCGACCTGGGTGAGACGTTCCGCGGTGATTTCCGTGCCATAGGGAAAACGTGACGACAGGCAGGCAAAGGCCTGCTTGTCGGCTGTCGGCAAGCCCAGGCGGCGGCTCAGGGTGCGGATATCCTCCTTGGTCAGCTGCGCTTCCTGCAGGGGGGAGCGGACCTTAAGTTCCTGTACTGCTTCCCGTCCGGGGCGAAAGTCATCCAGATCATCCAGGTTTGAACCATCAAGAATAACCTCAAAGCCGAGTTTCCTTCCCTGTTGCAGGCAGAGATGGAAGAGGGTCATTTTGCAGTGGTAGCAGCGCCTCTTGTCGTTTCTGGTAAAGGCTTCATTCGCCAATTCATTGCTGGCGATCACCTCCTGCCGGACACCCAGGGCCGCCGCCAGCTGACGGCTCTGGTCAAATTCGTAGGCGGGATAGGTCGGCGATGTTGCCGTTAACGCCAATACCCGGTCCGCGTCCAGGACATCGCGGGCCACCTTGAGCAGGAAGGTGGAATCCACGCCGCCGGAGAAGGCAACCAGCACCCTGTCCAGATCCGTGAGGATGGTTTGCAGTCGTGCGTATTTTTCATCAAGAGTCATCGTGTTTCCGATCCGTTATATTGATGTCAAAATTACGACAAGGCTTGTTCCCCCTCGTTTGAAAAAGAAGGACGTGACGAAATTTTGTCTGAAACAGCAGTAAAACCGGAACGTTGAATGTGCTTTTCGTGATTTGGCACGATTCTCGCCAGTCTGCGAAGTGCGAGTTTATCCGCTAGTGATGGGAGGCATCAATGACATTCTTTGTCGCAGCGAAAAAAATTCTGGGACTGCTGCTGTTTCTGCTGTTGTTTTTTTTAAGTGTCGCCGTGCCGGCACGCGCGGAAGTTCTGCTGACAGCCATTGAAAAAGATGAAGATCCCAATCGCACGCGCCTGATCCTGACCTTGAGTGAAGAAGCCAGGTTCAGTGTCGATCATAATGCCCAACGGGTTGAGCTGATTCTGGAAGAGACCAATCCGGGAACCTCCCTGCGTCAGCTGCCGGAAGACGGGACCATTGTGCGCATGACCCTGATCCGTAAACCACCTGAATTTGTTGTGTCTCTGCTGTTGCGACGGGCACCGGTGCAGGTGATAGCGGAAACCCGGAGCAATCCCCACCGGATTGTGCTGGATCTACTCTGGCGTGGTGACGACAGTGCCCGCCCGGCCATCGCCTTTCGCGTCGGTGATCTGCCTCCGCGGATTCCCGGTGCCGCCGGCACCAGCCTGCAACGCCAATCACCCTGGGATGGCCATTGGCTTGAGTTTTTTCAGGATTATCGCAGTTCGTGGCAATTTGAGCTGCCATTGGAGCTGACGCCGCCACCGGCGCTGCAGCTGGTGGCTGATCGGGAAAACCCTCTCTGGCCGTTGCAGCAACTGGCCAATGACAAACTGTATTTAAGTCTGCTGGAAGGGGCCGGGGCCCTGTCCGGACTTGACACGGAACAGCGTTACCAGCGGGATCTGCTGATGGCCGATGCCTTTTTACGGACGCAATCCTACGCCGCCGGGCTGGCCCGTCTGGAGCCGTGGCTTGAGCACGAGGGGGAGTATCAGAATCTTGTCCATTATCTGCGGGTCTGGGGTGAGGTTGCCCGGAACAATCCTCTGGAAGGCCTGGTGCATTTACGCGCCAGACTTGCTGATCTGCCGTCAACGGACATTCTGGCCCCCGCCGTGACCCTGCTCCACACCGAAGCGGCCCTGGCGGCCAAGCAGTATCAGCTGGCCCTGGAGCAGCTTGAGGATCCGGCCATAAGCTGGCCCGCAAGTTTGGAGTTTGCGCGGACAGTGCGCCGGGCCGATGCCGTTTTCGGGCTGGATCAGCGTGACCCTGCCCTGGCCCTTTACCGGGAGGTTGCGGACGCGAGTGCCTTGTGCGAATTCTATCATTCCTCCTGTAACCGTGCGGCTTACGCGGCCTTTGTGGCGGAAGACTATAGTTTTGCCAGGCAACTGTATCTGCAGCTTGCTGCCGTTATCCCCGAGGGCCCGGGAGCTGATCTCGTTCATTTTGCGGCGGGAGCCGCCGCCTACGAAGCGGGAGATTTTGATTGGGGGTGGATCGGCCTGGAGCAGGTGACCCAGGATTATCCTGATACCGAAGGCGGGGATCGGGCGCGGATGCGGCTGCTTGATATCCGGATTGTCAACGGTGATGAGCAGGCGCTGGTGGAGGCAGCCCCCGGCTACGGCCGCCTCGGCCGTGAATCGACCTATCGGCAGATTCGCGAAGAGAGTCTGTTCAAGGAGGCCCTGGCCCTGTTTCTTGCGGAAGAGCATCAGCAGAGTGTCAGGCGTCTGATGCAATACCAGCGGGATTTCCGCAGCTCCCCCCTGCGCCGGGAAGCCACCCTGCTGCTGGTGCGGCAGCTGCCGCTGGTGGTCGACAAGCTGCTGGCAGAGGGCCAGGACCTGGACGCCGTGGTGCTCGTCGAGCAAAACCGCGACCTGTTGCTGGCCGGCGGCTATGACCGCGATTTTCTCAATAATCTGGTTATTGCTTTTGAGCGGCTGGGTCTCTACGACCGCGCGACGCGGGTTCTGCTCTATCTGTTCGATCGCAGCAGCAATCCGGCGGTCCGCAGTCAGCTCTACCTGCCCCTGGCAAAAAGTTACAAGATGCGCAATCTGTATAACCAGGCCGCTGACTACGCCCGTGAATATCTGGATCGTTACCCGGATGGAGCCGACGGCGGAGCCCTGTATGTCATGCTCCTTGATCTGCTGGAGCGGGACGGCAGGGAAGACGAGGCGCGGGAGCTTTTGCAGCGACCGGGGCGGCCGCAAACCCCTGACGTTGCCAGGCGGGTCGCGCAGGCTTACTGGCGGCAGAATAATTTCCAGGCGGTCGTCGACAACCTGGAGATGGTGGCGGCGGAGCAACCCCTTGCTGTCAAGGATCTGGCACTGCTGGCCGAAGCCCATTATCGCCTGGGCAATCTGGACCCTGCCCAGGGGCACTATCAACAGTTGCTTGAGGCTGAAAATTTTTCCTCCCAGGCCCGCTACCGTTATGCGCAAACCCTGCTGCAGCAAGGGCGGCGCGGTGCTGCTGTGGAGCAGTTACAGCAGCTGGTTGACGGGGACAGCGACAGCGCCTGGGGACAGTTGGCACGGGATCTGCTAATTCAGCAGGCACGCGGAAATTAACAGCTGTTGGTGTCAAAAATCAGTCAGGAGTCAAGCTATGATCGATATGAAACTCACCGGACGAACCATCGCCGTTCTCGAACAGAGTCTGAATCTGCGGGCGCGCAATCAACAGGTGATTTCAGGCAATATCGCCAATGCTGAAACGCCTGGTTATTCAGCAAAGCGGCTGAGCTTTGAAGATGACCTCCAGCGCGCCATCAGCCGCCCTGAGCTCGACCACAAAGCGACCCATCCCCGGCATTTCCCGGTGGGAACAGTGGGCATTGATCAGGTTCAGGGACGTATTACCGAAGATGTCAACACCAGCACCATCGGCGACGGCAACAGCGTCTCTCTGGAAGAGGAGATGCTCGCCCTGTCGGAAAATCAGTTGCTCTATGAAGCCGGCACCCAGATTCTGAAAAAGAAACTCAGCCTGCTCAAATATGTCGCGGCTGACGGTCGCTAACCGGTCTGTCGAGAGGTTTTAATTATGGATCTGTTCACCACCATGAAAATCAGTGCCTCGGCCTTGAGCGCCCAGCGCACCCGGATGAATACCATCAGTTCCAATCTGGCCAATATCGAAACCACGCGGACTCCCGACGGCGGCCCCTATCGCAAGCGGGAAGCGGTATTTCAGACCAGCCAGGACTCCTTTGCCGAAAAACTCGACGGCCGCCTGCGCGATGCCGTGCAGGGGGTTCGGGTGTCCCACATCCAGGCCAGTGATCGTCCGCCGCGCCTGGTGTTTGACCCGGCCCATCCCGACGCCAGGGAGGATGGCATTGTCGAGATGCCGGATATCAACCTGGTGGAAGAGACCGCCGACATGATGTCCGCGTCCCGCGCTTATGAAGCCAATGTCAACGTCATCAAGGCGGCCAAGCGCATGGCGCTTAAGGCCCTGGAAATCGGAAGCTGAGGTTAGGTCATGCGAAATATTACCGATGTCACCCTGAAGACCCATCTGGCGGGTCTGGTCAAACCCCAGGTCAACGCCCCGGCACAGGCCGGGAAACATTTTGCCGAGGCCCTGAAGAATTCCATCGCCGATGTCAATCAGGCCCAGGTGACGGCGGACCGGGCGGCGGAGCAGGTCGTCGCCGGCGATACCAAGAATCTGCACGAAGCGATGCTGCGCATGGAAGAGGCGGATATCTCCCTGCGGATGATGGTGCAGGTACGGAACAAGGCGGTTGAGGCCTATCAGGAAGTGATGCGGATGCAGGTCTGATCTGTCCTGAAAAACTGTATGACATGAATTCTGCTGCAGGTGCATTGAAGGAGATGGACAATGGCTGAAGAAAATCCCGCTTTGATCGGAACAGCTGACAAGAACAAGCCGGCTGAAAAGGAAAAAAAGACTCTGTTCGACGTCATTAATGAATGGACCATGGCGCGCAAGTTGAGTCTGGTTGCCGCGGCCGCCGTTAGTATTCTGTTGTTTTCCCTGATCATTATGCAGGCACGGGTGGCGGACTACAGTCTGCTCTTTGCCAATCTGCCCAGCCGGGACGCCTCGGAAGTTGTTGAGTGGCTTAAAGCGCGCAAGATCCCCTACCGCCTTGAAGGGGGGGGCAGCATGATCATGATTCCGGCGGATCAGGTGTACGAAACCCGCCTTGAGCTGGCCGGCTCCGGTCTGGCGGAATCGGGCGTGGGCTTCGAGATTTTTGACAAGCAGAGTTTCGGCATGACGGATTTTACCCAGAAGGTTAATTATCGTCGTGCCCTGCAGGGGGAATTGACCCGCACCATTACCTCCCTGGCTCCGGTGGAAGCGGCGCGCATTCACCTGGCTCTGCCGGAAAAGCGCCTGTTCCGTGAGCAGCAGCAACCGGCCACGGCGTCGGTTATTATCAAACTGGCCGAGGGGCGCACCCTGCGTGAGGCCCAGATTCAGGGGATTGTCCATCTGGTCGCCGGCAGCGTTGAGGGCCTTGAAGCGGAACAGGTAACAGTTGTCGATTCCTCAGGACGAACCCTGTCGGCCAGCCGTGGCGATGAATCCTTCGGGCCGACAACACCGGGTATGCAGAATTATCAGCAGACCATGGAGAGTCGTCTTGAGCATCGCGCTCAGACCCTGCTTGATCGGGCTTTGGGGATGGGCAACTCCCTGGTACGGGTGACCGCCGAGGTTGATTTTGATCAGCGGGAACGGGTTGAAGAGGTTCTTGATCCCCGTGGCGCGGTGCCGATCAGTGAACAGACGATGACCGAAGAAGGCAGCGGCCAGATGGTCGGTGGCGTACCGGGCGTGGTGGCCAACCTTGAAGAAGGTCAGCAGGCGGCCGTGACCAGCACCCCGTCCCGGCGGAGTGAAGAGGTGGTCAATTACGAACTGAGCAAGGTTGTCAGTAAAACAGTACAATCGGTAGGATCTGTCAAAAATCTGTCAGTATCCGTTCTTGTTGCTGATCGCGTGACCCCCGGCGCTGAAGGTGGCGAGCCGGTCACTTCGCCCCGCAGTCCGGAAGAAGTTCAGGAAATCGAGCAGATGGTACGCACCGCTCTGGGCTTGAGCGATGACCGCGGTGATGTCATTTCCGTGGTATCCATGCCTTTTGAAAGTGCCTTCGGGGATGATTTCGCGGTACCGCCACCGTCGCTGATCGACCGCATCTATCCGTTGATGCCGGTTATTAAGTACAGCCTGTTGGGAATCGCTGCCTTGTTGGCCTATCTTTTGCTGATCAGACCTATCATTCGCACCCTGCGCAGCGCGTCCGACGAAAACCAGCCGATGAAAACCGTGGAAGAACTGGAAAATGAGTTGCGCGGCGAGACACCGATGCTCGGTGGCCCTGGCGACCCCCTGTCGCAGATTCGCCAGGAGGTCCTCGGCGGTAATCTGCTGGCGGCCCAGGTTATCAAAAACTGGATGAAGAACGAGCCGGTAGAATCCTGATCCACTGACAGCATTTGTAACGGGAGAGAAGACGGGTGAAGAAAGCCAAACATCTGACCGGTGCCCAGAAAGCGGCGCTGCTGCTGCTCTGCCTCGGCGAGGAGGCAACCTCCAAGGTCTTTGAGGCCCTTGATGACGCCGAAGTGCGCGAAATCAGCCGCTGCATGATGAATGTCGAGCATGTCGAGCCGGCTCTGGCCCGGGAAGTCCTCGAAGAGTACAAAGAGGCCCGCAAAGGTGATATCGGGGTCTATATCCGCGGCGATGAATTCGCCCGTCATGCGATTCTGGGCAGTTCCGACAGTAATCGGGCCCAGTACCTGCTGGAGCAGGTTTCTTCGGGGATCGAGGGGCGGCCTTTGGAGACCATCTCCAAAATGCATCCACGGATGGTTGCCGGGCTGCTGGAAAACGAACATCCCCAGACGGTGGCCCTGATTCTGTCAACCCAGAAGGAGGATCACGCCAGCCGTATCCTGTCGGAGCTGCCGGACGACATCCGCGGTGAAGTCATTTACCGGATTGCCCGGATCGACCATGTATCCCCGGAGGTGATCGAGCAGATCGAGGATGCCCTGCAGCGCGAGGTCGGGGTGGTGGTCGGCCATGACCGCAAGCAGGTGGGTGGTATCGGCAAGGTGGTCGAGATCCTCGGCAAGATGGAAAAGGGCGCCGACCAGGTGATCATCACCAGTATCGAGGCCACCGATCCGGAAATGGCCGAGGAGATCAGACGGCGCATGTTCACCTTTGAAGATCTGCTGGCTATTGACAATCGTGGTATGCAGTCGATCCTGCGCGAGGTCAGCACCGACATGCTGACCCTGGCCCTGAAGACCGCCAGCGATGCCGTTAAAAACAAGATCTTCGCCAATATTTCCGAGCGCGCCGCCGACATGATCAATGAGGACCTCGAGGCCATGGGGCCGCGCAAACTGTCGGAGGTGGAAGCGATGCAGATGGAAGTGGTCAAGGTGGCGTTGAAATTGGAAGAAGAAGGCACGATTGTCATTCCTGGTCGAGGTGGTAGCAGCGATGAGCTTGTCTAAGGTCTATCGAGGGGAGGAAGCAACGGATTTAAAGGAGTTCCACTTCGGGTCATTTGACGAAGGGGGCGCTCCCGTGGAGAAGCCCTTTGTCGCCGAGCCGCCGGCCAAAGCCAAGGCCGCGCCTCCGGCGCCGGCTCCTGAACCGAAAACTCCGACCCACAAGCAGGAGATCGACGAGGCCTACGCCAAAGGGCGCCAGGAAGCCCTGGATCAGGCCGGCAAGAAGCTGGAACAGGCTTCCCGCGCCTTTGCCGCAGCTGTGACCGAGGTCGATAAGTTGCGCGGCCAACTGGCCGAGCGCAGCCGTGATGATATGCTGCGGCTGGTGATGGTCATCGCCGAGCAGGTTATTCGCCGCGAAGTGACCCTGCACCCCGATATCGTGGTCAAGACCATCGAACAGGCGCTGCAGGCCTCGGTGCGGGCTGATCACTGTAAGATTCATGTCAATCCGGCTGATCTGGAGGCGGTCACGGCGCAAAAACCCCTGTTTCTGGCCAGCATCAGCGGCCTGAAGAACCTGAGTATCGAAGCCGATCCGCAGGTGACAGCAGGAGGGTGCCGGATCGCGTCGGATCTGGGCGAAGTTGACGCAACCCTGGAAACACAACTGGCGATGATTCGCCAGACACTGACAGAAGGGATGTCGGAATCTGAATGAACGAGCTGGTCGAGCGCATCAGAGCAACCCGCCTGATGAAAGTCAGCGGCAAGGTGATTCAGATCGTCGGTCTGGTGGTGGAAGGCTATTGCCCCACGGCCACCGTCGGCACCTTGTGTCAGCTGCTTCCCGCTGATGGCGGCCCTCCGGTGCCGGCGGAGGTTGTCGGTTTTCGTGATTCGCGGGCGCTGCTCATGCCTTTGGGCGAACTGCGCGGCCTGGGGCCCGGCAGCCTGATTCAGATCATCCGCAGCAGTGCCACCCTGCCCGTTGGTGAACAGCTTCTCGGGCGGGTTCTCAACGCCCTCGGCGACCCCCTCGATGACCTGCCCCTGGAATCCGGTCAGGAGGAATGTCCTCTCTACGCCCTGCCGGCCAGTCCCATGGCGCGCAAGCCCATCACCGCGCCTCTTGATCTGGGGGTGCGGGCCATCAACGCCATGTTGACTTGCGGCACCGGCCAGCGGATGGGGATTATGGCCGGCTCCGGTGTCGGCAAAAGTGTTCTTCTGGGGATGCTTGCCCGGCACACCAAGGCCGATGTCAATGTTATCGCCCTGATCGGCGAGCGGGGCCGGGAGGTACGCGAATTTATCGAGCGGGATCTCGGTCCCGAAGGCCTGGCCCGCTCGGTGGTGGTAACGGCCACCTCCGATCAGTCCCCCCTGCTGCGCATGCGCGGTGCCTTTGTCGCCACCACCATCGCCGAGTATTTCTGTCGCCAGGGCAAGGACGTGCTGCTGCTCATGGATTCCGTGACCCGTTTTGCCATGGCCATGCGCGAGGTCGGTCTGGCCATCGGCGAGCCGCCGACGACCAAGGGCTATACGCCATCCGTGTTCGCGACCCTGCCCAAGTTGCTGGAACGGGCGGGAAACTTCAAGAATCAGGGGAGTATCACCGGCCTCTATACGGTGCTGGTGGAAGGGGATGATATGAACGAACCGGTGGCCGATTCGGTGCGCTCCATCCTTGATGGCCATATCGTCCTGTCGCGGGATCTGGCCGCCCGTAATCACTTTCCCGCCATCGATGTGCTGCGTTCGGCAAGCCGCGTGATGCGCGACATCGTTACCCCGGAGCACCTCCAGTACAGCGGCAACATCCGTGAAATCATGGCCGTGCACAAAGAGGCGGAAGATCTGATCAATATCGGCGCCTATACCGCCGGCAGCAACAAGAAAATTGATTACGCCATCTCCCGTATCGACGCGGTGAACGATTTTCTGCGGCAGCAGGTTGATAACACCTTCGACATGCCGACAACCCTGACCCAGATGGAGGAGCTGATCCTCGACCGGCGCAAGGAAGCGCGTAAAGAGAAAAAAGGATCCTAGCCAGTGGCCCAGGGTTTCAAGCTGCAATCGGTTCTGAACTACCGCCAGTCCCTGGAAGATCAGGCCCAGCAGGCTCTGGCCGAAAGTCTTGAGCAGCAGCACGTGTTGACGGCGCAGATCGAAGCCCAACACCAGGAGCTGAGGCACCAGGATCAGTTACTGAAGCGCCAGCAAGAGCAGGGAATGACCGTCGCCGAAATGCTGTTGTTCGAGAATCGCATCGCCTATTGCCGGCGGCGATGTGACGAGTTGCAGCAGCAACGCCTCGATCTGCAGGAGCGGATTGAACAGCAGCGGCAACAGCTGTTGCAGGCCGCACGCGAACGTCAGGTTATGGAAAAACTCAAGGAAAAACAGCAGGCGGCATACCGGCAGGAGCTGGAGCGGAAAGAACGGGCCGAGCTGGATGAAATCAGCCTGAGAAGCAGAGGAGAAGAACCATGAGCAGAATCATACTGGCAGGATGCCTGGCAGGTGTCCTGGTCTCGTCTATGCCTTCAGCGTTTGCTTTGGTGGACGATAATAATATCGCCTCTGTCGAGGAGCGACGGATTCTGGTGGCTATTGAGGAGCAACTTGAACAACTCAGCAGCAGGGAAGAAGAACTCGACACTCGAGAGATGCAGCTAAAGACTCTGGAGGCGGAAGTCGATGAGAAGCTTGCCGCTATGCAGCAGCTGCGTGACGAACTGACCCGGTTGCTTGACCGTCGGGATGAGGTTCAGAACGAGCGGATCATGGAACTGAGCCTCATTTACGAACGCATGAATCCGCGACAGGCGGCGGTTCTGCTCAGCGAACTGGACACGCCGACGGCGGTGAGTCTGCTGCTGGGGATCAAAAAGAAAACCGCCGGGCAGATCATGGAACAGCTGGAAGCGGAAACGGCCTTAAAGATCAGTCAGGCCTTTACCGATATGTCCATCACCGATTTTCCATAACCGGAAGGTCACGACAATCAACCCTGTCAATCAATGAAAGGAGGTGGGACTTTAGATGATGAATGCAGCCACGATAATGACCTCTACCGCGGGGTTTGGGGAAAGCAAGGCTTCAGGTCAGCGAGCAACGGACAAGACAACCGGGCAGTTCGGTTCATTTCTGGTCCGCCAGCAGGGGCAGGACCAGGCCGGGCAGCAAAAACAGATGCTGCGCGGGAACTCAGGCGTTGGTGCAGCGCCGATGTCATCACGGCAGCTGGAGCGCGCTATCAGTCATTTGGCGGATTTTGGTCTGCCGGCGGACGGTCAGCTGGACCTTCAGGGTCAGGGCCCGGATGCTCTCATGGCCTCTCTGGCCGGGTTGCTGGCCCAGCTTGAGCAGGTTATGGCGTCTGCCCCGGAAGGATTTGGTGAAGACGAGATCATGCAATTGGACGCTCTGGTTCAGTCACTGCTGACGGAACTGTCACCTGAAGCCTCGCTGCAAGGTGAGGATGGAAACGGATTGGAACAGCTGCAGCAGTTGATCGACCAGTTGCAGCACGGAATGTCAGCAG
>CALFFB010000220.1 GCA_937958075.1 uncultured Geobacteraceae bacterium | reverse complement strand
AGCCACAGCCATAGCCATAGCCATAGTCACCAGCAGGATGGTAACCGGCTGCTCGTCGAACATCAGCAGAGCCTGCTCAGCAATAACGATCATCTCGCCGGCCACATCCGCAAGCGGCTGGACAGTCTGGGCATTCGCGGCATCAACCTGATGGGGTCTCCGGGCAGTGGCAAGACCGCCCTCCTCGAGGGCCTTATCGATCGGTATCCCGGCGGCAATCTGGCGGAGCTGGCGGTACTGGAAGGGGATCTGGCCACCAATCGCGATGCCGACCGGATTCTCGCCAAGGGAGTGCGAGCGCAGCAGATCACCACCGGCAGCGCCTGTCATCTGTCGGCTTCCCTGGTGGCGGAAGCCCTCATCGGCGTCTCTCTTGAGGGAGTCAAAACCCTCTTTATCGAGAATGTCGGCAATCTGGTCTGTCCGAGTCGCTTTGACCTGGGGACTCATCTCAATGTTGTCGCCGTTTCCATCCCTGAAGGGGATGATAAACCGATCAAGTACCCGGTGATGATCCGGGCGGCGAACATCGTCGTGCTGACCAAAGCTGATCTGCTGCCTCATTTTGATTTTGACGTCGATCGCTGCCGGCAGGAAATCCGGCAGATCAATCACCACGCCAGGGTGCTGGTCACCTCGGCGAAGACGGGGGAGGGGATGGATGAACTGTGGCAGGAGTTGACAGGTTAGGCCGTCGCCAGCAGATCTGTTGCCGGGCAAGGGCATGGGCTATCCCCGTTCCAAGGAACGCTTTACGCCGTCCATGGCCGCTCGACTGTCGCCATCCATGGCGCCAGACGCCCTTGTCAGGGGACACCCCATACCCTTACTACATTTTCGGCAATCCGGGGGCGGTGTTGTTGAGCGCAGCGGGGACTGTCTGAGGCGGCAGCCGAGTTTTCCCGCAAGAGAAACAATACTGCCCCCGGTTCCCGCATCCTCGCCGTTCTCTTTTTGATCATCAGGAGTGCACTGCATGTGTCTGGCCATACCCTCAAAAATTATCCGCATCGACCGCGACACCGCCATGGCGGTGATCGACACCCTGGGGGTCACGCGCGAAGCCAACCTGTCCCTGGTGGATGAGGAGGTTGCCGTCGGCGACTGGGTGCTGGTGCATGTCGGCCTGGCCATCAGCCGCATCGATGCCGAGGAAGCCCGGAAAACCCTGGAGATGTATCAGGAGATTATGCAGCTGCAGGATGGAGAGGCCAATGCAGGCAGCTGACACCCTGCTGCAACTGGTGCGCAGCAATGAGGGCATCCGCGCCTTTGCCGAGCGCATTGACGCCGCAGCCGCGCAGCTCAGGCAGCCTTTGCGCATTATGGAGGTGTGCGGTGGTCATACCCACGCCATTCTGCATTATGGGCTCGATCAACTCCTGCCGGAGAGTATCCGCCTGGTACACGGGCCGGGGTGTCCGGTCTGTGTTCTGCCGCAACACCGCATCGATGCCGCCATCCACCTGGCGCAACGACCAGACACCATTCTGGTGACCCTGGGGGATATGATCCGGGTGCCGGGGAGCAGCGGCTCCCTGCAGCAGGCCCGGGCTGACGGAGCTGATGTGCGCTACCTCTATTCACCCCTGGATTCTCTTGCCATTGCCGCCGACAACCCGGACAAAACCGTCATCTATTTTGCCATCGGCTTTGAAACCACCACCCCCATGACCGCCCTGCTGCTGGATCAGGCTCAAGACCGGCAGCTTGATAATCTGCTGATCCACTGCAATCACGTGCTGGTGCCCCAGGCCATGGAGCTGATCCTGGCCGAAGGGGGCGCGGTCGATGCCTTTATCGCGCCGGGGCACGTCAGCGTCATGGCCGGAGCCGAACAATACCGAAGGCTGGCGGAAACATATGGCACGCCGGTGGTGGTGGCCGGTTTCGAACCGGTCGATGTGCTCGATGCCATCCTCCGCATCATCCAGCAGAAGGGCAACGATATCGCTGAGGTGGATAACGCCTACAGCCGTTTTGTCAAAACCGCCGGCAACAGCAAGGCCCGGCAGCTGGTGGCAACCTATTTCGAGCCCCACGATGATTTCCTGTGGCGGGGTATCGGCCGCATTCCGGGGTCGGCCCTGAAGCTGCGCCGCGCCTTCGCCTCCCATGACGCTGAAGTTCAGTTAGCCGCCTGCTGTCCAGCCCCCGCCGCGGAAGAACCCGGCACCTGTCTGTGCGGCTCGATTCTCATGGGGCTGGCGCACCCCCCCGAATGCCCGTCCTTCGCAACCGCCTGTACGCCGCAACATCCCCTGGGCAGCTGCATGGTCAGCAACGAAGGCGCCTGCGCCGCCTATTACAAATACCGGAGACATCCATGAGGGGCACGATCCAACTGGCGCACGGTTCAGGCGGCCTGGAGAATCAGCAGCTGATCCATGAACTGTTTTTCAGTGCGTTTGATAATCCGGTACTGGCCGCCTGCGAAGACGCCGCTCTCATCGACATGGGAAAAATGGCCGTCAGTACCGACAGCTTTACCGTCAGCCCCCTGTTCTTTGCCGGGGGCGACGTCGGCAAGCTGGCGGTTGCCGGCACCCTCAATGATGTCGCCATGCGCGGCGCGCGGCCGCAATATCTCACTGCGGCCTTTATCATCGAGGAAGGACTGGACATGGACATCCTGCGCCGGGTCGTCGCCAGCATGAAAGCAGAACTGGCAGCCACCGGAGCCCGGATCATCGCCGGGGACACCAAGGTGGTGCCGCGCGGCGCCGTCGACGAACTGATGATCAACACCACCGGTTTCGGCACCCTGGTCAAGGATTGTCATGCCGGTCGCATCGCCGCCGGCGACCATGTCATCATCTCCGGTGATATCGCCCGCCACGGTGCCTGTATTTTCGCCGCCCGCGAAGAGATCGCCATCAGCGGCTTAACCTCCGACTGTTGCAGCCTGTGGCCGGCCATCGCGCCCCTGCTGGAGGCCGATCTTGATATCCACGCCATGCGTGACGCCACCCGTGGCGGCATCAGCGCCGTCTTCAACGAATGGGCGCAGCAGACCGGTTTGACCTTCAATCTGCGTCAGGACGACATCCCCGTCAGCTCCGAGGTGCGGGGCTTTGCCGAGATTCTCGGCATCGACCCCTTGATTCTCGCTTGTGAGGGGGTTTTTATCCTTGCTGTTGCCCCCGAGGACAGTACCGCCGTTCTCAATCTGCTCCACCGTCATGGTCATCCCCGGGCGGCGCTGGTCGGCGTTGTCGAATCCTCGCCGGAGCCGGCAACGGTGCTGCTTCATTCCGCCTACGGTACCAGACGCCGCCTGGAATATCCGTCCGGGGAAATCCTGCCGAGGATCTGCTGATGCACGAATTTTCCATCGTCTCCTCCCTGCTCGATCTGGTGGAAGCCGATGTCCGCAAACACCGGGCCAGAGCCGCCACCAAAGTTGTGGTGCGCATCGGCGAGATGTCCGGGGTCGTCGCCGAACTGCTGGCAGAAGCCTTTCACGTCTGTAAAATCGGTACGGTTGCCGAACAGGCGGAACTGGTACTACAAAAACAGGAGGTGCTTATCAGTTGCGGTTGCGGCTACCGGGGGACAATCACCGACCGGCGTTTCAGTTGCCCGGTGTGCGGTATGGCGGATGTCGAGGTCACCGCCGGGGAGGAAATGATCCTGCAGCAGCTGGAGCTTGCAGTGGGCGATTGACAGGTTCGCTACCGATATACATCCTTACGGTGGCCAACTTGAACAACCCAAACAGTTAATTCTTGATCTTGAATTGAATAGAGTATGCGATAACGGCCCTGGCGGATGCGATATTGTTCCTGGCCACTTAACTTTTGCGATCCGGAAGGCCTGGGATTTTCAGAAAGGGCCTCGATTTTTTGGAGAATTCGATTTAACTCTTTTTGGGGGATGGATTCAAAATCTTTCCACACGGATTTTTTAAAGAAAATTTTATATCCGGCCATCTTTTTTCAGCCTTTTTACCATGTTCTCATAGCTGATCAAGGATTCGTCGGCTCTTTTGTCAAAGGCTATCAGATCCTCAGCATCCTCAGCCAGTGCGTCTTTAACAATTTCATTGACAAGGTCAGACATTGAACGAGACATTTCAACAGATTTAAGACGCAATGCCTGATGCAGAGCCGGGTCTAAATAAATAGTTGATCTTTTTGATAACGTAGCCATAGTGTCACCTCCATTTATAGCGTTAGGGCATCATAACACCACAACGTCATGACGTCAATTTTATGCACAAATTGATTCGAGAGCTAGCGGCGTGGCCCTTGAGCCGTACCCGAAGGGCGTTAGCAACGTGCCAACGCACAACGTCACCACCGGGGAGGAAATGATCCTGCAGCAGCTGGAGCTGGATACAGGAGACGACTGAAAAAATCACCGGCTATCCCTGCCTTTCACACAAACCTAACATTTCTCTGCTACAAAGCCCTTTCATTAAGGTGCTGTCTTCTGTTTACGGAGGCGGCGATTACCATCAGGTCAAGCATGTCGGGGGCAACACATGAGTTTTTTGCTGCACAAGGAAATCGACCAGCTCAAAAAGCGACTCTATGCTTTAAGCGCCGTAGTTGAGGGGCGGGTTGAGCAGGCCCTCCAGGCTCTGCTGGAGGGTGATCGGGAACTGGCGCTGAAGGTGGCCAGGGGGGATGCGGAAATCGACAACCTGGAGATCGCCCTCGAAGAGGAATGCCTGAAAATCATGGCCCTGTATCAACCGGTGGCCAGCGATCTGCGTTTTCTCGTGTCGGTGCTTAAAATCAATAACGACCTGGAACGGGTAGCCGACTTTGCCGTCAATCTGGCGGAGCGGTCACTGGACCTGGGCAGCCCGGAACGGGTGCGTTGCCCCTACGATCTGCGCAAAATGGCGCGATCGGTCCAGGAAATCTTCCATACCGCCCTCGACTCCGTCATGCATCAGGATGCGGCCCTGGCCCGCAGGGCCATCGCCATGGATGATCTGGTCGATTCCATGCACCGGGAGAATTACTGCCGCGTCAAAGATGCGATCGTCAAGGATATCACAGCCATCGACGCTTATGTCCTCTATCTGTCCATCTCCCGCTATCTCGAGCGCATGGGCGATCTGGCGACCAATATCGCTGAAGATGTGGTCTATCACACCGAAGGTGACATCATCCGTCACGGCGGCGTACAGACGGAAGGGTAGAGGGGGAATTTACAGATCCAGCCGGAAGAAGTCCCGCGCTTCCATCTGCTGTTCCTGGACTTTACGGGCCGGGATGTTCCCCGGGGCAAAGCTTTCGTAATACGCCTCGGTACTGTCCCCGGCCAGGAGCAGGCCGCTTTCACGATCGATGGGATGAAATTCGATGGTGTCGGGTACGGGAAACTGCCGGGCCGGATAGTGATTGATGGCTTCCTGCATGAAGGTGATCCAGGCCGGCAGAGCGGCCCGCCCTCCGGTTTCATTGCGGCCAAGGGGACGTTCCTGATCGTAACCAACCCAGGAGGCGGCGGCAAGCTGGGGGATATACCCCACATACCAGGCATCCTTGAGATCGTTGGTGGTGCCTGTCTTGCCTGCGGATGGACGGTTCAGAACCCGCGCCCTGCGGCCGGTGCCCTCCTGCACGACACTTTCCAACATGTTGGTGACCAGATAGGCGGTTTCCGGTGAAATGACCCGGCGCGGCGGCTGGCGGATGAGGCGCTGGTCGGCCGCCATGCCTCCAGCGAAATCGGCCGGATCGATGGACTCCAGAATCCGGCCGTGGCGATCGCGGATGCGGGTGATATAGGTCGGGGGTGAGAGGATGCCGCCGTTGGCAAAAACCGTGTAGGCGGTCAGCATCTCAAGGGGGGTTACGGCCGTCGAGCCAAGGGCCATGGAAAGGTCGCGCTGCAGAGGGGTTTCAATGCCGAGCTTGGCCGCGTAAGCGGCCGCATAGCCGACGCCGATCTCTTCCAGAACCTTGATGGTGACAACATTGCGTGACCTCGTCAGTGCTTCCCGCAACCGCGTCGGCCCGTGGAAACGTTCTTCATAGTTCCGTGGCTTCCACTCTTCAATATCACCGGTTTCCGCCACCCGGTTCTGATAGATCAGGGGGGTGTCAAGAATCACCGTCGCCGGGGTAAAACCCCGGTCAAGGGCCGCCGCGTAGATAATCGGCTTGAACGCCGAGCCGGGCAGGCGACGGGCCTGAATCGCCCGGTTGAACTGGCTTTTTTTAAAATCGTACCCGCCGACCATGGCCTTGATCTGACCGGTTGCCGGCTCAATGGCGACCAGCGCCCCCTGGGTCAGGGGTTCCTGCTCAAGGGCCAGGCGCAGCCGATCGCCTTCGCCATCTACAACCCTGACATCGATCACCGAGCCGACGGGCAGGCGGGTCACGCTTTGCCCCGTTTCCGCGTTGCCGGTGGGCTCAACCTCCGGCCCCACAATCTCGATGGTGCCGGCCCAGTCGCTGTCGGCAACAGCAATGTTACCGGTGAACTCACCCAGGCGGCAGATGAGCTGATCGCCCTCCCTCCCGACAACGATGGCCTGGCTTTCATCTCCGGACTTCAGGGGTTCAGCACTGAATTCTTCGGCCTGGCGGGCCAGAAATTCCTGTTGCTGTGCATCGTCGAGAACCTGTTCGACCGGACGGAAGCCACGGCGCTTGTCGTGGGCCCGCACATTGTCCCGGACAGCGTCCTGAGCCGCCTGCTGGAGTTCCAGGTTGATACTGGTCTCGACCCGCAAACCACCGGTATACAGGATGTCTTCACCAAAGCGCTCTTCGAGATAGCGGCGCACCTGTTCGTTGAAATAGGCGGTGACATCGAGCAGGGTGTTGATGCGCGGGGTAATCACCACCTCTTCCTGTTCCGCCGCCAGGCGCTCGGCCGGGGTGATATAGCCCTCTTCCTGCATCCGTCCGAGAACGTATTTCTGGCGATCCAGGGCACGTTGGTAATGGCGGTAGGGGGAATAGCGGCTGGGTGCCTGGGGCAGACCGGCAAGAATGGCGGCTTCGGCCAGGGTCAGTTCGGATACGGTTTTGTCAAAATAGCTCTGGGCTGCCGCCTCAACCCCGAAGGAGCGGTGGCCGAGATAGATCTGATTGAGATAGATGTAGAGAATATCCTCCTTGGTCAGGGCCTGTTCCATGCGCCAGGCGAGGATAGCTTCCTTGAACTTCCGGCTGAAGGTTCTTTCAGGACTGAGGAGCATGGTTTTGGCAACCTGCTGGGTAATGGTGCTGCCCCCCTGGGAGATACCACCGGCTTTCAGGTTGTTGATGGCCGCCCGCAGAATGGACATCAGATCGATGCCATGGTGCTTGAAGAAGGTTGCGTCTTCCGCGGCGACAAAGGCCTGGACCAGGGTTTTGGGAATATCGTCATAAGCCACCAGAAACCGGCGCTCGCGGGAGTACTCGGCGATAACCGTCTGGTCATCGGCATAGATGGTGGTGATCAGGGGGGGACGATAGTCGCTGAGGGAATCAACCCGGGGCAGGGTGGATGAAACGTAAAAGTAGGCCCCGATGAGTAACGCTACCGCCAGCACCGGCATGGCCAGCAGGCAGAAAAAGATGTATTTTAGCGCTCGTTTCATGATTTATATGGACTAACGGGAGAAAAATTGGTTTTGTTGCTGGGATCGTTGGCACACAGGCCATTACCTATAGCATGCGCCCTTCGTCCGGGGCAACATGGATAGCCACGCAAAAGCATCGCTCTATCTTTTATAAGAGGCTTGTATGTATCGTCATACCAAAATTGTCGCAACCATCGGTCCGGCTACGGAAACCGCTGCCCTTCTGGAGCAGTTGCTCCTGGCCGGTGTCGATGTCTTCCGCCTCAACTTTTCCCACGGTGAACATGAGCAGAAAAAAGCCTGGATCGACGCCATCCGCACCCTGTCCGCACGCCACAAAAAGGCCGTGTCGATTCTCGGTGACCTGCAGGGACCGAAAATCCGCACCGGAACCATGCGTCAGGGTGCCGTTGAACTGGTTACGGGGCAGCCGCTGATTATCACAACCGACAACATCGAGGGGACCAGTGAACGGATCTCCACCACCTATCTCGATCTGCCCCATGATGTTGAACCCCACGACCGCATTCTGCTGGACGATGGGCACCTTGAGCTTGAAGTACAAAGGGTCGAAGGGGGTCAGGTTTTCTGTCTGGTAAAGCAGGGCGGACTTTTGAAAGATCGCAAGGGGATCAATCTGCCCGGTGTCAAGGTGTCTACGCCGGCGGTCACGACAAAAGACTATGCGGATCTCGACTTTGCCATCGAGCAGAATCTGGACTGGATCGCCCTGTCCTTTGTGCGAACCGCCGAAGAGGTCTGGAAAATCAAACAGTATCTCTTCGAACGCCAGTCCAGCATCCGCGTCATCGCCAAGATAGAAAAACCGGAAGCCGTTGATAATTTTGAAAAAATTCTTGAAGCAGCCGACGGCATCATGGTCGCGCGTGGGGATCTCGGCGTGGAGCTGCCGTCGGAACGGGTGCCGCTGATTCAGAAGAAAATCATCCGGCTGTGCAATCATCACGGGAAACCGGTGATCACCGCCACCCAGATGCTGGAAAGCATGATCGGCAGTCCGCGTCCGACCCGGGCGGAGACCTCCGATGTTGCCAACGCCATCCTCGACGGCACCGACGCGGTGATGCTGTCCGGAGAGACCGCCGCCGGGCAGTTCCCCATCGAATCGGTGAAGGTCATGGCCCGCATTGCCTGCGATGTTGAGGCCGACCAGGAGCTCAACCGTGACCGCTTTGAGCTGGTGGCTCCCCAGTCCGTTGAGCAGAATATTCCCGATGTCATCGGTCAGGGCGCCTGCCGGCTGGCGGAGCATGTGGGCGCGGCAGCCATCCTCGCCTTTACCCAGACCGGCAGCACGGCCACCCTGGTTGCCAAATATCGTCCGGCTCTGCCCGTTTATGCCGTGACCCCGACCCAGCAGGTGCGGCGGCACCTGGCCCTGTACCGCGGCGTCAGCTCGCTGCGGGTTGCCATTCAGGGGGACACGGAGGCGCAGATCGCTTCGGTGGAAAAGGCGGTTTTGGGCAGCGGCCTGCTCAAATCCGGCGACGTGGTGGTGATTACCATGGGCAGCCCGGTTTCGGCCCCGGGAACCACCAACCTGCTGAAAATCCATCGCCTGGGAACGGGGAATTTCTACGAGGTGCATGGCTCGGCCTATCGAGCCACCGCCGTCAGCAACTGATTCTCAGAAACTGTTTTTATCAGGTGTTCTGCTCAGTTTCGCCTACAGGAACAAACTCTATGAAAAAAGCAGCTGTCATTCTCTACAGCGGTGGACTGGATTCCACCACCTGCATGGCCATTGCCCGGGATCAGGGCTTTGACCTGTACGCCCTGAGTTTCAACTATGGCCAGCGGCATGCCATCGAGCTTGAAAAAGCACGTCAGTTCGCACCACTGATCGGCGCAAACCGGCATCTGGTTATCGATATCGATATGCGCCAGGTCGGAGGCAGCGCCCTGACCGCCGATATCGCGGTGCCCAAGGATATGTCCGAGACCGATGACATTCCGATAACCTATGTACCGGCCCGCAACACGATTTTCCTCTCCTTTGCCCTGGGCTGGGCCGAAGTTCTTGGCGCCGCTGACATCTTTATCGGCGTCAATGCCCTGGATTATTCCGGCTACCCCGACTGCCGCCCCGAATTTATCGCCGCCTTTCAGACCATGGCCAACCTCGCCACCAAAGCCGGGGTCGAGGGACACCCCTACCGCATTCACGCGCCCCTCATCGATCTGAGCAAGGGGGAGATCATCCAGCGCGGTCTGGACCTGGGGGTGGATTACCGCCTGACCCACTCCTGCTATGATCCGACTCCGGAAGGGCTGTCCTGCGGCCACTGCGATTCCTGCCGCCTGCGCCTGAAAGGCTTTGCCGATATCCACCAGGAGGATCCCCTGACCTATGCCTGAACAGCACTCCAACAACCGCCGGTCGATGCCCGATCTGCAGCAGAGCCGCGACCATCGGAAGATTGCCATCGACAAGGTCGGCGTCAAGGATATCCGCTATCCCATCGTCGTCCAGGACAAACACCGGGAGCGGCAGTACACGGTCGCCAAGGTCAACATGTATGTCGACCTGCCGGAGCACTTCAAAGGCACCCACATGAGCCGTTTTATCGAGGTTCTCAACCTCTACCACGGCCAGATCAGCGTGGAGAACCTTGAAACCATCCTGCTGGAAATGAAAAAACGCCTCGGTGCCGACCGCGCGCACCTGGAGCTGGATTTTCCTTACTTCATCGAAAAGCGCGCCCCCGTCTCCGGCGCCCGGGGATTGCTCGAATACCAGTGCCGGATGCTAGGCACCCTGGCCGACGACTTTGACTTCATGCTCGAAGCTAGGGTTCCGGTCACCTCTCTGTGCCCCTGCTCCAAACAGATCAGTGACCGTGGTGCCCACAACCAGCGCAGTCTGGTCACGGTCCAGGTCCGTTATCAGGAACACATCTGGCTTGAGGATCTGATCCAGTGGGTTGAAGACTGCGCCAGTTCACCGGTCTACGCCCTGCTCAAGCGCGAAGATGAAAAAGCGGTGACGGAACGCGCCTACGACAACCCCATGTTCGTCGAAGACATGGTCCGGGCACTTACGGAAAAACTCTCGCAGGTGACTCGGATCCGGTGGTTCAGCATCCAGTGCGAGAATTTCGAGTCCATCCACAATCACTCGGCCTATGCCATGATCGAACGTGACGTGCGTCCATCCTGTGGATAAGCCTGTGGACAGGGTGGAAAAGTCCCTGTTCAGCCATGCCAAAATGCAGATCATGTCCTGCCGAAGATTTTTCTGAGGGGACTTCACCGGAAACCGGCGCCGGAACAGGCCCGACACTGTGCAGGTACTCTCTGTGCATTCCGGCACCCGGAAACTGCCCGGCGCTGTCTTGACTTGCGGCGGCAGCTACCTGATAATTTCGGCATTTTACACTCCCCCTGCCGTGGGGAAACTTCCTGCAGCCAAGGAGAATAGCGTTGCTAGATCTGGTGTTAACCGCCGGCCCGGTGGTCAAGGGCGTCCTGCTGATTCTCGTGTATTTCTCACTGGTATCCTGGGCCGTTATCTTTTACAAGGGGGTTATCGTCCGCCGCGCCATGCGTGATTCCGACCGCTTTCTTGAGCTGTTCTGGAGCAAGAAACGCTTCGATCTCATCGGTCAGCAGGTCAAGGAATTCCATCAGGCACCCGTTGCCAATCTCTTCCGCGAAGGCTACCACGAACTGCTGCAACTGAAGAAACGGGCGCAAAAACCGGAGGCGGCCGATGCCGACCAGGATGAGTTCAACGCCCACTTCAACACCACGGAAATCGTTGCCCGGGCTTTGCGGCGGGCGACCACCCAGGAAACCCAGCGCCTGGAAAAGTATCTGACCTTTCTCGCCACCACCGGCTCCATTACTCCTTTTATCGGCCTCTTCGGCACCGTGTGGGGAATCATGGATGCCTTCCACGGAATCGGCCAGACCGGCAGCGCCTCCCTCGCTGTTGTCGCCCCGGGTATCTCTGAAGCGCTGGTGGCAACGGCTATCGGGCTGG
This sequence comes from uncultured Geobacteraceae bacterium, assembly GCA_937958075.1. GTDB lineage: Bacteria > Desulfobacterota > Desulfuromonadia > Desulfuromonadales > Geopsychrobacteraceae > Pelovirga. The sequence continues at coordinate 1,232 of CALFFB010000220.1, read as the reverse complement.
CGGCGGCGATTCCGGCGGTCATCGGCTACAACCATTATCTCAACAAGGTCAACGAACTCATCGGCGAAATGGATAACTTCAGCCAGGAATTCCTGAACATCCTCGAACGTCTGGAGCGGAGCCGGTAGATGGAGATCGGTGGCCGGACGACAGGAACCCGTCGCAGCAGCCTGTCCCAGATCAATGTCACCCCTTTTGTCGATGTCATGCTGGTCCTGCTGATCATCTTCATGGTCACCGCACCCATGCTCGACCAGGGGGTTGAGGTCGATCTGCCCCAGGTCCGCCAGTCTCCCGGTCTGCCGGCGGATCAGGAACCACTGGTTATTATCCTGCAACGGAACGGACAGATCAGCGTCGACCGCAACGATATTGGCAATGTTGCAAGCCTGGAACCTGTCATCAGGCAAGCTATTCAGGAAAGGCCCGAGCGCCAGGTCTTTTTGCAGGCCGACGAGGCGGTGGCCTACGGGCTGGTTGTGCAGGTGATGGCGGCGGTCAAGCAGGCCGGAGTTGACAAACTGGGCATGGTCACCCGTCTGCCGGAGGATTGACAACCTGCCCATGGAACCTCTGCGCCCCGAATCATCAGGACAGCGAGCAACAGGCATTGAGCCCGATTTTTTTAAAATGCTGCTGCTCTCCGTGGTGCTGCACCTGCTGTTGCTGGCCCTCTATTTTACCCCCTGGTTTCAACAGTCACTCCAGCAGCCGCCCCCGGTCTACCAGGTCAGCCTGGTCAATGCGCCGGTACTGAACCCTCAGGCCGGACGCCCGGAAGCCGTCGCACCGACGGAACCGGAACCGGCCCCGCCTGATCCGTCCCCGACTCCACCGCCACCACCTGCCGCACCCCCGGCAGAACTCGAACCGGAACCTGAGGCAGTGGTGGAAACGGAACCCGAGCCTGAACCTGAGCCGGAGCTGGTACCGCTGATCGATGAGCTGGAAGAGCAGCGTCTGGCCGAAGAGCAACGCCGGCGCGAGGAAGCCGAACGCCTGGCGGCAGAACAACGCCAGCGGGAAGAGGCCGAGAAGAAGAGACTGGCCGAAGAGAAACGTCAACGGGAAGAAGCGGAAAAACAACGCCTCGCTGAAGAGCAGCGCCGACGTGAAGAGGCAGAAAAGCAGCGCCTGGCCGCGGAACGCCGGCAACGGGAAGAAGCCGAAAAACGGCGACAAGAGGAACTTGAAGCCCGACGGCGACAGGAGGAAGCCCAGCGCCAGCAACG
>CALFFB010000219.1 GCA_937958075.1 uncultured Geobacteraceae bacterium | reverse complement strand
GTGGTCTGTTGTGCGGTTATCATGGGACAGCCGGTGGCCATGGGCTTCTCCTTGTTGTACAGGGTTTTTCAGGACGACTTCGTTGTCAGACGGACATTGGCGCAAAGCTGAAACATTTCTTCGGGCAGGCGACACCACAGGAGGCACAGCCGATACAGTTGTCGCCCGCCACGATGGTCATGATCATGCGGGTTGATTCGGACTCTTCGTCGACCAGATCCTCCGGCGCCAGAACCTTGCGTGCGCAGGATTTGTAGCAGCGGCCGCAGCCGATGCATTTTTCCGGATCGATGGCCTCGACGAAGGTCGGAGTCCAGGTGCCGCCCCCTTTGGTGATGCCGGTGATAAATGCCATGATGACGATCTCCTTGTGTATGACAGGTGACTTTGTAACTTTTATTTCGAGGGACGCTTTGCGTCGTCCATGACCGCTCGACTGTCGCCATCCGGGCGACAGACGCCCTCTCCATAAAAGCCACAAATCCACCTTTATGGTTGTCGTATAAAAACTATTTCAGCAGCGCCTTGCGTAGCCAGGGCGGCGGACTGCCGCGCAGTACCTCCTGCAGTTTGCTGACGGTGTCGGTGATCGCTGCACGATCCTTGCTTTTGACCGGATGGATCTTTTTGGCGACCAGCCGGGCCGCTGCCGGCCCGCCGATTTCCGCAACATAAACCAGAGCGCAGTCAGCCAGTCCGGCGCAGCGCGATTCGATGCGGTCAGCTTCGTCAGCGTCGGCGGTGCTGACCTGCACCACGCCGCTGAAACGGGCGCTGTCGGGGCCGACCTCCCAGACGCGGAAGGAGTCGGCGCGACCGAAATGTTCATCAATATGGATCGTGTCGGTGCTGGCAAAGGCAACCTTCATGGAGAGTCCTTCCTTTCTGTTGCTGTCAAGGATGTCGAAGCGTCGGGCGCGAAACATGGCCCGGATCAACGCATCATCTCAAACCACTGGTCCTCACAGGTTTCATCCACCGTATCGAGGAACTTGTTGACCATCATCGTCAGCAGATTGATGGCCCCCTGATAGCCGATGACCGGGGTGCGGTGCAGGTTGACCCGGTCGATGATGGGGAAGCCGACCCGGAACAGGGGAATCTTCGCGTCGCGGGCGACCCACTTGCAGTGGGTGTCACCAATGATGGCATCCACCGGATCGGTCATGCACAGGCTGCGCATGTGCCACAGATCCTTGTTGATGTAGACAGTGCCCAGGGCGCCGTAGAGGGGGGAGGTGGCGAGCAGGGCTTCCATCTCCTTTCTGAACTTTTTGGTCGAGCGCGAGCAGAGGATGTGGTAGGGAATTGCCCCCATCTCCAGCAGGAAGGTGACGATGCCCAGCAGGTAGTCGGGGTCGCCGGCTACGGCGAACTTCTTGCCATGGAGATACTGATGGGCGTCGGTCATGGCATCGACAGCGCGGCCACGTTCGGCTTTCAGTTCCGCTGGAATCGGCATGTCGAACAATTCGCTGACCTTCATCAGGAATGCGTCGGTGTTGCGGATGCCCATGGGCAGGGGCAGATCGATACTCGTGCCGACGGAGTTGCCCTCCAGCCATTTCAGGGTATTGGGGGTGCAGTATTTCATCAGGGAGATGGTGGCCCTGGCGTTGACGGCGTCGGCGGCCTCATCAAGGGGGGTGCCGCCGGCGTACAGGCGGTAGGTGCCGTCGCAGGGAGAATCGAATACCTCGCTGATATCCGCCAGCAGGGTGCAGGGAACCCCCATCATCTGCAGGTAGCGTTTGTACTCGCGCAGATTGGCGGTGTTGCCGTCAAAGCCGGGAATCAGATAAAGCTTGCCGTTGTCGTTGCCGTCGGTTTTTTTTCCGTCCGCCAGATATTCCAGAATCGCCTTGAGCATGGCGTCGTAGCCGTGAATATGGGTACCGTTGAAACTCGGCGTGTTGGCGTAGGGGGTCGGCAGGTCTTCCGGTATATGCCCTTTCTGCTTGGCGTTGCGGGTGAAGGCGGTGAGGTCGTCACCGATGACTTCCGGCATGCAGGTGGTGAAGATGGGCATGATGCTCGGCCGGTACAGGGCATAGGCGTTTTCCAGCCCCTCGAACAGGTTGTTCTGGCCGCCGAACACGGCGCCGTCCTCGGTCATGGCGTCGCTGGTGGCGGCGGCCGGTTCGCGGAAGTGACGGCTGAAGGTGCTGCGGAAGTAGGATGCGCACCCCTGGGAGCCGTGAACAAAGGGCAGAGATCCGGCAAAGCCGTGGGCGACCAGCTGTGCGCCCAGGGGCTGACAGGCGTGGGCGGGATTGATGACCAGGGCTTCGCGGGCGAAGTTTTTTTCCTTGTAGTCCTCGCTGTTGATCCAGTCTTTGACCCGTTCTATTTCTGCTGCCGAATGTTCAGTCATCGGCTTTAACGCGGTTGTGGTGCTCATGATGTTTCTCCTTGTGATTTTAGAAATCCCCCTCAATCCCTCTTTGTGAAAGGGGGAAGTCTATTTTTTTACCCCCCTTTGTAAAAGGGGGGCCTGGGGGGATTTACCAACTTCTTAAAACGGTGCCTTGACCAGACTCCAGGTGGGTGAATTGATGGCCATGTCGATATCGCGGGCGAAGATTTTGAATCCTTCATAGCCGTGATAGGGCCCGGAATAGTCCCAGCTGTGCATCTGGCGGAAGGGGATGCCCGCCTTCTGGAACACGTATTTTTCCTTGATGCCGCTGCCCACCAGGTCGGGTTTGAGCTTTTCGACAAATTTCTCCAGCTCGAACTCCGAGACATCGTCATAGATCAGGGTGCCCCTGGCCAGTTCCGGGGCGGTGCGGTCGTAGTCGTCCTGATGGGCGAACTCGTAGCCGCTGCCGGTAATCTCGATGCCCAGATCTTCGTAGGCGCCGACGGTGTGACGCGGGCGCAGGCCGCCGACGAACAACATGGCGGTTTTCCCTTCAAGGCGCGGGCGGTACTCATTGAGCACCCTGTCCATTTGCGGGCGGTACCTGGCGATCACCTCCTCCACCTTCTGTCTGATGGTGTCGTCAAAACGTTCAGCAATGGCGCGCAGGCTTTCCTCGATTTTGGTCGGTCCGAAAAAATTGTACTCCAGCCAGGGGATGCCCCACTTTTCTTCCATGACCTTGCACATGTAGTTCATGGAGCGGTAGCAGTGGATCAGGTTGAGCTTGACCTGGCCGGTAGCGGCGATCTTTTCGATCTCCCCGTCGCCGGTCCACACGCTTTTGACGTTCAGGCCGATCTCCTCAAGGATGGGTTTGGCCGCCCAGACATCGCCGCCGATGTTGTAGTCGCCGATCAGGGCGACATCGTAGGGGCCGGCCGGTTCGGAAAATTCTCGTTTGCCGATGACATGGTCGCGAATGGAATCGTTGGAAATATGATGCCCGAGGGACTGGCTGACGCCGCGAAAGCCTTCACAGTTGCAGGGGACGACGAACTTGCCCAACTCCGCCTCCATCTTCTTGGTGACCGCGTTGATGTCGTCACCGATGAGCCCGACGGGGCACTCGGAGAGGACCGACAGCCCCTTGTTCAACGGGAACAGCTCGTCGGCCTCGCGCAGCAGCGTTTCCAGTTTTTTGTCACCGCCGTAGACGATGTCTCGCTCCTGAAAGTCGGAGGTGAAATCGAGGGGGAAGCTGGTGACACCGGGAATCCCCTGCATCAGGTTGCGGCGGGTGCCCCAGCTGTAGACGCCGCAGCCGACGGGCCCGTGGGAAACGTGCACCATGTCGCGGATCGGCCCCCAGACCACCCCTTTGGCGCCGGCGTAGGCGCAGCCGCGCTGGCTCATGACGCCGGGAACGACCTTCTTGTTGGATTTGATGGCGCATTTGGCCGATTGCGGCTCATTGGCAACCAGGTGCGCGGCGCGTTTTTTCGCCGCCTTTTCCGGCATGTCCTTGAGGGTCTCGGCAATCAGCTCTTCGGTTTTTTCCGTGGTGATGCCTGCTATGGTTTTGACCAGGGTGTCTGCCATAAATAATTCTCCTGTCATCATCGGTCGTTCATTGTCCTTGGCCGGAGGGGGACGATGATTTCCATGAAAGAGGGCGTCTGTTGCCTGGATGGCAACAGTCGAGGGGCCAGGGATGGCGTAAAACGTCCCTCTTGAATGGAAATTGTCCGTCCCGATCCGGCGTACGGTTGTATAGCTGAGTCTGCTTTCTCAGGCATTTTCCGCCACGCCAACCACGGTTTCGTCGTCGGCTTCCATGATGCCGAACTCCATGAGCAGCTCTTCCAGCTCCTCAATCTCCAGGGGCGTGGGGACCACCAGTTTCTTGTTCTCGGCGATCTTGCGTGCCAGCTCCCGGTATTCCTGCGCCTGCTGATGCTCGGGGGAGTATTCGATGACGGTCATGCGTCGCAGTTCGGCGCGCTGGACCTGATTGTCGCGCGGGACAAAATGGATCATCTGGGTGCCGAGACGCTCGGCCAAGGCTTCGATGAGGTCCGCCTCGCGGTCGGTGTTGCGGCTGTTGCAGATGAGCCCGGCCAGGCGCACATTGCCGGATGACGCATACTTGACGATCCCCTTGCAGATGTTGTTGGCGGCGTACATGGCCATCATTTCGCCGGAGACGACGATGTAGATCTCCTCGGCCTTGTTCTCGCGGATGGGCATGGCGAAACCGCCGCAGACGACGTCGCCGAGAACATCGTAAAAAACGAAATCAAGATCCTCGGTGTAGGCGCCTTCCTCTTCGCAGAAATTGATGGCGGTGATGACCCCGCGCCCGGCGCAGCCGACCCCCGGTTCCGGACCGCCTGACTCAACGCACTTGACGCCGCCGTAGCCGACCTTGAGCACGTCTTCAAGTTCCAGATCCTCGACGGTGCCGAGTTCCCGTACCTTGTCCATGACCGTTTCCTGGGCCTTGGCATGCAGGATCAAACGGGTCGAGTCGGCCTTGGGGTCACAGCCGATGATCAGAACTTTTTTGTCCATGGCCGCCAGCCCGGCGACAGTGTTCTGGGTTGTGGTGGATTTGCCGATGCCGCCCTTGCCGTAGATGGCGATCTGTCTGAGCTTCTTGTCTGCCATGATCTTTCCTCCTGATGGTGTAAAGTTTGCCGGCAACAGGCCGGTCTGCCTGGGCCAGCCTCTGATGACACCCCTGATCCATGCGTGATGGCGGCATCTCCATTGATGGCGCGGATGCAGGGGTCGTCACAATAAAAAACCCGGAGATCGATCATGTGTAGAGATCGTCTCCGGGCTCCCTTGCCTGTTATGCGAGCGTGAAGGCACGCGATCAACACAAAAGCCCGGAAGATCACCGCTGCCTAATGTGCGGGGATGTTCCGGGCTTCTCTGCCGTTTCAAAAAATGTCCACAGCTCTGTGGTGATGTTGATCCGGGTTAAAGCATGACCCGTGCCAGTATTTGGATCATAAGACTAAGCTATTGCAGATACAGCGGAAAAAACATGTTAGTCAGGGCAGATAAGAACAGCCCCTGGTTGTGTCTGCCTAAAAACCGGGCATGTCCTGTCGTGGCTGCGTGATATCCGGGCAGTCGGTGGTTGCGCCTCATGCCCGGCGTTCGCGGGCCAGGCTGACGAGAAAATCAAAAACCTCCTCGCGGCTGCGGATAAACCCCGGCATCTGCTGCACCATAAGCTCCTCCAGGGTTTCGAGCACCCTGCCGTCGTTGCTGTTCAGCTCCGTCATGACAGCTTCCAGCATGGGGATGACCTCGTAAAGATCTTCCCGGTCAAATGGCGCCGGGTCCGGCTTGCCGGTGAATTTTTGCTGATCACGGGTGTCTTTTTTACGCGGATACCGGTAGTAGAGATCGGAAGGCTTGATGGTGATCATCACCGGGCCCCGCAGGAGCAGCCACCGCAGGATGTTTTTGGTGCGCACGCCGGGTTGATGCGGGTATGGATCGTCGCCAGAAGGTCTTCGAGGCTGCGGTTGTCGATCAGCCATGTCCCCTCGATTTCCGTTGCGACCAGGGTGCCGCTCTTGATATGCAGCAGGGTGTTGAGGGTGGTGGTGCCGAGGCGCGCCGCGGCGTCAGCCAGGGTTGTCCGGTCAGATTTCATGGTTCTTCTCCTGAGTGAGGGGGTGGCCGTCGCCGATCTGGCGGCGAACCAGCGGCGACAGCTGGATCAGGCGGATAGCCTGTTCTTCAACGTCTTCACGAATGGACGGATCGAGCTTTTTCAGCCAGCGGCGCGGGATGGCATCGCATCCGTAGAAGGCTCCGGCGATCATGCCGGCAATGGCGCCGGTGGTGTCGGCATCTCCTCCTTGATTGACGACCCCGATGAGGCACTCTTCAAAGCTGCCGGTGGTAAAGAAATAATGAAAGACCGTGCGCAGGGTATCGACAACATAGGCGGAGGCCTGACCGTCATAACGCGAAAACTGAAAACGCGGGTGGTCAGCGACGAGGTCGCGGGTCAGGGCGTGCAGGGCAAACCGGTCACATCCTGTGAGGCTGTGGTGAATCATCCTGCCGATGGTGATGCAGGCGGCATCAGAGAGAGGATGATGGTGGGTCAGGCGCGCCTGCTCAAGGGCGCACCGCATCAACAGGACATCGTCTCCCAGGGTCAAGAGGGCCACCGGGGCCATGCGCATGGCGGCGCCGTTGCCGGCATCCCATTCATTGACGGGCTGCTCAAGCTGCCCTTTGAGCAGATAACTGCGAATGCCGCGCCGGCAGGTGGCGCCGATATCCACCGGTTTACCGCGCATCCAGGCGACAAAGTTGTCGGCAATCCCCGACAGGCACCAGCCACGCTCCAGCACCGCCCGTCCCAGAGCCAGGGACATCTCCGTATCGTCGGTGACCTGCCCCGGCTTCAGGCGCAGCCACCCCCCGCCGCAGATGTTTTTGTGGATTGTATGGGTCGCCCGGATTTCCCCCGGAGTCATGAATTCGGTGGTCGCTCCCAGGGCGTCGCCCACGGCCAGCCCCAGGTAACAGGCGCGGGCCCGGTCGTACAGTGTGTGCCGGTGGCTACTTTTTTCACGTCCTGGCTCAGCCACCGATCAGCACCTTGACCTCGTATTCGCCACCAATAACCAGAATCTCCTCCTCTCCTTTGAACAGGGCTTTAGGCAGCAGTCCGCTGAGAAAGGCAATCTTGCATAACGGCACCTGCACCTGCAGCACCCGGGTACCGAATTCCCAGGCGCGTTCAAAGTTGCCGGTAAAGGAATTCAGGTTGTTCAACATCAGAATCTGGTGTGTCTTGTCGATCTTTTCCAGGACAAGGTGTTCGTCATAATCGTAGATACCACGATAAACGCCGAGGTGGGATGTGCCCGGGAACAATCTTTTCAGTTCGTTCTGGACAAAAGCATACAAGAGGTCAAGCTGGGACAGGATGGCGTTGGTGCGGATGGCTCCTGCGGCGAAATGGGCGCGGTATTTCAGGTAGGTCGGACAATCAGCGCTGCTGATGGTGCCCTGGTGATAGGTCGGCGGCAGGCCGAAGCGTGATTCGACCCAGCCTTTGAGAACCGCACCCTCCACGGAATTGCTGTCGAACAGCCAGCCGCGCAAAAACCGCAGATAGCTGTTTTTCAGGCTCTTGCGGCTGGAAACCGAGGACTCCCGCTGCCACTGGTGCAGTTGAAAGCGCACATCCATGAAATCATGAAACAGGGCTCCCCGCGCTTCCTGCTCATTGACCCCCTGCAGTTTTTCCAGCAAAACCCGTTGATCATAGGTTGTCCCCTGGATCTCCAGGGTCTCGGGGCTACGGTTGAAATGACGCGAGGCGATAACCCGGGGGGGGAGATTGCAGCGATTGTGATGATTGATGTCCATGCTGTGGCCTGTCTTCAAAAAACAACCTGCTGCTTTTTTCAGCAGAAGCTCAGGGAGGGTTGAGGTTGGCTGGACAATCTGCAGGGAGGGTGCCAAGGGTCGCGCCGATCCTTTGGCAGGCAATGACCGCAGGACGTTGGCGCTGGTATTTCATCAGGTAATTTTGCTATCCTTCAGAGGCTTTAGGGGAAATGACTTCTCTTTTCTGGATATGTTCTACCTGATCGGGCAAGGGGGTAAGGCTATGGATCGCAGCGGGCGTAAACTGGTGCGCAAGAACAAACGCTTAAAAGCCAGGTTCGGTATTGATGAACCGAGCCGGGCCGCCTTCACCGGCAACGCCTCAACGGGCGGTGTGCATATTGTCACCAACATGCCTGAGCGCCCCGGAACCAGGCTGCAGCTGACCATTGAGCTGCCCGACGGTCAGGAGATTCGCGCCAGCGGCATTGTCTGCTGGGCGAAAAAGGTGCCTGCCAGCGTCATGCGTTTGAGCAAGTTTGCCGGCATGGGCGTCAGGTTTACCCGTTTTGACTCGGGACAACAGGTCTATGAAGATTTTGTTAAGGGTTTGCGTTTTTAATTATCCTTCTGGCAGCTGGTTTTATGGCAACACAGGAATATACCTCCTCTGAGTTTCTTCCCGCGGTCTCTCCCGATCTGTTGCTGCTGCATCCGGGGCACGGCGGGTGGCGTGTGCAGCGGGTATCGGAACGGCTGGCACGGGCCCTGGGCAGCGGAGAGCCGGATCTGCGCAACCGGCAGCTTGAAGCGGTGTTGCCCGAGGCGGTTCCATCCCTGACGGAGCTGGCGACGGAGGTGCTGGAAGGGGGGCGGGACCTGACCGCTGTCAGGGTACGCCTGGTACCGGAGCAGCCCGAGCTGCTGGCGGATATTCAGTTTGCCGGTCTTACTGAAGATTACGCCGGGCAGCTGGTGCGGGTTGTCCTGCGTCAGGCAGACAGCCGCGCGGGGCAGCCCGAAACCCTGCACCGTCTGGTGGGCAGCAGTGCGGTCATGCATGATGTCTTTCGCAAGATCCGTCAGTACGCCGCGTCGGACGCGACCGTGATCATCACCGGTGAAACCGGTGCCGGCAAGGAGTTGGTCGCCCATGCCCTGCATCAGGAGAGTCCGCGGCGCGACCGGATGTTTGCCGCCATCAACTGTACCGCCATCAGCGAACAACTCCTCGAATCGGAGCTGTTCGGTCATGAGCGTGGCGCTTTTACCGGAGCCTTGCGCGAGCACCGGGGATTTTTTGAGCGCGCCGACGGCGGCACCCTGTTCCTCGACGAGATCGGTGACATGCCCCTGGCGACCCAGAGCAAGCTCTTGCGGGTGCTGGAGGATGGACAGGTCTTGCGGGTTGGTGGTGAAACGCCGAAAAAGGTCGATGTCCGTTTCATCGGAGCCACCAATGTGCCCCTGGAAAAGGCCGTGGCCCAGAATCGCTTCCGGGCTGATCTCTATCATCGCCTGGCAGTACTGCGGATTCATCTTCCCCCCTTGCGTGAACGCACGGAGGATATCCCCCTGCTGGCGGAGATGTTTCTGCAGCAGTTCAGCCGGCGCTATGGCAAAGCGGCCAGACGCCTGACACCGGAAGCAGAGCGCCTGCTGCAGGCCTATCTGTGGCCGGGCAACGTCCGCGAATTGCGTAACGTCATGGAGCGGGTGGTGGTGGAGACCGAAACCGAGGCCATCAGCGCCCGGGCCTTTGCCGAATGGATTCGCGAGCGCCAGCAGTTCGCCGAGGATTTCGCCGATATGGCGGGAATCCAGCGAACGACGCCCTCCCCCGTGGCCCTTCCCTACGCCGGTGATTACAGCGGCGCCTCATCCTCTTCACCGCCACCGGTTACCGGCGAAAAAACCGAACTGACGCCGAGGGCCATCCGTCAGGCCTATCGCCAGGCGCAAGGCAACCTGTCCGCCGCTGCCAGGTTGCTCGGGGTGCATCGCGCGACCCTGTATCGGCATCTGGACCGTCTCGGCCTTCATCGCGATACCCTCTGAGCCCATCTTCCCGGCGACGTCGCAACTGTCGCAGGGGCCAGCGTCTGTGCGACAGCTGCGACGTCACAGTCTTTTTTTTCGCTCCCCATTGATTTGCTAACTATTTGTAAATACATGTAAAAACAATATTGCTCAGGTTGGCATTGCCTGTGAATACTGGACTGGCACAAGCACGACAACAGCAACGGCCAACCGGCCTCAACCAAGACAAAAAATGCAGGAGGAAGTTATGTTCAGATTTCACATGGTAAATCCGTTAGACACGATGCAGCGGGAAATGGAGCAACTGTTCCGTGGTTTTGACCTGAACCCTCTGGCCCGTCAGCAGAGTCAATTGAATTTCCGCGTCCAGGAGCTTGATGAAGGTTATCAGGTCGCAGCCGAGCTGCCGGGCGTGGATGTTGACAAGCTGGAAATTGACGTCGTGGGGCGTAAATTGTCCATCAAAGGGGAATTTGTCACGCCGCAACTGCCGGAAGGGGTGAAGATTCATCGTCAGGAACGCCGGGTAGGCGGTTTCGAGCGGATACTGACCCTGCCGGACAATCTGGATACCGAGAATATCGACGCCGAATACAAGGAGGGTATTCTCACCATTCGTCTGCCCAAGTCCCGGGCGGCGCTGCCGAAAAAGATTGCCATCAAGGCCGAATAAGCCAGGCCTGCAGGCAGAAGGAACAAGAACTGACAACACATAAACAGCCAATATAGAGCAAGAGGTGACCCTATGAATGACAAGCAGATGACAGCGCAACATGCGGAGCAACAGATGGATCAGCCCCTTCCCATCGTCTGGGCGACACCACCGGTGGATATTTTCGAAACCGACAATGACATTCTGTTGCTGGCGGATATGCCCGGTATCACCGAGCAGAGCCTGCAACTGGAGGTCACCCGCGGGGTGCTGACCCTGGAGGCGGAGCGACAGGTTGCCGACGATACAACCCGTTATGGCTATTACCGGCAGTTCAAGCTCTCCGACCGTATCGACGCGGATGGAGGCCATGCCGAGCTGAAAAACGGGGTCCTCACCCTGCGGCTGCCGAAAAGCGAGGCGGCGAAGCCGAAACGAATCGCTGTCAGAACCCTCCACTGATCGTGGAGCACACAACAGCCGGGGCCACAAACCCCGGCTGTTGCTTTGAGGGAATCGGCACCGATGCTTTTTCTGCCGGGGCAGAAATCGGGTGCTATAATTGCGTACATCAACAGGTCGCAGGATGTATCGAGCTTGGCCGGAAAGGCTGCTTGCTGACGTCTTGAGAGGAAGATAGCAATGGCTGACATGAACAAAATGACACAAAAAGTACAGGAAGCACTGCAGGCCGCCCAGGCTCTGGCGCTGCGTTTCGGACACGCGGAAATCGACGGCGAGCATCTGCTGCTGGCCCTGTTTGAGCAGCAGGATGGTCTGGCACCGCGGTTGCTGCAGAAGATGAATATGGATGCGGCGGCGCTGACGGACGGACTGCGCAAGGATGTCGAGGCGCGGCCGCGGGTCAGTGGCGCCGGCGTCGACAGCAGCAAGCTGTACGCCAGTCGCCGTTTGAGTCAGCTGCTGCTGCAGGCGGAAACGGAGGCCAAACAGCTTAAGGACGAATACATCAGTGTCGAGCATCTGCTGCTGGCGGCCACCGCCGAGGGGGACCGCACCGTGGCCGGGCGTTTGCTGAAAAAGCTGGGTGTCACTCGTGATGCCCTGCTTCAGGCCCTGACCAGTATTCGCGGTAACCAGCGGGTGACCAGCCAGGATCCGGAAGCGACCTACGAAGCCCTGGCCAAATTTGGGCGCGATCTGGTTGAAGAGGTAAAGAAGGGGAAACTCGATCCGGTCATCGGGCGTGATGAGGAGATCCGCCGGGTCATCCGGGTGCTGTCGCGCAAGACCAAGAACAACCCGGTGCTCATCGGCGAGCCGGGGGTCGGCAAGACCGCTATCGTCGAAGGCCTGGCCCATCGGATCGTGCGCGGTGATGTTCCCGAAGGGCTCAAGGGGAAAACCGTCTATTCCCTCGATATGGGCGCGCTGGTGGCCGGCGCCAAGTATCGGGGAGAGTTTGAGGAGCGCCTCAAGGCGGTTCTGAAGGAGGTGCAGGAGAGTGACGGCCGCATTCTGCTGTTCATCGATGAGCTGCACACCATTGTCGGTGCCGGCAAGAGCGAAGGTGCCATGGATGCCGGCAATCTGCTCAAGCCGATGCTGGCCCGGGGCGAGCTGCACTGCATCGGCGCCACCACCCTCGACGAATATCGCAAGCATCTGGAAAAGGATCCCGCTCTGGAGCGGCGTTTTCAGCCGGTGCTGGTGGATCAGCCCAACGTCGAGGCGACCATCAGTATCCTGCGCGGCCTCAAGGAGCGTTATGAGGTCTATCACGGCGTGCGCATTCAGGATAACGCTCTGGTGGCGGCGGCGGAGCTGAGTCATCGTTACATTGCCGATCGCTTCCTGCCGGACAAGGCCATCGATCTGGTGGATGAGGCCTGTGCCACCATCCGCACCGAAATCGATTCCATGCCGGCGGAGCTCGACGCCATCACCCGCCGCATCATGCAGCTGGAGATCGAGGAAGCGGCCCTGAAAAAGGAAAAGGACGCCGTCAGTCGTGAGCGCCTGACAGTGCTGCAGAAAGAACTGGCGGATCTGAAAGCGCAGGAGCAGGTATTCTCTGCCCAGTGGCAACTGGAAAAAGGCGGGATCAAGGGGATTCAGAGTCTGCGTGAGGATATCGAGCAGGTCAGGCTGGAAATCGCCGCTGCCGAACGCAGCTATGACCTGAACCGGGCGGCGGAGCTCAAACATGGCAAGCTCCCCGAACTGGAAAAGCAGTTACGACTCCAGGAGGAGAAACTGCAGGGGGAGGATCAGCAGAACAAGCTGCTGCGCGAAGAGGTCACCGAAGATGAAATCGCCGAGATCGTGGCGCGCTGGACCGGGATTCCGGTAACCCGGCTCATCGAAACCGAGCGGGACAAGCTGCTGCGTCTTGATGAGATCCTGCATCAGCGGGTGATTGGTCAGAATGAGGCGGTTGATCGGGTCGCCGATGCGGTGATCCGGGCCAGGGCCGGGGTCAAGGACCCCAGGCGGCCCATTGGCACCTTTATCTTTCTGGGGCCGACCGGCGTCGGCAAGACCGAGCTGGCGCGTACCCTGGCGGCGGCGCTGTTTGACAGCGAAGACAATATGATCCGCATCGATATGTCGGAATACATGGAAAAGCATGCGGTCAGTCGGTTGCTCGGGGCGCCTCCCGGCTATGTCGGCTATGAGGAAGGGGGGCAGCTTACCGAAGCGGTGCGGCGAAAGCCGTATTCGGTGGTGCTCTTCGATGAAATCGAGAAAGCGCATCCCGATGTCTTCAATGTCCTGTTGCAGATTCTCGACGACGGGCGTGCCACCGATGCCAAGGGGCGCACTGTCAGCTTCAAGAACACGGTGATCATCATGACCTCGAATATCGCTTCCCAGTACCTCCTTGACGGCATTGTCGACGGGGAAATCCCGCCTCAGGTGCTGGAGTTGGTGGAGCGGGAGCTGCGGCAGAATTTCCGGCCGGAATTTCTCAACAGGGTGGACGATACCATTATCTTCAAACCCTTAAGCCGCGCCGAGATCAAGCAGATCGTCTATCTGCTGGTGGCGGATCTGCGCAAGCGTCTGGAGCAACAGCGACTCGATCTGGAGCTGACGGATGCCGCCGCCGAGTACATCGCCGAGGCCGGGTTCGATCCGGTTTATGGTGCCCGCCCCCTCAAGCGCTATCTGCAGCGGCAGCTGGAAACCCGCATCGGCCGGGCCTTGATCAAGGGGGATATGAGCGAGGGTGGAACCATTGTCGTGGATCGGGCGGCAGATGAGCTGACGGTGAATCTGGTGGCGACAGATAATCGTCAATAACCCCTTGCCAAACGAAAAAAAAGGGGTATAGTTGGACAAAACAGGTCATAATTGTCAGGTTTTAACCTGAGTCAGGAGGGCATCATGCGTATCGATATTCTGTGTAAACCGGATAAACCTGAAAGCTGTCAGGGAACCGTTGACAATGTCCGTCAGGCGCTGGATAACCTGGGGGTGAAAGCTGAGGTGCATCAGTATCATGATGCACGTAAAATGATTGATAATCGGATCTATGTCGTGCCGGCACTGATGATTGATGATCAGGTGCGGATTGCCGGGCGGGTTCCCAATGTCGAAGAAATTATGAATTTCATCGTTGAACGTCCGCGCTACCGCAAGGAGATTGCCGACGTCGCCTGATGGCGCCGGAGGTGATCTGCCGGCAGTTGGAAAACAAGGCTCCCGTTGCTTTTACAGGCAGCGGGAGCCTTTACTTTGTGGCGTCTTCAGGATATGAACAAGGCATTTCAGGGAGGCCCGTCATGACATCCGATCCGGAAGAAACAGCCGGTCTGCTCCGGCAACAATATCACCAGGCACAGGCGCGGATTGCCGAGCTGGAAGAGGAAAACCGGGAATTCGCCCAGCAGCTGGTCGAACTGGAGCAGGCGAACGAGCACCTGACCCGGCTCTATCAGGCCCTGACCCGGCTGCATTCGACCTTTGAGCGGGATGAGATCTTTGCCATTATCTCCGAGGTTGTCATCAACTTTATCGGGGCGGAGCGGTTTGCCCTGTTTCTGCTGGATGCGGATGCGACCCGGCTGCGTTACCGGATGGGGGAGGGGTTCGACGACGTTGGCGACGATTTTAGCGTTGCCAGCCCGGACAGTCTGCTCGGCGGTATCCTGGCTCGGGGCGAGAACTACCGCCGGACGGACCTTGCCGTATCAACTTCAGACGATCTGCTGGATCCCCTGCTGGCGGTACCGCTGGTGACCCGTGGCCAGCCGGTCGGGGTGCTGGCCTTCTATCAATGGCTCGACCCGGCAGCAGCGCCCGATGCCCTGCGCCGTCAGGTTCTGACCCTGGTCGCGGAACACGCTGCGTCCGCCCTCTTTTATTCCCTGCTCTATGCCCGCTCCGAACGCAAGCGCCGGACCTATCAGAATGTGGTTGATCTGCTCATCAGATAACCTGCTGCAATAAGCCTTCCTTCAGCGCGAAGGATATCATCTCCCGGGCATCCTGCGGATCCAGGCCCTTGAGCAGCTCACTGCCTTTGGCGCCGGCTTTCGCCCGCAGCAGCATTCCTGCAAAGGTTTCGTCAAGAACTTCGATAAAGGGTTCCCCCTGCTGATTGAAAAACAGGCTGTAGCCGGGGTCCTGGTCCAGCTCACGGACAATGGCGGTCAGGGGCCAGCCACCGACCTCCTCCAGCTCTTTCACGTCATAATGAAAGCGGGCAAGGTGCGCGTGCGGATGCAGTTGCCAGTGCTTCCGGGCAAAGCCGGCAACGTCGGTGGTTGTGCCCTGGCAGGGCGCAGCGAGGAGGGTTTCGGCACAGAGGTAATGATAAAGAATCAGGTCGGCGCTGACGGGAATCAGTTCCCCCCGGCCGCTGCGGTGCAGTTGGCGGGCGATAAAGTCCTGCTGCAGGGGGAGAATGATGTCCGGTGTCCAGCTTTCGGCGGCGAGAATCTGTTCGGGACTGTAGCCACCTTCAGTCGTGAGCCATGAAGTGAATTGTCGGAGCAGGTCGACGCCAGACGTGTTCAGGGATGCGCAGACCTGCAGAAAAAAACCGACGGCGCGACCCCGATTGTAAAAAATGTCCGTCGCTGCGGCAAGTTGCGCGCTTGTCTGCAGTTCTTCCGGCGGGTAGCTGCGGTTGCCGGTCAGCTGATAGGGGGGGTGCGGGCTGCCACTGATGCCGAAAGCTTCCTGCTGCTGATAGAGTTCCGTACCCGGGAGCAGGGACAGGGGGAAGATGTCGACCTGGTTCGGCTGCTGCTGCAGAGCAAATTCGAGACTTGCGGTGAAGCCGGCATGGTTGTCACCGGGCAGGCCGTAGATCAGATCGAGGCCGAAGACAACACCGGCCCGGTTCAGCTGTTCAGTGACCCTGGTGAACTTTTTCAGGTTGAGCTGGCGGTGCAGCGGTTGCAGGATCTCCGGACGGGCCGATTGCAGCCCTATCTGCACCGAGCAGGACAGCTGGGACAGCAGGGCGATGGTTTGCCGGTCGAGAAAATCGGCTTTGGCTTCGATGTGATAATGTATCTGCGGTGCCACCTCAAGGAGCAGGTGCAGCAGCTGTTTGCCGCGTTCCGGCGGGGCGTTGAAGGTGGAATCGAGAATCCAGACCTGACCGATACCTTTAGCGGCAAAGAGCTCCAGCTCCCGGCGCAGGCGGGTGAAGGGAAAGGGACGGACCCCTCTCACGCCCTTGGCGTCGTGACAGAAGGCGCAGTTGAAGTGGCACCCACGCGCCACCTCCCACAGAACACCACCCCCCGTGACCAGGGGGAGATGACCTTCCAGCCAGGGGGAAGGGAGCAGCGCCAGGTCGGGGCAGACCGCCGGCGCAACGGAACCCTGGTGACCGGCGGCGCAAAAACCTTCGATAGAGGCAGGGGATGTTTTTTGCCTCAGGGCATCAAGGGTGGCGGCGAAGGCCAGTTCCCCTTCACCATAAATGACGGCATCCACCGGTCCTTCGGCCAGCAGCCTGCGGCAGTCACCGCTGATTTCCGGACCACCGGCCAGTATATACACATCCGGCCTGGCCTGTCGCAGCAGCCGCGCCAGTTCCAGCAGGGGCTGTCGGCTCCACAGGCACAGGGATAAAGCGACAACGTCCGGCTCCCTGGCCAGCAGCTTCCGGACGGTTTGCTGCGGGCAATCGTCGGGATAAAGGTTGATGATCTCTGTCTGCTCCTGCAGCTGCTGCGGCAGACTGGCTTTGAGGCAGGCGGCGGCCAGGGGGATGGCCTGATCCGAGGGGCGAACGTGGCGGGTCAGGATCAGGGTGCGCATGGGTCTGCTCCCGTCAGCATGCTCGATACGGGGATCACTTTTTCAGCCGGACCTTGATACGGGGCTTGCCGTCAAGGGTCTCGACGCTGTACTCCACGGGTTTGTCGCCGAAACGGCTGCGGATCTGTTCCTGCTGGGCCTTCAGAAAGGCGGAGATCTTCTCGACGCTGGGCTGTTCACCGGACAACCCGCAATCCTGGCGGGCCTGCGCCAGCTGTTGCTGCAGGCTTCTGGCGTCTGCCGTTGCTGGGCCCGGATCAGGCTGGTGGTTGGCCGGGGTGGGCAATTTGGCTGTGTGTCGGTGGTATTTGCCTTCCTCTATCTGGCGCTGAATGCGGTCCCAGTACTGACAATAGGTCATAAAGCGTGAGGCCAGGCCCTGATAGCGGAATTTCAGATCCGTCCAGACGATACGGCGGTTGGTGAAATGACGGATGCGTCTGGCGATGGCCTTCCGGTCATTGACCGGTTCGCGCCGTTCAATGCCGGCGAAATACTGTTCGTAGAGGATCTCCAGCTCCTTGATACCCTGCTGGATGTCATCCAGTTCACGCGCTATTTTGCGGCGATCATCCATGCCTTCTTCTCCCTGCGGTCAACCGGACTATACGTGAGAGGATAAAAATTGTAAACATTGGTGTCGGCAGGGCAAGACAGGGAAAAGAAGCTGTGCTTGACTTCACGTAAAGCCATTGTTGATAATTGCCAATTGGTTTTGTTGAGAGTTTTTGCGTTCGACGATAAGGAGAAATCCATGAATGAACGTTTGGCCGCGGTGATTCTTGCTGCCGGCAAGGGGACGCGCATGCGTTCCGCCAAACCGAAGGTGCTCCACCCTCTCTGTGGCCGGCCGATGCTGCATTACCCTCTGACGGCGGCACGTCAGGCCGGGTTTTCCCAGCTCAAGGTCGTTATCGGTCACGGGTCGCAGCAGGTGATGGACACCTTTGCCGATCAGCAGATCAGCTGGGTCGAGCAGACCCGGCAGCTGGGCACCGGCCATGCCCTGCTCTGCGCCGCCGAGGCCTTGCGTGGCTACAGCGGACCCTTATTGCTGCTGTGTGGTGACGTGCCCCTGCTCAAGGCGGCAACCCTGGAGCGGCTTTACCGTTATCATGCGGAGGAAGGGGCGGCGGTGACGGTGCTCACGGCGCGGATGCCCGATCCCCACGGGTACGGGCGGATCATCCGTAACGGTGAGCAGGTGCTGCAGATTGTCGAGGAGCGGGACGCCGATGAGATGCAGCGGCAACTGACGGAAATCAATACCGGCACCTATCTGTTCGATACCGACTTTGTCCTGACGGCCCTTAAGGGCCTGAACAAAAACAATGCGCAAGGGGAATACTACCTGACGGATGTCGTGGCGGCGGCCGTGGCCGACGGCAGGCAGACCCGCGCCCTGTGTATTGACGATCCGACGGAGGTTATGGGGATCAACGATCGGCGTCAGCTGGCCGAAGCCGAGGTGCTCATGCGCTGGCAGATCAATTCCGACCTGATGTACAACGGGGTGTCGATGACCGACCCGACGACGGTGTACATCGACGACGGGGTGAGCCTGGGCAGCGATACCCTGCTGCAGCCCAATGTGCATCTTCTGGGGCAGACAACCATCGGTCGCGACTGCGTCATTGAAACCGGGGCGGTTATCGTCGACTCCCAGCTGGCCGACGGTGTGCGCGTCAAGGCCGGATCGGTGATTGAGGGTTCGCGCATCGGCTCGGGCAGCGTTATCGGCCCCATGGCCCATCTGCGTCCCGGCACCGAGCTGGCCGGTAATAACAAGATCGGCAATTTCGTCGAGACCAAAAAAGCGCACCTGGGAGAGGGCTCCCAGGCCAGCCATCTGACCTATATCGGCGACGCCGAGGTCGGCCGCAATGTCAATTTCGGCTGTGGCACCATCACCTGCAACTACGACGGGGTCAATAAACACCAGACGGTGATTGAGGATGATGTCTTTGTCGGCAGCGACACCCAGTTCATCGCGCCGGTACGGATCGGACGCAACAGCCTGATAGCCGCCGGCTCCACCATCACCAGGGATGTGCCCGCCAACGCTCTGGCCCTGTCGCGGACTGAGCAGAAGGTGATCGAGGGCTGGCGTTTACGTAAACAGAAAAAATCCTGAAAATAAAAGGCTTTGAACTATGTGCGGCATTGTCGGTTATATCGGTGGACAGCAGGCGTCTCCCATTATCCTCGAAGGGCTGCGGCGCCTGGAGTACCGCGGCTATGATTCCGCCGGCATCTGCACCCTGAACGGGGGTGCCCCCCAGGTGCGTCGTGCCGAGGGTAAACTGGTGAATCTGGAAAACATCCTGCGCCAGAATCCGGCCGCCGGAACCCGCGGTATCGGCCATACCCGCTGGGCGACCCACGGCCGGCCGTCGGAGATCAATGCCCATCCGCACCGGGCCGGCAGCATTGTGCTGGTACACAACGGTATTATTGAAAACTACCTGGTCCTGAAAGGGCGCCTGCAGAGTCAGGGGCATAGTTTCAGCTCTGAAACGGACACGGAAATCATCGCCCATCTGGTGGATGAACATTATCGCCAGTGCCAGAATTTTGAGCTGGCGGTTCGGCAGGCCCTGGCCGAAGTCAAGGGCGCCTATGCCGTGGCCATTCTCTGTACGGATGAGCCGGACCGGCTCATTGCCGCCAAGCTCGGCTCACCGCTGGTTGTCGGTCAGGGTGAGGGTGAGTACTTCGTCGCTTCCGATATCCCGGCCATGCTCTCCCACACCCGCGAGATGATCTTTCTCGAAGATGGTGAGATCGCCATCTTTACCCCGGACAGCATGCGTTTTACCGATCTGGCCGGTACCCAACTGACCAAGCAGAGCAAAACCATCACCTGGAGTCCGACCATGGCGGAAAAAGGGGGGTACCGCCATTTCATGCTCAAGGAGATCTTTGAGCAGCCGCGGGCCCTGGCCGATACCATTGCCGGGCGGGCCCAGACGGAAGAGGGGGATGTTTATCTCGAAACCCTCGGTCTGGCGGACGAACAGTTGGCCGGACTGGAGAAGATTTTTATCATCGCCTGCGGCACCTCCTGGCACGCCGGTCTGGTCGGGAAATTCTATCTGGAAAAAATCGCCCGGATACCGGTGGAAATCGATATCGCCAGCGAGTTTCGCTACCGTGATCCGATCATTCCGGAGAACAGCCTGACCATTCTCATCAGCCAGAGCGGAGAAACCGCCGACACCCTGGCAGCACTGCGGGAAGCCCAGGTAAAGGGGGGGAAGACGCTGTGCATCTGCAACGTCGTCGACTCGTCCATCGCCCGTGCCAGTGACGGGGTTATCTACACCCACGCCGGGCCGGAAATCGGTGTCGCCTCGACCAAGGCTTTTACCACCCAGCTGGTTGCCCTCTACCTGCTGGCCCTGAAGATGGGCCGGGTCCGGCACACCCTGAACGCCGCTGAATGCCGGATAAAAATGACCGAGCTGCTGGCCCTGCCCCGCAAGCTGGAAGAGACCCTGGAGCTTGATGGTCAGGTCGAGGACATCGCCCGTGAGTTTGTCTCAGCACGGGACTTTCTTTTCCTCGGCCGTGGCAACCAGTATCCCATTGCCCTGGAAGGTGCCCTCAAGCTCAAGGAGATTTCCTACATCCACGCTGAAGGCTACCCCGCCGGTGAGATGAAGCACGGCCCCATCGCCCTTATCGACGAAGAGCTGCCGGTGGTGGTGCTGGTGCCCCGCAATGCCACCTACGAGAAAGTCATCTCCAATATGGAGGAGGTCTGCGCCCGTGGCGGTCAGGTCATCGCCGTGGTCAGCGGCGACGAAGACGACCTGCGCGACAAGGTCGCGGCGCTGATCCGGGTACCGGTCGTGGACGAAGATCTACTGCCGATCATCACCACCGTCCCCATGCAGCTGTTGGCCTACTATGTCGCGGTCCATAAGGGCACCGACGTTGACCAGCCGAGGAACCTGGCAAAATCAGTCACCGTGGAGTAGCCCCTATTCTCCCCTTGACCTGCAGCGTTCCGTGTCGTACAAACAGGTTGCTTTTGCGAAGGTTTTTATACGGGTTGGGCAGTTTTTCTGTCCCAACTCTATTTTTTTGGTGCAACGGTAAGGACACGTAAAACATCATGGGCAAGCTGTTCTCTCCCAGGTATCTGGCGGATCGGGTCAGGGCACTGATTCATCTGCTGCTTGATCGTTTGAAGGTGAGTGAAAATACCTTTTTGATCATTCTGGCGGTGATCATCGGGGTTCTTGCGGGTTTCGGTAATTATGTTTTTCGCCAGACCATTGAGCTGGTGCATTGGCTGGTGATTGAGCAGACCTACGCCCTGTTCAATATTTCAACGGACGAGTGGTCACTGCAGCGGCTGCTGGTGATGCTGACCCCGGCTGTCGGCGGCCTGCTGCTGATTCCCCTGTGGGTTTTCTTTCCGAAGGACCTGAAGGGCGGCTTTTCCAGTTTTCTGGTCAAGGTGAATCTGCGCGGCGCCAAGCTGCCCTTCAGGCCGCTGTTCACCAAGGGGCTGGGGTCCGCCATTACCCTGGGCACCGGCGGCAGCGCCGGCCAGGAAGGGCCGATTGCCGTCATTGGCGGCACCATCGGCAGCCAGTTCGGCAAATCCTTCCGCATGAGTGGCGAGCGCATCAAGGTGCTGGTTGCCTGCGGTGCCGCGGCCGGGGTGGCGGCCACTTTTAACGCGCCCATTGCCGGGGTGTTTTTCGCCACGGAGATCGTCCTGCTGTCATCCTTCGGTCTGTCCAGTTTTACCTCCATCGTCATTGCCAGCGGCATGGCGACGGTGGTGTCGCGGGCGCTGCTCGGGGATATTTCGGAGATTGTCGCACCGCCGTATATCATGGGCAGTTTCTGGGAATTGGGTTTCTACGTGCTCCTCGGTTTTCTGGTGGGCGGTCTGGCTGCCGGTTTTATTGATCTGCACTACAAAATCAAGGATCGTATCTCCGCTATCCCCCTGCCTCATCTCGCCAAGCCGGTTCTTGGCGGTCTGGCCGTCGGGGTTATCGGTATTGCCCTGCCCCAGGTCTTCGGCAACGGCTATGAATTCATCAGCGAAGTTCTCATCGGCGAACACAGCTGGTACATTCTGGGTCTGCTGGTGATCGCCAAAATGGTGGCGACCTCCATCACCCTGGGTTCCGGCATGCCGGGCGGACTCTTTGCCCCCTGTCTGTTCCTGGGCGCGGTCACCGGCGGTGCCTATGGTCATCTCCTCGAAATCCTGTTTCCGCAGATGTCCATGTCGGCCGGCGCCTACGCCCTGGTCGGCATGGGCGCGTTTCTTGCCGCGGCAACCCATGCGCCTATGACCGCTATCTTCATGCTGTTTGAAATAACCGACAGCTATGAGGTCATCGTACCGATCATGCTGACCTGTGTTATCGGCACCTCCATCGCCCGGCGCTTCAAAAAGGACAGCCTGGAAACCTTTGAACTCAGCCGTAACGGAATCGACCTCGAGGCGGGAAAAGAGCGGAACATCATGAAATCCCTGCTGGTCGGCGAAGTCATGTCGCCGCAGGTGGAAACGGTTCCTGAAGGGATGAGCCTCGGTTCCTTTGCCCGCTTTGTCGAACAGACGCACCACAGTAATTTCCCTCTGGTGGACGAACAGGGGGAGCTGACCGGCATCATTTCGGTGCAGGACTTTATGGGGGTGGTGTTTGAGAAGGAGTTGATGGATCTGGTGGTGATTAAAGAGCTGGCGACGACGGACGTGATTACCGTGCACGCCGATGAAAATCTCGATGCGGCCATGCGCCGTATCGGTTACCGCAATATCGAGCAGCTGCCGGTGGTTGACCGGGCCAATAAGCGCAAGATCCTCGGCATTGTCTCCCGTCGCGACATGATCTCCGCCTACAACCGCGCCCTGATGAATCGCAGCCTGGGGGATGATCATGCCTGATGCCCTGTTGCATGAGCTCAACCCTCCCCAGCGTGAGGCGGTGCTCTACGAGGGGAAAACCCTGCTGCTGCTGGCCGGGGCCGGTTCCGGCAAGACCCGCGCCCTGACCCACCGCATTGCCCATCTGATCCGTCAGCGGCAGGTGCCGGCCTGGCAGATCATGGCGGTGACCTTTACCAACAAGGCCGCCCGGGAGATGGCCGAACGCCTGGAATCCCTCCTCGGGCGACGTGATACCCCCTGGGTGGCCACCTTCCATGCCAGCTGTGTGCGTATCCTGCGTCAGGAGATCGAGGCTCTCGGTTTTGCCCGCGACTTTTCCATCTACGATGATCAGGATCAGCAGCGGCTGCTGCGGGAGATGCTCAAGGAGCGCGGCATCAGCGAACGCGAATTGAAGCCGCGGGCTTTGGCGAGCTATATCGACAGCGCCAAAAATCGCGGCCTGACGCCGGACGCCTGTGCCGCCGGGGCTACGGATGACGCCTTTCTCATCGCCCTGTACCGGGAGTATCAGCAGCGTCTGAAACAGGCCAACGCGGTGGACTTCGGCGATCTGCTGCTGTTGACATTGCAGCTGTTCACCGACTTTCCTGAGGTGCGGCAGCGCTGGCAGCAGCGCTTTACCCACGTCCTTATCGATGAGTTTCAGGACACCAACCGGGTGCAGTACCAGCTGATACGGCAACTCATCGGTGAACAGTGCAGTCTGTGCGTGGTTGGTGACGACGATCAGTCCATCTATCGCTGGCGCGGAGCGGAGGTGGCCAATATCCTCAAATTCGATGAAGATTACGATGATGTGAAGATCATCCGTCTGGAACAGAATTACCGTTCAACCCGCACCATTCTTGACGCGGCCACCGCCGTTGTTGCCAAGAACGCCCGCCGCCGCGATAAACAGCTGTGGACCGACAACCCGCAGGGGGATCTGCTCCATGTCGAGGCCGCCGCCGATGATCTGGACGAAGGACGGTTTGTCGCGGCGGAGATTGAGCGACTGCGGCAGCGTGGGGTCAGTCTCAAGGATATCGCGGTGTTTTACCGCACCAACGCCCAGTCACGGGTGCTGGAAGAGGCCCTGCGCGCCCAGCGGCTGCCTTATGTTATGTACGGTGGCCTGAAATTCTATGCCCGCCAGGAGGTCAAGGACGCCTTGAGCTATCTGCGGGCCCTGGTCAACCCGGCGGACACGGTAGCGGTTCGGCGCATCATCAATAATCCGCCCCGGGGCATCGGCGCCGCAACCATCGAGCGTATCAGCAGCTGCGCAGGTGAGGCCGGCGGTTTTCTCGCCGCCTGCAGCCTGGCCCTGGAGCGGAGGCTGCTGGGAGGGGCAGCGGCCCGGCGGGTGGATGCTTTCTTGACCCTGATGAGAGATTTTCAGCAGCGTCTGGAGCGTTTGCCTTATCCTCAGGTGATGGCGGAGATCATCCAGGAAACCGGTTATGGCCCGGCCCTGCAGCAGGAAGCGGACGAAGCCCTGACCGCTGACAGTCGACAGGAGGCCAAGGGCCGACTGGCCAACCTGGAGCAGCTGCTGGCGGGGATGGAAGAGCACGCCGCCGGTGGTGGAACGGTGCAGGAGTACCTGGAGCAGGTCGCCCTGATGACGGATATGGATCAGCACGACCCGGCCCTGCCCAAGGTCACCCTGATGACCCTGCACTCGGCCAAGGGCCTTGAATATCCCATCGTGTTCATGACCGGGATGGAAGAGGGGCTGTTCCCCCACTCCCGCAGCGGAGCCGGCGGTGAGGACCTCGACGAAGAGCGCCGCCTGTGCTATGTCGGCATGACCCGGGCCATGGAAAAACTCTACCTGAGCCATGCCCGCCGCCGGCGCATGTACGGCAGCTGGCAGTTCAATCCCCCCAGTCGTTTTCTCGACGAACTGCCGGCAGTCCTGATTGCCGGACGCCAGGAACCACCAGCAGCAGCCTCCCGACAAAACCGTCCTCACAATCTTGCCGGCCTCGCCGATCTGGTCGCTGAAGAGGACAGGCCGCCGGTATCGACGCAAGGGGTTGCCCCCGCCGCCACGGCGCCCGCAGCGCCGCCCCCGCCGACGGAACAACGGGACCAGGGCGGGCTGCGTATCGGTGCCCGGGTGCGGCATCTCAAATTCGGTGCCGGGGTTGTGCGCCGTCTGGAGGGGGACGGCGACAAACGCAAGGTGACGGTGTACTTCAACAGTGTCGGCAGTAAGAAGCTGCTGCTCAAGTTCGCCGGTCTGATGCCGGATTGACCGGATGGAGGGGACGATGCCGGAACCTGCGGAGAAATTTACCCTGCTTTTGGTCGATGATAATCCGACCAATCTGCTGCTGCTGGAAAAAATTATCGAACTTGACCTGCCGCAGGTTCGGGTGGTCTCGGCTTTAAGCGCTGAAGAGGGACTGGAACTCTCTGTCCGGCATCCGGTTGACGGTGCTCTTATCGATGTGCAGATGCCGCGTATGGACGGCCTGCAGATGTGCCGGCGGCTGCGTGCCAATCCCCGGACCGCGCGAATCCCGCTGGTGTTGATGACGGCTCATGTGTCGGCGCCGGAATTGCGGGCGGAGGGACTGGCCGCCGGCGCTTACGATTTTATCTCGCAGCCGATCGACAACATCGAGATGCTGGCGCGCATGAAAGTTATGCTGCGCCTGTGCGAGACGGAACGGCGGCTGCGCGCCCGGGGGGAGCAGTTGTCTGATCAGCCGGAGGCCGTCGACGCCAGGCTGCGCTGGCTTGGTGGGCTGCTGCTGTCCGGTCAGGGCGAGCCGGCAGAACTCGATCAGGACTGGTTGCTGCGGGTCGCTTCCGGGCTGCCGTCCCTGGCGAGCGCGGATCGGGAACAGCTGTATGATCACCTGACGGATGAACTGCCCCCGCCCTGGCGGCGAACCCTGCTCAAGCTGTCTCTTCTCGATGCCGTTCCCCTGGCCCTGGTCAGGGATATCAGCGAAATTCCCGATGTTGATGGCGCCATCAGTTATCTGCAACGCCAGGCGCTGCTTGAGTTAACGCACAGTGCCGGCGATGAGTGTCTGCGGTTGCCACCGCCCAGCCTGGAGCTGCTGCGGCGCAAGGCGCGGCAGGAATTGTCTTTGGCGGATCGGCAGCAGGTTTACCGCATGGCGGTGAGCAGGTTTCGCCAGCAGCAGAACTATCACCAGGTGCTGGCCTGTCTGATGGCTGCCGAAGATTACGCCGGTTTGTCGCAGTTCATCAGTCAGGTCGGGCTGGAACCCTTCCTCACTGCGCCTGATGGCATACCCCTGGCGCTTATCGATGGCCTCTGTGAAGAAAAGGTCGCGAGCTGTGGCTGGCTGTCCCTGCTGTACGGGGTCAATCGTCTTTATCGCTTTGCCGCTGACGCCGACCTCTGGCTGGAGCTGGCCTCTCAGCAGTTTCTGTCCCTGGGGGACAGCCGCGGCGCGCTTTTGGCGCGGTCGGCACAAATTCTCCAGAACTACTATGTCGACGGGCACTGGGATGCCTGGCAGGAGCGATTTGAGGTTTTTCGGGACACCCTGGAGCAGTGTTCGGATCAGCTTGGACCAGCGGAAAGGCTTGAGGTCATCTTCGCCCTCGGGACGGCAAAACTCGCGTTTTCCGGACATCCCAGCCAACTGGAAGAGGTCTTGAACCAGACAGAGAATAACAGTCGTGGAGACAGGCTGTGGCGGCAGCAGATGAAACTGCAGGTGCTGCGCACCCGGTTCGCCCTCCATCAGGGACGGCTGCTGCTGGCGCATTCAGCGTTTGAGCAGGGGGTGCGCACCTTTCATGAACATGCTTCAAAGGTCAGCGATCTTGAGCGCCTGATACTCTGCATGACGGCCTGCGAAGTTCTTCAAGCCACGGGGAATCTGGCCGAGCTGCAGCAACAGAACCTGTTCGGTACCTGTTGCGGATCGGCATTGCAGCGTCGCACCCTGCTTGATGGTGTCCTGGGTTACAGCAGTGCCCTGCTGCTCCTTGCCGCCGGCCAATTCCAGCAGGCCGCCGACCGGGTGGATGCGACCCTGCTGAACAGTCCGGCAGCGGCGACCCCGCATCTGCAGAGCCTGCTCCTTCAGTTGCGGGGCTGGTTGCGTGCCCTGGGCGGAGACCGGGACAGGGCTTTAATGGATTCCGAACGCGGGATGGCGCTGCGGACCCAGGCTCCGGGAGGGCCGCTGGCCCTGGAAAGTCTGCTGCTGGCGGCGGCAACCAGCTGTTGTCTCGGTCGTTACCCGGAGGCCGGGGAGTTTCTTGTCCGGGCACAGCAGGAGTCAGAGCAGCTGGGTGAGGAGCGACTGCGCCTGGGCGTGCAGGCCTGGCTGGCGGTTGTTGCCCGGCAACAGGGGCGGAAAAAAGACAGAACAGTGCATCTGCGCAGTTTTTTCGAACTGCTGCGGCGGCACCGCTGTCCGTATTTCCCCGGCCTGTCTCCTGATCTCCTTGAGCAGCTGCTGGCCATGGCCGACGCCGCCGACCGGCAATTGCTGGCGCCACTGGCGGATACCTGGCTGGCGACCAGGATCAGTCCCCGGGGGCAGCCCGTTGCTACCCTGTTTGTCGACTGTCTGGGCGGTTTTGTGCTGCGTCAGGGGGAAAACCGGTTTGATATGCATCAACTCGGTCAGGGCTCCCGCCAGATACTGGCGGCCCTGCTGATGGCGCCCGCCGGGACCGTGAGCACGGATGTGATCATGGGGACGCTGTGGCCCGACAGCCCGCCCGCCAAGGCCCGCAACAATTTCGATACCGCCCATTCCCGGTTGCGTCGTGCCCTGGAGGATGTCTTTGGTCGCAACATCCGCCATGATTATCTGATCCTCGACAAGGGGATGCTGTTGTTGCGAAACGTCAGAATTGACGCCGTTCAGTTTCAGGAGGGGATGAAAACCGCGAACTATCATCTGCACAGGGAAAATGACTGGCAGGCGGAACAGGCATTATGGTCGCTGCAGCGGTTGTGGCAGGGGGAATTCTTGAGCGGCTACGACCTCGGGGAAGAGATGTCCCGCTATCGGGATCACCTCAACCAGATGCGCCTTGAACAGCTGGACCAGCTGGCGCGGCTGCTGCTGGGCCGCCGGCAGACGGACGAAGCCTGCCGCCTGCTGCGGATCGGCCTGGCCCTGGAACCGACGCAGGATTCCATGGTGCGCCGGCTGCTCAAGGTGTATCGCCAGCAGCAGGATTACAGCCGGGTCAATCAGCTGTTGAGTGACTATCGCCAGGCGTTGCAGCAGCAGGAGTACATCAAGGATGAGATTGACGAGATGATGGAGTCCCTATAAACTTGGGCGGTTTAACAGGATGTCGGAGTACAGGAGATGATGATCGCGGCCGCTCAGGTTGAAAGACAGTCAAAGACACAGGAGATCAGGAGCGAATGAGTCAGTGTAACAGTTGTCAGGACAGCAGTTGTTCGGTGAAGCAGACGGATAATCCGCAGGACCAGCAGCAACAGGTAAAGCGTCTTCTTGCCCAGCGGCTGTGTTCGATCAACCATAAAATTGTTGTCATGTCAGGCAAGGGGGGCGTCGGCAAGAGTACCACGGCAGTGAACCTGGCCCTGGCCCTGGTCGGGCAGGGGCAGCGTGTCGGCCTTCTCGATATCGATCTGCACGGCCCCAGTGTGCCTACCCTGCTGGGCTTGCAGCAGCAGCGGCCGACTGTTGATGAGGCGGGGATTCATCCCCTTGAGGTCGCCGGATTGAAAGTGATGTCCATCGGCTTTATCCTCCCGGACGAGGGGGCACCGACCATCATGCGGGGTCCGATGAAACATGGCGCCATCCAGCAGTTACTGGCGGATGTGGCCTGGGGGGAACTGGACTATCTGCTCCTCGACTGTCCGCCGGGAACCGGTGACGAGCCCTTGAGCGCGGTGCAGTTGCTGGGTAACGGCAGCGCCGCGGTGGTGGTCACCACGCCCCAGGATGTGGCCCTGGTGGATGTGGAAAAATCCCTGAATTTCTGTCGCCAGCTGCAGTTGCCGGTCATTGGCCTGGTCGAGAACATGAGCGGCTTTGTCTGTCCGCACTGTGGCGAGCAGGCAGCGCTGTTCAAGCAGGGGGGCGCGCAGAAGCTGGCGGAAAAAACCGGAGTTGCGGTACTGGCGCAGGTGCCTTTTGAACCCCAGGTGGTAGCCGCCGGCGATGCCGGCAGGCCGCATTTGCTCAGTCACCCCGAGGCGGCCTCAAGTCAGGCTCTGCTGCAGGTGGCGCAGGCCGTTATCGCCGCTACCGCTGAAGCAACCAGGTCATAAAGGATAGAGACGATGAAAATTACTTCGCAGGATGTCGCCTACGTGGCGAAACTGGCGCGCTTGTCCCTCACTGACGAGGAACTGGGCGAGATGACCGGACAGATGGATGCGATTCTGGCCTATGTCGACAAGCTCAACGAACTGGATACGGACGGCATCGTGCCCATGGCGCACGCCGTTCCCATGGCCAACGCTTTTCGTGGCGATGACGTGGTTGCGTCCATCGGCACCGAGGCGGCCCTGGCCAACGCGCCCAAAGGGGCGGATGGCTGCTTTGTGGTGCCTAAAGTCATCGAATAATGGCGTCACCGAAACTTGTCCGTTGCTACCTACGTTTGCTGCTTTGTAACTATTCAGCACAGGGTTCGGATTCCCATTCCAAGGGACACTTTGCGCCGTCCATGGCCGTTCGACTGTCGCCGTCCGTGGCGACAGACGCCCTTGTCACGGGAACCCGAACCCTGCCCTCGAGATTGTGGTGAAGAGTTATGCTGCTTTTTGACAAGCAT
>CALFFB010000218.1 GCA_937958075.1 uncultured Geobacteraceae bacterium | reverse complement strand
AGTTACAAGGTAACAGCAAGCGTCAGGACGGGCTGTTCTCCGCCAGCAGGTCCTCAATATCCGGGATACAGTTACCGCAACCGGTTCCCGCTGTTGTCGCATCCTGCACCTGCTCTACAGTTGTCAACTTCTGCTCCTTGATAGCCTTGACGATTGTGTCGCGATCAACATCCATACAGTGACAAATAGTTTCCGACATGAAGAATCTCCTTTCGATTTGGGAATTTTACGATATGCGCGCTATTATAACAGCTCAGCGGTCAGTGCGTAGATGGAAATCGTTCCCGCTCTATCGATTCGGCCGCGAAGCGGCAAAATTCCCCCCGACCGGGAGGGAATCAGATTGACTTGCTCTGGCTTTTTGCTACTAATTCTTCAGGTGAAAGGCTGCCGTCGCCTCCTTCTTTCTCCAGAAAGCCGGCTTCATGACAAGGTCTCCACAAAAATCCGATCGTCCCACTGCCATCATCATCACTCTGGTTTTCTTTGTTGCCGGCACCTCCTGGAATCTGTTTTCGGACAGCCTGTTCGCGGTGCTCCTCAACCGCCCGGAACTGAATCAGCAGTCGACCAGCCTGGGCCACTGGTTTTTCATCATCTTCACCACCATCATGCTCTACTGGCTGCTGCGCTTCTGGGAAACAGCCGTCGCTGAGACCCAGGACTCCCTGAAAAAAGTCAATCGCTCACTGCGCAGCGTCAGTGAATGCTCGCGGGCAATCACCCGACTGGAGGATGAAGAGACACTGATGCAGGAGATCTGCCGCATCTGTGTCGAGGTCGGCGCGCATCGCATGGCCTGGGTTGCCTTCAAGCAGGATGACGCGAAAAAAAGCCTGAAACCGGCAGCCCACTGGGGCGCCGACAATGTCTATCTGGAGAACCTCCAGGCCAGCTGGTCAGCCGACAGCGATATCGGCCGGGGCCCGGCGGGTACCTGCATCCGCACCGGCGAAATCGTCATCTTCCAGAACCTGTTGGCGGACAGCCGCTTCGCCCCCTGGATTGAGCAGGCGCGCACCTACGGTTACGCCTCCTGCATCGCCCTGCCCCTGCAGGAAAACGACCGGGTTTTCGGCGCCCTGATCATCTTCAACGGCCAACCGGACGCCTTCACCCCGGACAAGGCGGCCCTGCTGGCGGAGATGGCGGAAGACCTGTCCTACGGCATCAAGACCCTGCGCATGCAGGCCCAGCACCGCAAGGAGGTGGAAGAGCGCCTGATGCTGGCGGTGGCCATGGACCAGACCTCGGACGGTATCATCACCTTTGATGCCCACGGCATTATCCAGTACGTGAACTCCAGCTTCATCCAGCTGTGCGGCGTGCCGGAAGAGAGATGCCTCGGGGTCGATGTTCACAACTTTGAGTGTTCCCAGCGCAATCCGGATTTTTATCAGGCTATTCTCAAGGTCTTCTCGACCAATCAAGGGGTCTCCGGGCAGTTCATCAACAAGCGCGCCGACGGCACCTTCTACGACATTGCCGCCTGGATCGCCCCGGTTATCGCCGCGGACGGCAGCATCATCCGCTACGTTGTCACCGTGCGCGACATCAGCCAGGAAGTCGTGCTGCAGCGCCAGTTGCGCCAGGCCCAGAAAATGGAGGCGCTGGCCACCCTGTCCGGCGGCATCGCCCACGACTTCAACAATATTCTGGCAATCATCATCACCAACACCGAAATGTGTCTGGAAGACACCGGGGAGCAGGACCCCCGACGCCCCTTCCTGGAGTTGATCATGAAAGCCGGAGTGCGCGGCAAGAACCTGGTTCGCCAGTTTCTCACCATCAGCCGGAAAAGTGAGCAGCCGCAAAAGCCTACCCACCTGGCCCCGGTGGTTGAAGAATGCATCAGCATGCTGCGGGCGACCCTGCCGACCACCATCGCCCTGCGCCATCAGCTGCCTCCTGATTTGCGGCCCGTTAGCGCCGACCCGACCCAGATCCATCAGGTCATCATGAACCTCTGTACCAATGCTGCCGACGCCATGGAAGGGCGCGATGGAACCCTCGAAATCCACCTGGATGAAACCTGCCTGACCCCTGCCGACCTGGTCAGTCATCCGGGGCTGGCCGCCGGCGACTATGTGCGCCTGACGGTCAGGGACACCGGCCACGGCATGGATCGGGAAACCCTCGACCGGATCTTCGACCCCTTCTTCACCACCAAAAAACAGGGCAAAGGAACCGGCCTCGGTCTCTCCATCGCCCATGGCATCATCAAGGCGCACAAGGGGCATATCGGGGTGACCAGCAGTATCAACGCCGGCACCACCTTTACCATCCTGCTGCCGGTGACTACCGCTGCCGATACCACCAGCACCGGAACTCCCGATACCTGGCAGGCCACGGGCAGGGAGCATATTCTGTTTGTGGATGACGAAGCCGACTACACCGCCACCATGAAGATCATGCTCGAACGCTGCGGTTACCGGGTCACCGCCCACTCCGACAGTCGCATCGTCCTGGACCTGCTGCGTCAGGAATCCTTTCCCTGTGACCTGCTGATTACCGACCAGACCATGCCCCATCTGACGGGAACGCGGCTGGCCGAGGAAGTGCTGAAAACCAGGCCGACATTGCCGATCGTTCTCTGCAGCGGCTCCTCACCGGATACCGACCCCGCCGTCAGCAGTGACAACGTCTCGGCCCTGGGCATCCGCAAGCTGCTGCTCAAACCCGTCGGCCGCAGTGAACTGCTGTCAACAGTAGCCCAGCTGCTGCCAAGAACAAACGACCCCACAGGGACGGACAAGCAATGAGCAAGATCCTGATTATCGATGATGATGAAATGATGTGCGCGACCCTGTCGGCACTGATCCAGCGCCAGGGGCACCTGGCCACCTGTGCCACCACCCTGCGCCAGGGACGGGCCCTCGCAGAAACCGAGGATTTCGATATCGTCTTTCTCGATGTCAAGATGCCGGACGGCAACGGCCTGGATTTTCTGCCGCACATCGACAGTGTACCGTCGGCGCCGGAAGTGATCATCATCACCGGCTTCGGCGATCCGGACGGGGCCGAGCTGGCCATCAAGAGCGGCGCCTGGGACTATATTGAGAAGGGCTTTTCCATCAAAGAGATCACTCTCTCCCTGGAACGCGCCCTGCAGTACCGCAAGGAAAAGCAGGATGTCCTGCGCAGCAGGAAAACCATCCCCTTGAGGCGCGACCATATCATCGGCACCAGCCCGGCCCTGAACACCTGCCTGGAGCTCGTTGCCCAGTCCGCCGGCAGCGATGCCCATGTCTTTATCACCGGGGAAACCGGAACCGGCAAAGAGCTGTTCGCCAGGGCGGTGCACGAGAACAGCTCCCGCCGCAACGAAAATTTTGTTGTTGTCGACTGCACCGCCCTGCCGGAAACCCTGGTTGAGAGTCTGTTGTTCGGCCACGAAAAAGGAACCTTCACCGGTGCCGAACGCCCCCGCGACGGCCTGGTCAAGCAGGCCCACAAGGGCACCCTGTTCCTCGACGAGGTGGGAGAACTGCCCATGACCCTGCAAAAGGCCTTTTTGCGGGTCCTGCAGGAACATCGCTTTCGCCCCCTGGGTTCACAGCGGGAAATCGAAAGCGATTTTCGCCTCATCGCCGCCACCAACCGCGACCTCGATGCCATGGCCGAAGAGGGCTCATTTCGCAGCGACCTGCTGTTTCGGCTGCGCTCCTTTATCATCGAGCTGCCCCCCCTGCGCAAGCGCAAGGACGACATCAAGCCCCTGACCCGCCACTTTGTCGACCGCTTCTGTGAACAGCACGGCCTCAACCCTAAAGGTCTGGATGCGGAGTTCATTCAGACGCTGTTGCGCTACCCCTGGCCCGGTAATGTCCGGGAGCTGGTCAACACCCTGGAGCGAACCCTCAGCGCCGCCCGCTTTGATCAGACCCTGTACCCCCAGCACCTGCCGCACCATATCCGCGTCCATGTACGTCGCGCCGAACTGGAAAAAGACAGCGCGCAGCCGGACCCATCATCTTCCAGCTCCGGGCCACCGGCCTCCCTGCCGAAACTGCAGGATTACCGTGACCAGATCATCAGCCGCGCCGAACAACAGTATCTGACCGACCTCATGGCGTTATCCGGCGACGACATCAGCGCCGCCTGCGCCATCTCCGGCTTGTCGCAATCCCGCCTTTACGCTCTGCTGAAAAAATACGGCATCAACCGCAAACCCTGACTCCCGGCGCCATCTCCATTATTTGGCGCGTCTTGTGCATGGACCCAGACTGTGAACAACCACCGGCACCTCCCTCCAACCACAAGGCGGTTAGCTCATGGCACAGCATTGCAGCCTGCAGATTACGGAACTTGGCCCCCTGCTGGAGCAGCTCGCAGCCGGGCGCGAACGTCTGGAACAGCTGATCAATCAGTTAAGTGGTTTGCACATCCGGGTTGAGCTGCCGGGCATGGACGCTTCTGAACTGGAGCTGACTCTTGCCGGGCAGGAACTCATCCTGCGGCGCAAACCGGAAAAGGCCACCGGCGCTGAACGCCAGCGCATCCCCGTGATTGCCGAAGACGCGCGCATGCGCATCGCCGCCGGACTGGCCCGGTCCATGGCCGACGAGGATGCCGCGGTTCTGATCCAGGGGGCGACGGGCACCGGCAAAAGCCTGTTCGCCCGCCTCATTCATCACCAGGGAAAGAGGACCGATGGGCCACTGGTGTCCGTTCCCTGCAGCCTGCTGAACCAGCCTGACGGGATGACGCGCTGGCTGGAATTCCGCCGCGCAGCGGATAACGGTACCCTGATCCTGGAAGATATGGAGGAACTTGAACCGGCGGCCCAGCAGACCCTGTCGCGTCTGCTGCAGCAACCCGCGGCCTGCCGGCTGATCAGCCTCACCTGCGCCGACCCGGATGAACTGGTCCGGCGTAAAGAATTCTCCCCCGCCCTGCTTGAGCAGCTGCGTCACTGCCATATCTGCCTGCCCGACCTGTCCCGCCGCGGCGCCGACATTGAACTTCTCGCCCGTCATTACTGCCGGCAGCTCTGTGTCGACGAAAATCTGGAAGAAAAACATCTGGCTCCGGAATATCTTGATCTACTGGCCCTGTATTCCTGGCCGGGTAATGTCCGGGAGTTGATCAATACCCTGAAACAATCCCTCCTTTGTTGCCGGAACCAGAAAACCCTGTACGCCAGGGATCTGCCCGCCCATATCCGCATGCAGACACTGCCCCTGGCAGCAGCCCGCAAAAAGGGTCTCTAGTCCGGCAGCGGCTGCGGTTTGCTGTCTTGCCGTACAGTCCCACGTCTTAATAAAACAATTCCTGCCGCACAAGAATTTTCCTGCACAACAGGAGCAACGGCGTCCTGCCGGAGAGGACTGCCTCTTTTCATTTTTCGGAAAAAGACTCCAACCTGCTGATATTCCGACGCTTACTGGAAATTCTGCAATTTTTCATGTCTCTGGCACCCTCTTTGCTGAATGTCCAGATAAGAGAAAAAATCGCTTTTTGAGTTGGAGGTCGTCATGAAAAGAATTTACAGCTTCTGCCTTATCGTCGTGCTGGCAACCCTGCTGCTGTCCTGTGTTTTCCTTCTCGGCCTGATGGGTATCGAAATGACCCTGATGACCAAGCTCTTTATCATCTTCGTCGGCACTGTCATCGGCTTTCAGAGTGTACCGGCCGTGCTGTCGTTTTCCGGCATGGCCCGGGAAGCCTTCGCCGGACGGGATGCCATAGTCGATAAATCAACCCGTTGAAAAACAAGGGAGTCGACGATGTATGCACGCAAGGTCATGATTGTTAATCGCGATGTCTCCGCCCAGAAAAAACTGGCGGAATTCTTCAAGAACTCCAACTACGAGGTGGAAACCACCGATTCCGCCGCTTACGCCATAGCGCAGATCGTGCGGAAAAACCAGCCCATCGTCATCCTCGGCGACACCTTTGAAGAGGAGATATCCGCCGTTGATGTCATCGCGCTGATGCGCAAGTGCAACCGGAACCTGCGTATCATCCTGGTGTCCGATGACAGTTCGCTGGAGACCCTGCGCCGTGTCCGCGCCGACGGCATTTTTTATCACGCGTTAAAACCCGTCAACCAGCAAGACAACGAAGAACTGATGTCCGTCGTTGAGTGTGCCCTGGGCGGCGCCCAGCTGATAGTCAGCTGACCTGTCCAGCGCATCTGTTCCCAGATAAAGGAGTCTGTCATGAAAAGCATCAAACACATCTCTTTGTCCCTGGCCCTGTTTCTTTGTGCAACCCTTCCTGCCTTCGCCCAGGCCGGCGCCCGCGAAGACAACAGCATGCTGCTGACATACCTTTTCCTCGGCACCTGCGCCCTGATTATCATGCTCCAGTTCGTTCCCGTGTTTGCCATGGTGTTCGGTATCCTGAAAGGCATCTTCGGCAAGAAGACAAGCGAAGAAGCGAAAACGGCACCGGCCAAGATCCAATAACAACGAACCGATCACTGTTCACACCGGTACGGCTTGGCTCGACTCAAGATCCGGGCAGGAAGGGAATAACATGAACCGTAGCTATCCTGACAAAGTGTTGCTTGTGGCTTTTCTCTGGGCATTGCTGCTGGCGCCCTGCCCGCTGATGGCCATGGAATCTGAAGACTGTCTCATGTGTCATGGTGACGCTGACATGGTCAGCGGATCGCTGGTCATCGAGCCGAGAACCTTCGACACCACCGCCCACGCCATCCTCGGCTGCGTCGTCTGCCATGACGCCATTGGCGACGACCATCCGGGGGGCAGCACCAAAACCAGCAGGGCCACCTGTCTCGACTGTCACGACAGCCTGGGACACGAATACCAGATGACCACCCATGCCGCCTACGCCAGCTGCGGTGACTGCCACAACCCCCACGAGGCGCGGGGGATGAAAGAGATGGCCGGTTACGACATGAACACCAAGTGCGTTCAGTGCCATGAGTCACAGATGATGGTCGAAATCCACAAGGAGTGGCTTCCCCAGGCCGATCTGCATATTGCGAAACTGCCCTGCATTACCTGCCATACCGGTTCGCAGCGCTACGAAATCGTGCTCAATATTGTGGCCAAGGAAAATGACCGGATCTTCAGCCGTTACGAACTGCCCGACTACCAGACACTGAAGGAGGTCAGTGATGGCCGGGATATCCTGAGCCTGATTGATACCAGCGGCGATGACTTCATCTCCATCAAAGAGCTGCGCCACTTCAACCTGAATCCGGAATACAAGGAGCTGCGTCTGGAAGGAACCCTGGTACCAAGTGATGTCTCGCACCAGCTGTCGACCCTGGACAACCGCTACGACTGCACCTTCTGTCATGTCTCCGGACCGCAAAGCCTGCAGACCAGTTTTCTGGCGATTCCCAAGCAGGACGGCGGCTACCGGCGGGTTGCTGTTGAACAGGGCGCCGTCCTGGACGCCGTCTACGGAACGCCCGACTTCTACATGATCGGAACAACGAGAAGCGCGTCCATGAACATCATCGGACTGCTGATTATCAGCGGTGGGCTGGTCATGCCTGTGGGCCACGGCCTGCTCCGCTTCCTGACCCGCAAAAACCGCCAACATTAAGGGGATTCGTCATGGCTGAACACACCAAAAAAGTCTATCTGCAACCGATACCGGTCCGTATCTGGCACTGGCTCAATGCTCTGGGCATCGTCACCCTGGCCGTCTCCGGAGCCCAGATCCGTTTTCCGGAGTACATCACCCTGCTCGGCAGCTACAAATCCGCCATCTATCTCCACAACACGGCCGGATTCGTCGTCGCCCTGTCCTTTACCCTGTGGTTTTTCTACTACGTGTTCATCGCCCGGTCCATGGCCAACATCTATGTTCCCAAGGCCGAAGATCTGAAAACCGGGTTGCTGCGCCAGGCGAAGTTCTATTTCCTGACCTATTTTCTCGGCTGGGAGAACCCGCACCACCCGACCCCCAAAAACAAGTTCAACCCGATGCAGAAGTCAGCCTACCTGGCCATCATGTTCGTGCTGATGCCCCTGGTCAGCCTGACCGGCATTTTCCTGACCAATGTCGAGCCCCTGCGCGGCGTGATTGTGATGATGGGCGGACTGAAGATCCTCATGAGCGTGCATTTTCTGCTGGCCTGCTGTCTGATTGCCTTTCTGCCGACACACGTCTACCTGACCACCCTCGGTCGTACGCCGATGGAGCATATCAAAACCATGTGGACCGGCTGGGAAGATGAAATTGACGTTGCTGAAGAAGATGAAGGCAGGGTTGCACTACACTGAAGGCCTGCCAAACACCCTGGTGGAGGCTGCCATGAAAACGACATATCGACCTGAAACAGACAGCATCTCTCATGAAAACCGACTGCGGAAGATCCGGGAACAACGGGAGAAAGGACATCACCTCTCCCGTCACAACCTCTGGGAACTGTGCCTCTTTCTGGTGGTCAGTATCTGCGCCTACAACGTGCGCGACCTGAACCTCTTCACCCTGGCATCAGAACCCTTGCGGCAACTCCTCGGCGCCCCGCCACCGGCTTACCTGGTGAGCCTGGCCCTGGCCATCTATTTCGGCTCCTCGCTGGTCCTCGGTATCGGGGCGCTGGTCCAGCGGACCAGGCCGACACGCACCTGGAACCATCTGGGCTACCGCAGTGCCTTTTATTTCTTTTATGCCTTTACCGGCAGCATCGGTGGCTATTTTCTGCCGGTTCTGCTCAGTGGCCTGTTTCTTTATGGATTGGATCAGTGCCAGTTGCGCCTTTACAACCAGGTCACCTTCCATGGCTACAGCAGCATGCCGAAAAACCTGTGAGACAGACGTCAGCCGCGGCAACAGCTCCGGCGCGTCGCGATCAGACGACAGGGCCCGATGCGCCTTGCGGTGCACCGGGCCGGAATGAGGATCAAGCAGAGGGAAATCAGGTTTTCTTAGCAGATTCGGTACAACAGATCGGTTTTCACCGTCCGGTCAAAGGAGGGTAACCCACTGGTGGGAGTCTTCCTGTCGACCGTACTGGATAGCGGTAAGCTTATTGTACAGGTCCATGGTCAAACGGCCCGGCTTGCCGTCGCCCACCTGCACACACTGATCCTTGTAGCAGAAGGACCCCACCGGCGAGATCACCACCGCCGTGCCGGTACCGAAAGCTTCACGCAGCCGTCCGCTGGCGGCGCCCTCCATCACCTCGTCGACACTCAAGGCCCGCTCCTCAACCGTGTAGCCCAGCTCCCTGACCAGAGACAGAACCGAACGTCGGGTAATGCCGTCAAGAACCGTCCCCTTCAGGGGTGAGGTGACAATCTTGCCGTCATACAGAAACAGCATGTTCATGCTGCCGACCTCTTCAACAAAGCGCTTGTGCTTGGCGTCCAGCCACAGCACCTGATCATAACCGTTTTCGGCGGCCTGCTTGGCGGCATAGAGGCTGGCCGCGTAATTGCCCCCGGTTTTGGCTTCGCCGGTGCCCCCTTCGGTAGCACGGACAAAATAATCGGAAATCCAGATCTTGACCGGGGCGATTCCCCCTTTGTAATAGGCACCCACCGGACTTAAGATGATGTAGCACAGATACTGATTGGACGGCCGCACCCCGAGCATCGGCTCGGTGGCGATCATGGTCGGGCGGATGTAGAGGCTGGTTCCCTCATTGTGCGGCACCCAGTCCGCCTCCAGGCGGACCAGTTCGAGCAGGGCCTGCAAAAAGAAGTCGGCGTCGACCTGCGGCATGCACATGCGCTCGGCACTGCGGTTGAAGCGCTCGACATTGTCCGCCGGGCGAAACAGGGCAATGTTGCCGTCGGGGCGCCTGAACGCCTTGAGCCCCTCGAAGATCTCCTGGGCGTAATGAAAGACCATGGCCGCCGGGTCAAGGGTAAAGGGGGCGTAGGGCTGAATGCGGGCCGAGTGCCACCCCTTGCCCGTGTCATATTCCATGACGAACATGCGATCGGTAAACTGCTTACCGAACACCAGCGCGCCCTCATCGGCGACACGCGGCTTCAATGGTTCCAGTGGCAGGATCTGCAGTTCCATAAGGATATCCTTTTTACGCAAGTGACGGCCCAGGGCCCCGACAGTGACAGGTGCTGTTCTTATTATCACAGCGCCAGCAACCCCTGCAAGCGTATCTATGACATGAAACCTTGTCTCACAGCGAACAGATACAGTATGGTTGGGAGCAACCCGCGCAACAGGAGGAAC
The DNA here is from genome assembly GCA_937958075.1 of uncultured Geobacteraceae bacterium. GTDB lineage: Bacteria > Desulfobacterota > Desulfuromonadia > Desulfuromonadales > Geopsychrobacteraceae > Pelovirga. The sequence continues at coordinate 3,675 of CALFFB010000218.1, read as the reverse complement.
ACTATGGATCTGCAACTCAAGGGAGAAGTCGCCCTGGTCATGGCATCAAGCAAGGGCCTCGGCAAGGCTACGGCAGCCCAGCTCGCGGCAGAAGGCTGCCGGGTCATGATCACCGGACGCGACGCCCGGGCGCTGGAAACCGCCAGGACAGAGATCGCGGCGCAGTCCGGGGCGAAGGTCGTCTCGTGCGCGGCGGACATGACCAGAACGGAGGACATCAAACGGCTGGTGGCAACGACCCGCGAACAGCTGGGCCCCATCACCATCCTCGTCAACAACTCCGGCGGTCCGCAAGGGGGGGATTTCGATCAGCTCGACGATGCCGCCTGGCAGGCGGGTTTTGAACTGACCCTGCTCGCCTATATCCGCACCATCCGCGAAGTACTGCCCGATCTGCGGCAGAAAGGGGGGCGCATCATCAACATCACCTCCTCGTCCATCAAGCAGCCCATCCCCGGCCTGCTGTTGTCCAACGCCTTCCGCATGGGCATGCTCGGCCTCGGCAAGAGCCTCGCCAACGAGCTGGCTGCTGACAATATCCTGGTGCATACGGTGGCCCCGGGGCGGGTGGCAACGGACAGAACCCTGTACCTGGATCAGCTCAAAGCGGAAAAAACCGGCGCCTCCATCGACGCCATCACCCGGGACAACCACAAACTGATCCCCCTCGGGCGCTACGGCAGACCGGAGGAGTTCGCCCGGGTGGTGACCTTTCTGGCTTCGCCGGTCTGCTCCTACACCACCGGCAGCACCATCCTCGTCGATGGCGGCATGGTCAAAGGCTATTAAGTGGTGATGACGACAACCTTGAAATACGGCGCCACCCGTGTCACCTGTGCCCTTGATGGCGCGCAGGTCCTGCAGGTCGATCCCCCCGCACCCGCCAGCACGCCGTGCGAGCTGATCCTCCGGGCGCTGCGGGAACCTGTCGGCACGCCGCCTCTGGACAACATCGTCCGGCCCGGCGAATCGGTGGTTATCGTCACCTCCGACATCACCCGCTACAGCGCCAGCGAGGTCTATCTCCCCCTGCTGGTGGACGAGCTCAACCGCTGCGGCATTGCCGACGAGAACATCAGCATTGTCATCGCCCTGGGCATTCATCGCCGGCAAACCCCGGAAGAACACCAAAAAATTCTTGGGGCCCTGTATGGCCGCATTGCCGTCTATGACCATGACTGCGACGACCAGGAGAATCTGCTGGATCTGGGGGTCACCGACGGGGGAATCCCGGTGCAGGTCAATCGCCGGGTGGCAGAAGCAGACCGGCTGATCGTCACCGGAACCGCCGGCTTTCACTATTTCGCCGGTTTCGGCGGCGGTCGCAAGGGTCTGATTCCCGGCGTCGCCAGCCGCGCCACCTGCATGGCCACCCACTTTGCCGTGTTCAATCCGCCGGAGATCGGCGGCAAGCATCCGCACGCCACCGTCGGCGTCCTTGACGGCAATCCGGTACACACCAACCTGCTGCAGGCGGCGCGCCTGGTCAAGCCTGATTTTCTGCTGAATACGGTTCTGGCTCCCGACAAATCCATATGTGGTGTGTTCTGCGGCGATCTGGAACAGGCCCACCTGGCTGCCTGCTCCCAGGTTCGTGAGCTGTTCGCCGTACCCCTTGACCACAAGGTTGACCTGGCCGTAATCTCCTGCGGCGGAGAACCCAAGGACATCAATCTGATCCAGGCGCAAAAAGCCCTCGATTACGGTTGTCGCGCGGTCAAGGATGGCGGCACCCTGATCTTTCTCGCCGCCTGCCCGGACGGTTTCGGTTATCCCACCTTTTTCGACTGGTTCCGCTATCAGGATCTGGATGAGTTTGAATCCGCCCTGCGTGCCGACTACCAGATCAACGGCCAGACCGCCCACGCGGTTCTGGCACGGGCGCGGCGCTTCCGCATCCTGCTGATCAGTGAACTGACCGCCGAGCAGACCGCCACCATGGGGATGGAAAAGGCCGCTGATCTTGATCTGGCCCTGCGGCTGGCCGGAGTCACACAAGGCCGATTTGCCGGCAGCAGCCTGATTATACCTGACGGCGGCAGCATTCTGCCGGTGATAAAAAACCTTTAAGCATCAGGGAACGGCGCCACCACACTGGAAATGAGGTTCCACATGACGACCCAGGAAGCGGTATTACAGAAGGTCATTGAGTCCGGTTCACTGCCGACCCTGTCGACGGTGGCCTCGACCCTGATCAACATCACCGGCAGGGAAGAGACCACCATCTACGACATCAGCAAGCTGATCGCCCAGGATGTCTCCCTGTCGACCAAAATCCTCAAGGTCGTCAATTCATCGTTCTACAATTTCCCCAACGAGGTCAGCACCATCCAGCAGGCGGTAGCGATCCTCGGTACCAACGCTGTGCGCAGCCTGGTGCTGTCCTTCTCCTTTCTCAACATGACCCGCCCGAAGCACAGCGCCGGCTTCAACTATGCGCGCTTCTGGGAGGAGTCCCTGGCAGCAGCCGTCGCCGCCAAACTGATCATGACCAGGGTCAGCGACCGCGATACGGAAGATGTCTTTACCATCAGTCTGTTGCAGAATCTGGGCAAGCTGATCTTCGCCTCTGCCTTCCCCGATGACTATGACGAGCTGCTCATCGAAGCAGCCGGCAGTGAACAGCGACTGCTGGAACTGGAGCAGGAAAAAATCGGCGCCACCCACGCCGCTATCGGTGGCGGGGCCTGTCGGCACTGGAACTTCCCCGACAGCCTGACCATCCCCATCACCTACCATCATGATCCGGACGCGTATCAGGGCCAGGACACCGGCATCCGGACCGACATCCGTGTCGCCCATCTGGCAGCCCTGGTTGCCAACATCATGTATTCGGGCAAGCCCATCGATTACCACACCCCCTTTCGTGACCGCGCCCGCAAAATGCTCAAGCTCGATACCGGCGCCATCGACCAGATCCTGCAGAAGGTCAATACGGAGGTGGCGAGCGCGGCGGAGTATTTCGGCCTGAAAATCGAGGGCACGGCATCCATCCCTGAGTTACTGCAGCAGGCCAACATCGAACTCAGTCTACTCAATATGAGTTACGAGCAGATGAACCGGGAGCTGGTCGAGGCCAAAATGCAGCTGGAAAAACTCACCCGGGAGCTGGAAGAGCGCAACCGCTATCTGGAGGATATCGCCAATCTCGACGGCTTGACCGGTGCTTACAACCATCGCTACTTTCAGGAATTTCTCGACAAGGAGATGAACCGCAGCCGGCGCCTGAAAAACCGCCTCTGTCTGATTCTCGGTGATCTCGACAGCTTCAAGAAATTCAACGACAACTACGGACATCAGGCGGGCGATTATGTCCTCAAGGAAACCGCCGAACTCTACCGCACCCTGCTGCGCGAATATGACCTGATCGCCCGTTACGGCGGCGAGGAGTTCGTCTTCGTGCTGCCGGAAACCGATCAGGACGACGGCCTGCAGGTAGCGGAAAAGATCCGCAGCGCCATCGAGCAGCACAGCTTTCATTATCAGGGCGACGATTACCGGGTCACCATCAGCCTTGGAGTGGCAGTGTATGACGGCGGTGCCGCCAAGCTGCTGACCAAGACCGAACTGATCGAGGCCGCCGACAAGGCCCTGTACACGGCCAAAAAGAAGGGGCGCAACCGGGTAGAACTGTACGCGGAAAAGAGCGGCTGGTTCAGCCGGGCAAAGTAGACC
>CALFFB010000217.1 GCA_937958075.1 uncultured Geobacteraceae bacterium | reverse complement strand
CTGATTTGGACATGACTTCGAACATATCCCGCGACCAGCTGCTTGAAGCGGCCGGTACGGGGGCGGTCATTCTGACGGCAAACAAGCGTCTGGCGCGGGCATTGCGGGGGGAATTCACCCGCTCTATGCAGCAGCGGGGGGTCAGGGTCTGGCCGACGGCGCAAATCCACCCCTTTGGCAGCTGGCTGAAGCAGTGCCTGGAGTTTGTCGGCGAAGGCTGGCGGCTGCTCAGCCCCCATCAACAGCGTTATCTCTGGGAGGAACAGATTCGCCGGGCGACGGGAGAGTCCGTACTGGAGCTGATGAATCTCGAGAGTACGACGGAGACGGCAGTTCAGGCCCATCAGTTGCTGACCGACTACGGCGTGTCCCTGGAGGGGGCCGTGGTGACAGAAGATCAGGCCCTCTTTGCCCGGTGGCGCCGAAATTATCTGCAGTTGTGCCGGCAGCACCAGTATCTGGATCAGGGATCTCTGACCCGGCGGATTGCCGAGGCCTTTGCTGCAGACCTGCTGCCTCTGCCGGAGCAGGTTCTGGTGACGGGTTATGACCGGCTGCCGCCCGGTGCCGCGGCGTTGCTGCAGCAGCTGCGTCAGCGGGGGGTCAGCTGCAGGCTGGTGACCTTGACCGGTGAGGCCGGTGCCATCATTCGTTGTGCCGCCCGTGATGAGGAGCATGAAACCGAGTGTATGGCCCGCTGGGTGCGCCGGAAACTGGAGCAGGGGGGGCAGCGGATTGGTGTCGTGGTCGCTGACCTGGCCCGGCGGCGTACTACCATTGAACGCGTTCTGCGGGGGCAGATCGATCCCGCCGCCGGGGCACGGATCACTGAATCAGCAGCGGTTATCAATCTATCCCTGGGGGATATGCTGGCCAGACAGGGGGTCATTGATGCCGCCCTGACCCTGCTGGACGATTTTTCCTTTGCCCCCCTGGAGCAGGTCTCTTTTTTTCTGCGGAGCCCCTTTGTCGCCGGCGGGCTTATGGAGGCGGATGCCAGAGCCGTTTTTGAGCGCCGCTTGCGGGCCCTGAAGCAGGAGCGCTTTCGGCTGTCTGAGCTAAGTCGCCTGGCGCAGACTTTCTGCCCGACTCCGCGTTTACTGCAGCAACTTGGGCAGTTCGGGCAACGTTCGCAGCAGGCCCGGTCTCTGCTCGAATGGACGCAGACCTTTGACGCCGAGCTCAAGGCCCTGGGGTGGCCCGGTGACGGGACTCTGAGCAGTACCTGCTATCAGGCCGCGGGCGCCTGGTACGACGAGTTGCTGCCGGCCCTCGCCGGCCTTGATGCCCTGACTCCGTCGGTAACGCGGCAGCGTGCCGTGGAGTTGCTGCGGCAGCTCGCCCGCCGCCTCGAATTTCAGACCCAGGGGACAACAGAGGCGGTGCAGGTTGTCGGCCTGCTCGAATCCGCCGGACTGTTTTTTGACCACCTGTGGGTGATGGGCATGACGGAGGGTGTCGTGCCGGCCCCGCCGCGTCCCAATCCCTTTATCCCCTGGCAGCTGCAACAGGGCGTCGGCATGCCCCACGCGGATTATCACCGCGAGCTGGAATTCGCCGATCAGGTGTTGGCGCGCCTGGGCCGCGCCGCGCCGGATATCGTGCTGAGCTATCCCAGCGTCAGTGGCGATACGCTGCTGGCCCCGAGCCGCCTCATCCTGCCCCTGGCAGCGTGCGCAGATCCACCTCTGGCCGCGGCCCGGGATCTGATCAGTCTTATCCGTCATCAACCTTTGGCCCTTGAACCCTGGCAGGACGCCCGGGCACCGGTGCTGACAGGGGAGCACGCCGTCGGCGGCACGTCTCTGCTCAAGGACCAGGCCCATTGCCCCTTTCGTGCCTTTGTCCATCACCGGTTAAGGACGCGCGCACTGGAGCAGCCCCGGCCCGGCATAGCACCGGGGGTTCGTGGTGACCTCGTCCACCTGAGCCTGAAGGGGCTCTGGCAGTCCCTCGGCGATCAGTCCCGGCTGGTGTCTTTGTCGGAGGAGGCCCTGCGGACCCTGGTTGCGGCTGTTGTCGATGCGGCCTTCGGCCATTATTTTCAGGACAGGTCCCTGCCGCCGGCAACCTTGCTGCACCTGGAAAAACAGCGGATCAGACAATTGCTGCGGGAGTGGTGCTGCCAGGTTGAGGCCGGTCGTGATGCCTTCCGGGTTATCGCTGTGGAAGAACAACAGCAGGTACAGCTTGGCCCTCTGTCATTAAAGCTGGTGGTTGACCGCATCGACCAGCTGGCCGACGGCAGCTGCCTGGTCATCGATTACAAGACCGGCAACCAGGTGCGGATCGGGGACATGCTGTCGGAACCCCTGCTGGAACCGCAGCTTCCCCTCTATGCCGTGACGGCTGATCGACCCACGCCCAGCCGCGGGGTGGTGGTGGCCAAGGTGCGTCGTGGCGACTGCCGGCTGCTGGGGATTCTCAGTGATGAGGGGCTGCTCGGCAAGGTCAAGGCGGTGACGGCCTACGCCGAAGCGCGGCAGCGCGATATCGCCGACTGGGACGGGCTGACCTCCTTCTGGCGGCGGCAACTGGAGCAACTGGCCGCGGACTTTGCCGCGGGTGTGGCAACGGTAACCCCTTATGATCCGGATATCAGTTGCCGCCATTGTGATCTGCCGGGGTTGTGCCGCATCGGCGCCCTGCTTGACGGCGCGGGAGATGATAATGGGCAGTGATCAGCAGCAGCGGCTGGCGGCCATTGACGTCACCACCTCCTGTATCGTTCAGGCTCCCGCGGGATCCGGTAAAACGGAACTGCTGATCCAGCGGCTGCTGGCCCTGCTGGCGGTGGTTGACAAGCCGCAGCAGATTCTCGCCATCACCTTTACCAACAAGGCCGCCGCCGAAATGCGTCAGCGTCTGCTGGAAGCGCTGGATGCAGCCGCCACCAGGCCCCGGCCGCCATCAGCCCACGCCGCCCGGACCTGGCAACTGGCCGCCACCGCGCTGGAACGGCACGGGGACGCCCTGCTGCGCAATCCGGCCCAGCTGAACATTTCGACCATCGACAGCTTTTGTGCCAACCTGGTCCGCAAGATGCCCTGGACCAGTCGCTTCGGAGGGATGCCGGCCATCACCGAAGACGCAACGCCCCTTTATGAGACGGCCATCGAGCAGCTGTTCTACCGTCTTGGCCAGGAGGATGTCGTGGGCGATGGTCTGCGCTTCCTGCTGCAGCACCTTGATAATGATATGGCGGTGGTGCAGAAGATGCTCATCGCCCTGCTGGGCCGCCGTGATCAATGGTTGCGTCATCTGCCCGCCGCCGGAAATCAGCAGTTGCTGGGTGAACTCAATGAGACCCTGCGCCGGATCTGTCGCGATCAGCTGACCAGAGCGGCGGCGCTGGTTCCGCCGGAACTCGGTGCCCGGATCGCCGCCTGTGCCGCCTTTGCCGCACAGCACGGTGACGGCTCGTCGCTGCTGACGCACTGCAGCGACCTCGGCTCTCTGCCGGCTACGGATGTCCAGGCTCTGCCGCAGTGGCTCGGCCTTTGTGAGCTGTTGCTGACCGCAGAGGGTCATATCCGCAAGACGGTGAACAAGAATAACGGTTTTCCCGCAGGCCGCCCGTACCAAGACGCCAAAAGCGAGATGCTCACCGTGTTGCAGGAGCTGCGCGAGGTGACCGGATTGGCGGATCAGCTGCAGTTGGTCCGGCAGCTTCCGGACAGCAGCTACCATCCCCGGCAGTGGCAACTGCTGCAGGTGCTGCTGACCCTGTTGCCGCAACTGGTGGCGGAGCTGTGGCTGGTTTTTCGCCGGCGGGGAACGACGGATTTTACCGAAATCGCCCTCAAGGCCCAGCAGGCCCTGGGTCAGGCGGATGATCCCAGTGATCTGCTGTTGAACATCGATCAGCAGCTGCAGCATATTCTCGTCGATGAGTTTCAGGATACGTCGCACCAGCAATTTCAGCTGCTCTGTACCCTGACCGCCGGATGGGAACCGGGGGACGGCCGCACCCTGTTTCTGGTGGGGGATCCCATGCAGTCCATCTACCGCTTCCGCGAGGCGGAGGTGGGGCTGTTTCTGCAGGCGTTTCAGGGGCACTTCGGCCACGCGCAGCTGCCCCTGACCCCCTTGCGCCTGCGCTGTAATTTCCGCTCCAGGCAGGGGATTGTCGACTGGGTCAATGCCACCTTTACATCGATTTTTCCGGCTCGGGTCGATGTGACGACGGGTGCCGTCCCCCTGTTCCCCGCCGAAGCTGTTCATCCGCCGGGTTCGGGGGCGGCCTGCGTGTTTCACCCCTTTAGCGAAGTCGATGATCAGGCGGAAGCCATGCAGGTGGTGGAGCTTGTCCGGCAGGCCTACAGTGACGATCCGGATCAGTCTGTCGCTATTCTGGTCAGAGGACGGAACCATCTGCAGCAGATCCTGCCGGCGTTGCGCCGTCTGCAGATCCCTTACCAGGCCCAGGATATTGATCCCCTGGCCAGCCGACCGGTGGCCCTTGATCTGGTTCATTTGACCGAGGCCCTGATGTATCGTGGAGACCGGCTGGCGTGGACGGCGGTTCTGCGGGCGCCCTGGTGTGGTCTGACATTGGCGGACCTGCACGCCTTGCTGGCCCCCGAACCTGAACGCGTCATTCCCGAGGTGCTGCAGGATGCCCGCCGCCTGTCGACTTTAAGCACCGATGGCCAGGCGCGCCTGCAGCGGGTCTGGCCTCTGTTGCGCCAGGCTCTGCAGGTACGCGGACAGCGCCCGCTGCGGGAGCTGGTGGAATCCTGCTGGCTGGCCCTTGGCGGCGCTGTTGGCTTGTCGGCGGCGGATCTTGTGGATTGCAGGCGCCTGTTGGCCCTGCTGGAGGAGCTTGATCAGGGGGGAGACCTGCCTGACCCTGAAACCTTGCGCCGCCGGTTGCAGCGTCTTTTTGCAGCGCCGGACAGCAGCCCGGGCGCGTTACAGATCATGACCATTCACAAGGCCAAGGGGTTGCAGTTCGATACGGTCATCATCCCCGGTCTGGGCAAGGGGGCGCGCACGGCGGAAGCACCGCTGCTGCGCTGGCTGGAACATCCCCAATACGGATTGCTGCTGGCGCCGGTGGTTGAGCGGGGCAGTCCGGAGAAAGACCCGATCTATCAGCTGGTTGCCCGCCTTGAGCAGGAGAAACAGGACCATGAAAGCGCGCGCCTGCTCTACGTGGCGACGACCCGGGCCGTGCGCCAGCTGCATCTTCTCGGACACGCCAGGGCCAACAGCGCCGGTGAACCGCAACCGGTCAAGGGGTCGCTGCTGGAAAAACTCTGGCCCGTGTGCGCCGACCACTTCCAGACGGCGGCAAAAGACTCGCCGGACCAGCCGGAGACGAGGGTCGAGCCACAACTTTATCGCCTGCCTGCCGACTGGTCGTTGCCTGAGACCGTACCCCTGGTGCTGCCGCCACCGGAGCCCTCTGCTGAAAAGGATGTACCGGACACTTTTGCCGATCTCTACAGCGGCTGGGAGGCGACCCGGCAGCGGCATGTGGGAACCCTGATTCATCACTGGCTGGAACGCATTGCCCGAACCGGGCACGGGGTCTGGACGGACCTGGAAAACAACGCGCGGCAAAAGCAGCTGCAGCGAAGTCTGCAGGCGCTGGGTGTCGGGCGGGAGCAACTGGCCGCCGCCGCAGACGACGTTGCTGCGGCTGTTGACAGAACCCTGAAAAGCTCACGTGGCGCCTGGCTGCTTGCAGCCCACGAAGAGCAGGCCGCAGAGCTGCAGATCAGTGGTCAGTTCGGGGGGCACGTTGTCCACCGGGTGATTGATCGCACTTTTGTTGCCGACGCAGTGCGCTGGGTGGTCGACTACAAAACCAGCCGACCGGCGCCGGATGAGGACCGGCAAGGTTTTCTTCAGCGGGAGGGGGCACATTATCGGGAGCAGCTGGAGATGTATGTCGCGCTGATGGCGTCCCTGCATGCCGATTATCCGGTCAGGGGGGCGATCTATTTTCCCATGATTGACGGCTGGTATGAACTTGCCGGTGAGGCAGGGTGAGGGGACTCAGCCTCGGGTTTTGACGGCCTGGTCACGAAGGGTCGGTTGTTCGGTCAGATGACTTTTGTGAGGATTGACCTGAATCTGTTTTTTGATGGCGCGCGCCGCCAGCTGGATGCGGTAGGGTCCGGTCAGGCCTTCGACGAGAAAGATCTCCATCGTTTTTTTAATGGAACCGACACAGACCGGTGTCTCAATACTGTAGCACCACAGGCGTTTACCGTTTTCCAGGCGGATCAGTTTACGATTTTTTACCGGTTCCACGGCATAGATCTCGATATCGCCACTGTCCTGAATCGGATGCAGACCGAAACTGATCATCAGATCATCGCCCTCTTTAAAGGTTGATGATTCAAAGATACTCAGCAGCGACAGTTTTGCATCGGAGAGAATTTTCGCTTCCATGACCGGAACCTTGATTCCCGGCAGGCTGATCAATTCACAATGTCCGATACTTAACGGCAGGGCGTCCATATCATTTTTCATCGGTTTAATCCTTGTTGATGACACGAAATTTTTTCATTATAGACAGAAAGCCCACAGAAAGTAAATAAAATTTAATGCGGATGAGCACCCTGATAACCCGGCCGTGTCGACAGGATTTTGATTGACCAGATCAAGGGGATTTACTGATAATGATTCAGATAATTTAGCTGTGGGGGAGGAGTTTTATGACGAAGTGGCTGAAAGCGATTATGGCCCTGGGTGCCGTCGTTATCCTTGTCATTGTGGCTCTGGTTGTTCTCATCCAGACCCAGTTGACACCGGAACGGGTGCGGGCAACCCTGCTGCCCCTGGCTGAGGAACAGCTCGGCCGGCAGGTGCAGCTTGGTGAAATCCATATCGGCCTGTTCACCGGGGTGACCATCACCGACCTGAAGGTTATGGAAGCGGACGGCACCCGGTTGTTTCTGGCGGTGGACTCTTCCCGTCTGAGTTATCGCTTGTGGCCGTTGCTTGCAGGCCGGCTGGTGATCAGAGAGATCGTTCTGGAGCAACCAGTGATCACCCTGATTCGTCTGGAGGACGGCACCTTCAATTTTTCCGATCTGCTGCCGGATCAGGCGGTTGCCGGGGATGACGCCGGTCCTCAACCCCCTCCGGCAACAGACGCCGGTGCCGGCCTGATCGAGCTGCTCATTCAGGAGGTTGCCATCCGGGGAGGCCAGGTCACCTTTGTTGACCGGTTGATCAACCCACAGGCTCCGTTTCGTTATGCCCTTGACCAGTTCGATTTGCGGGCCAGCCAGATCACCCTGCAAAAAGCCTTTCCCGTAGAGGTGTCGGCACAGCTCAACGGTACCTCCGTACGCCTGTCGGGTCAGATCGATCCGCTGCGCAGTGCGGGCGATATGGCCTTGCGCTGCGAGCCCCTTGACCTGATTCCCTTTGCGCCCTACTACCGTGCGTCGCTTCCCGGAACCCTCGGCGCCGCGCGGCTGTTGCTGAACATCGACCTCGACTGGACACCCCAGGCGGTGTCGTCGCGGGGGAAGGTCGTTTTGGAGCAGGTCGATCTGGTGCTGGCGGCATTGCCCGATGCCCCCTTGCGGGGCGTGCGGTTGGGAGCGGACTACGCCGTCACCCTTGATCTGACAAACGAACAGGTTGAGATCAGCACCCTGCTGCTGCAGCTCAATGAGATCAGGGCACGGATGGAGGGGCGCTTCAACCTGTCGCCGGAACCGCAACTGGATGCGATGCTGACCCTGGATCGTCTCGATCTGCGCCAGGCGCTGACCAGTCTGCCCCAGGGACTGGCGCGACAGCTGCAACCCTTTAGCCCCGCCGGTGAACTGGATGCGCGCGTGCGCCTCTTTGGCCCCTTAAACGCTGGTGCCGGATTGGTGCATTCGGCCGAGATCAAGCTGCTGACGGTGCAGGCGACCATCGACACCTTGCGTGCGGCCATCAGCGGCGATCTGACCTACGCCGGACAGTCTCTGCGCAGTGACAATGTCAGTCTGCGTTACGGCGATCAGCAGGCCACTCTGACCTTTGAGCTGCAGCAGCTGATGCAGCCCCCCGTCACTGGCACCTTTGCCCTCACGGCGCGGGAGGTGGATATCAACGCCCTGCTGCCCCCCGAGGATGACGAATCTCCCGGTTCCGCTGCGCAGACCCCGTCTGCGGCAGCACCAGGGGAACCTGGCCCCTTCGATCTGCCGGTGGCTGTCAGCGGTACCGTTCATGCCGACCTGCTCCGCTACAAGCGTCTGAGCGTTACCCCCTTTGACGCGACCCTCACCCTGGAAAACAACCGCCTGACCATCGACCCCCTGGTCGGACAGGTTGCCGGCGGCACCTTCAATCTGTCGTCAGTGGTTGATCTGGGTGTCGCCGGACTGGCCTATCAGGGACGGCTGGTTCTCTCCGGCGCCGATCTGGCGACCCTGGTATCGGGGCTGTTCCCCCTTGAGGGCAAGGAGTTCGGTGGCCGGACCCAGTGGACAAATCAGTTTTCCGGCCGCGGTACGACAAAGGACAAAATTCTCCGTTCCCTGCAGCTTGATGGACAGCTTTCCCTGCTCCAGGGGATGATCGCCGGCTTGCCTTTACAGAACCAGCTGTCCGCCTTTCTCGACAGCCCGCATCTGAAATCCATCAGTTTTCGGGAGTTTCAGGGAAATTACCGCATGCGCGACGGTCGCATACGCCTGGACAGTCAGCTGGATGGTTCACAGGTCAGAACAGCCCCGGTGGGGACTTTGGGGATTGACGGAACCCTGGAATTGAAGCTGCCCATCGGCCTGTCGCCGGAGATCATGGGGCGCATGGGCGCTTCAGATCGCCTCAAGCAGGCCTTTGTCGACGACAGTGGCTGGGGGCTCCTGCCCCTGGTGGTCGGCGGCAGCCTCACCAGTCCACGGGTGGGTTTTGACACCGAGGCGCTGCAGAAACAGGCGGTGGATCAGGCCGCCAAGGCCCTGGAAAAACGCCTGCTGGAGAAATTGACGCCGGATTCCGGGGAGGATCAAAACCGGGAACCGGTCCGCAATCTGCTGGATAACACCTTGCGCCGCCTGCGGGTTCCCT
>CALFFB010000216.1 GCA_937958075.1 uncultured Geobacteraceae bacterium | reverse complement strand
GAGTAAAGCATTGACCTCTCTCTATATCCATATTCCTTTTTGTGTAAAGCGCTGCGCCTACTGTGATTTTTATTCCCAGGTGGCTGATGGGGCGGCCCGCCGTTCCTACGTCAGGGCGTTGTATCGCCATCTGCGCCTGCTTGCTGCGGAGGGTTCGGCGGCTGAGCCCCTGGCCACCCTCTACTTTGGCGGCGGGACCCCGAGCCTGCTGCCGGTAGCGGCCTTCAGGCGCCTGCTCGGCGCCTGCGACCGGTTGTTCGGCCTGACCAATGACTGCGAGATCACTGTCGAGGCCAATCCCGGTACTGTTGACAGGACTTATTGCGAGGGGTTACGCGCCGCCGGGGTGAACCGCCTGTCCCTCGGCATCCAGTCCTTTGATACGCATCAGCTGCGTCAACTTGGCCGACCGCACACAGCGGACGAGGCGCGGCAGGCGATGGCCGCCGCCCGCGCCGCCGGCTTCGCCAATATCAGTCTTGATCTGATGTTTGCTCTACCGGGTCAGGATCTTGCCGAGCTGGAACAAGACATCGAGGCGCTCCTTGAACAGCAGCCTGAGCATATCTCCGTTTACGGGCTGACCTTTGAGGAAGGGACGGATTTTTTCCGGCGCCTCCAGGCCGGTTCCATGACGGAGTGCGACGAGGATCTGTACGCGCGGCAATACGAGCTTATCCGTGCCCGGCTTGGTGCTGCCGGTTACGAGCATTACGAGCTGTCCAATTTCGCCCGCCCCGGCTTTCGCTGTCGTCATAATCAGGTCTACTGGCAGCGTCGATCGTGTCTGGCGGCGGGTGCCGGTGCTCACAGTTTCAAAGACCATGGTTGCGGCGAGCGCTGGGCGGTGCCGCCGGACGTGTCCCGTTACCTGCGGGTGGTTGGCGAGGGTCGTGATCCGTCTGAATGCCTGGAGGTTTTCGATCAGACCGGTGCCATGAAGGAGACCCTGTATCTGGCCTTGCGCACCGCCGATGGCCTGGATCTGCAGGACTTTGCCCGGCGGTTCGGCTGTCGGGCGGAGGAGGTGTTTGCCCCTGCCCTGAAGACCCTGCAGCCGTGTCTGCTGTCAGCCCCCGGCAGAATCGCTCTCAAGCCGGAAAAGTGGCTGATCTATGATCATCTGGTGAGCGCCTTTCTCTAGTTTCATCGTCCTTTTTTCTTCTGAAACTCCGTAATTTTGTGCAGGTTATAGCCCTTGACAAAGGGATTTAGCATTGCTACCCTGCAGCTTTAGCACTCATCTGACAAGAGTGCTAACATGAAGGCAGGCGGGAATCGGATCGTCTTTTGTATGGAGCTGCCGTATGGCGGATCAACTGAACGAGCGCAGTCAACATATTCTGGAAGCCATTGTCAAAGACTACATTGCCTTTGCCGAACCGGTGGGGAGCCGGGCCATTACCAAGCGGCACCAGTTCAATCTGTCGCCGGCGTCGGTGCGCAACGTGATGGCGGATCTTGAAGATATGGGCCTGCTCTGTTCGCCCCATACCTCGGCCGGGCGCATCCCCACGGAGAAGGGGTTTCAGTACTATATCGATTCTCTGCTGCAGGTGCGCAATCTGACGGAGAAGGAGCGCCGGCAGCTGCAAGAGAGCTATCGCTTCAGCGGCATGAAGATGGAAGACATCATGCAGGAGGTGGGGCGCATCCTGTCAGGCCTGTCCAAGTACGCGGGGTTGGTCATGGTGCCCAAGTTCGCCACCACCGTCTTTCGTCAGATCGAGTTCGTGCGCTTGTCCCATCGGCGTCTGCTGGTGATCTATGTTTCAGAGACGGGGCTGGTGCAGAACAAGATCATCCAGACGGAGGCTGACCTCGATAACCGGCAACTGGAGAAGATCAGCAACTTCCTCAATCATGAGCTCAACGGTCTGACCATCACCCAGGTGCGTGAAAAGCTGAAAAAAGAGATGCAGCAGGAGATGAGCCTGTACGATCAGCTGCGGAAAAATGCCCTGCAGCTGTCCTGTGCCGCCCTCCAGGATGAGGTGGAAGATCAGTTGTTCGTGTCCGGGGCGTCGCTCATGCTTGAGCATCCGGAGTTTTCTTCCCCCGATCAGATGCGGCGGCTGATTCAGGCCTTTGAAAGCAAGAAAATTCTGTTAGAGTTACTCGACCGCAGTCAGTCGGCGCAGGGGGTGCAGATCTTTATCGGCAGCGAGAGCGAATGTGTCGATCTGCAGGGGTGCAGTCTGATTTCGGCCAATTTTTCCAATAAAAAGGGGGCCATCGGCGCTTTGGGGGTGATCGGGCCCATGCGCATGGATTATTCGCAGGTGATCCCGATTGTTGATTTTACCGCCCAGCTGGTCAGCCGGGTGCTCGATGATGAAGCAGATCAGTCTTAAAGGAGAACAGGGTAGTGGGAAAGAAAAGTGATAACAAGGATATAACGCCGGATGAGCAGCCGGATATCGCCGCTGGCGCCGCTGCTTCCGGACAGGATCCGGCGCCGCCGGAGACAGGTGTCGATGTCGTGCAGCAGCAGCTGGAGCAGGCTCTGGAAGAGCGCCAGAAAATTCAGGAGCAGTATCTGCGGACGCTGGCCGAGATGGACAACCTGCGCAAGCGCACGGCGCGCGAAAAGGAGGACATGGGCAAATTCGCCAACGAGAACATCCTGCGCGAGCTGTTGCCGGTTGTCGATAATCTGGAGCGGGCCATTGAACATGTTGATAAATCACAGAATGTTGACGGTTTGCTCGAAGGGGTGCAGATGACCCTGACCCAGTTCAGCCAGGTCCTCAAGCGCTTTGGCGTCGAATCCATCGACAGCGTCGGCAAGCCCTTCGATCCGAGCTTTCACCAGGCCATGGGGCAGCTGGAATCCGAGGAGCATCCGGTGAACACGGTGGTTGCGGAAATGCAGAAGGGGTATCAGCTCAACGAGCGGCTGTTGCGACCGGCCTTTGTCATGCTCGCCAAGGCGCCGGCGGACAATCCCGAAAATGGAGAATAGCTCTTTTGCTTCTCGTTTTTTAATATCTCGGAAACACAGGAAAAGCCTTTAAAGGAGGACAAAAGTCATGGGTAAAGTTATTGGAATAGATCTGGGCACAACCAACTCGTGCGTTGCCATCATGGAGGGTGGCGAGCCGGTTGTTATCGCCAATTCGGAAGGATCACGGACCACCCCGTCGATGGTGGCTTTCACCGAATCGGGCGAGCGGCTGGTCGGTCAGCAGGCCAAACGGCAGGCGGTGACCAACCCGGAAAACACCCTGTTCGC
The DNA here is from genome assembly GCA_937958075.1 of uncultured Geobacteraceae bacterium. GTDB lineage: Bacteria > Desulfobacterota > Desulfuromonadia > Desulfuromonadales > Geopsychrobacteraceae > Pelovirga. The sequence continues at coordinate 5,791 of CALFFB010000216.1, read as the reverse complement.
CATCAAGCGCCTCATCGGACGCAAGTACACATCCGAAGCGGTGCAGAAAGATATCAAGATCAGCCCCTTTAAAATTATCGAAGCGGATAACGGGGATGCCTGGGTTCAGTGTCGCGACAAGAAGTACAGCGCCCCGGAAATCTCCGCCATGGTTCTGCAGAAGATGAAGCAGACGGCGGAGGACTACCTCGGCGAGAAGGTGACCGACGCCGTCATTACCGTTCCCGCCTATTTTAACGATTCCCAGCGGCAGGCGACCAAGGATGCCGGCAAGATCGCCGGACTCAATGTTCTGCGCATCATCAACGAGCCGACCGCAGCGTCCCTGGCCTATGGTCTGGATAAAAAAGACGAGATGACCATCGCCGTTTTCGACCTGGGCGGTGGTACCTTTGATGTGTCCATTCTCGACCTGGGCGACGGTGTCTTTGAGGTCAAGTCGACCAACGGCGACACCTTCCTGGGGGGTGAGGATTTCGACCAGCTGATCATCGATTATGTCGCCGACGAGTTCAAGAAGGATCAGGGCATCGATCTGCGCAACGACAAGATGGCTCTACAGCGCCTGAAGGAAGCGGCGGAAAAGGCCAAGATCGAGCTGTCCTCCTCCATGGAGACAGACATCAATCTGCCCTTTATTACCGCTGACCAGTCCGGTCCGAAGCATTTGAACATCAAGCTGTCACGTTCCAAGCTGGAAAGCATCTGCAGCGGCCTGCTCGACAAGCTGGTCGGCCCCTGCAAGATGGCTCTCAAGGATGCCGGTCTGTCCGCCAGCGATATCAAGGAGGTGGTGCTGGTTGGCGGTATGACCCGGATGCCGGCGGTGCAGGAGCGGGTCAAGGAAATCTTCGGCAAGACCCCGAACAAGGGGGTCAACCCGGATGAGGTGGTGGCCATCGGCGCCGCCATTCAGGGCGGTGTTCTCACCGGCGATGTCAAGGACGTTCTGCTCCTCGACGTAACGCCCCTGTCCCTGGGGATTGAAACCCTGGGCGGCGTGATGACCAAGCTCATCGAGAAGAATACCACCGTGCCCTGCAAGAAGAGCCAGGTCTTCTCCACGGCGGCGGACAACCAGCCGGCGGTGTCGGTTCATGTTCTGCAGGGCGAGCGGGAGATGGCGGCGGATAACAAAACCATCGGCAATTTCGAACTGGTCGGCATTCCGGCGGCCCCCCGCGGCGTGCCCCAGATCGAGGTGACCTTCGATATCGACGCCAACGGTATCCTCCATGTTTCGGCCAAGGATCTCGGCACCGGCAAGGAGCAGTCCATTCAGATTACCGCCTCCAGTGGTCTGTCGGAGGAAGAGATCCAGCGCATGGTCAAGGATGCCGAGGTTCATGCCGGTGACGACAAGAAAAAGCGGGAGCTCATTGAAGCGCGCAATCAGGCCGACGGTCTGGCCTACACCACGGAAAAGTCCCTGACCGAGCATGGTGAAAAGCTCGACAGCGCCACCAAGGGGCAGATCCAGACGGCTCTGGATGAACTCAAGGAGGCGATCAAGGGGGATGATGCCGACCTGATCAAGAAAAAGAGCGAGGCCCTGGCCCAGGCGTCCCACAAGCTGGCGGAGAAGATGTACGCCGAAGCGCAGGAGCAGGGCGCCGAGGGCGCCGCACCCGGTGCCGAGGCCAAAGGGGAGGGCGCCGACACGGCCAAGGATGACGTGGTCGATGCCGAGTTTGAAGACATTGACGACAAGAAATAACTGCTGATGAACAGGCAGATACCGGTGGTGCAGGGTGCCGTCGGTATCTGCCTTTTGCATTTGGAACTGGATATCTATTTTGTCAAAGCGTGATTATTACGAAATCCTGGAAGTCAATCGCAACGCCAGTGAAACCGAGATCAAAAAAGCCTACCGTCGTCTGGCCATCCAGTATCATCCGGACAAAAATCCGGGGGACAAGGACGCCGAGGCCAAATTCAAGGAGCTGACGGAGGCCTACGCGGTTCTGTCCGATCCCCAGAAGCGTGCGACCTATGACCAGTTCGGCCATGCCGGAGTCAACGGCAATGGCGGCTTTTCCGGCGGCGGCTTCGATTTTGGCGGGACGCCTTTCGAGGATATCTTCGGCGACATTTTCGGCGATATCTTCGGTGGCGGCCGGCGGGGGGGCACGCGCGGCCATCGCGGCGACGATCTGCGCTATAATCTGACCATCAGTTTTGAGGAAGCGGCCTTCGGTGCCGAGAAAAAACTGCAGCTGCCGCGCAGCCAGCCCTGCGACAGCTGTCACGGTTCCGGCGCCCGTGCCGGAACCCAGCCCCAGGCCTGCCAGACCTGTCGAGGGGCCGGCCAGGTGCGTTATCAGCAGGGCTTTTTCACCATGACCCGCCCCTGCCCCGATTGTCACGGCGAGGGCAAAATCATCACCGATCCCTGCCCCGACTGTAAGGGCAGCGGGCGCATCAAGCAGAAACGGACCATGCCCCTGAAGGTGCCCGCCGGGGTGGAAAACGGCACCCGACTCAAGCTCAGCGGCGAAGGGGAAGCCGGTCTTCAGGGTGGCCCGCCCGGTGATCTTTACGTCGTCATCAGCGTCAAGCCCCACCCGATCTTCAAGCGGGACGGCCAGAATGTCATCTGCGAGATACCCATCTCCTTTGTGCAGGCGACCCTGGGCTGTGAGCTGGAGGTGCCGACCCTGGGGGGCAAGGTGAGCCTCAAGGTGCCGGCGGGAACCCAGAGCGGCAAGATCTTCAAACTCTCCGGCAAGGGGATTGTCGCTCTGCAGGGCTACGGGCGCGGCGATCAGCTGGTGGTGCTGCGGATCGAGGTGCCGACCAAACTCAATGCCCGGCAAAAGGAGCTGCTTGAAGAGTTCGCCAAAGCCGGCGGTGAGGATATCCATCCCCAGGGCAAGGGCTTTTTTGAAAAGGTGAAGGAGCTGTTTGATTAAATCAGGAGTGGGCATGATGCGTTTCAGCTTTGTGGTGGGACTTCTTCTCTGGTCGCTTGTCAGCGTCACCGTTGCCAGCGCGAGTTTTGAGCGGGGGGAGGAGCTGTACCAGCTCGGTCGTCAGGATCAGGCTCTGGCGGTGTTGCGTGATTATGTCCGCACCGCGCCACCGACGGTTGAGACCGCCCGTGCTTACGCCCTGATCGGGCGGATTCTGACCGAGGCACAGCAGCCGGAAGAGGTTATTCTCTACCTGCAGCGCACCCCTGACGAGTTGCGCAGCCCCGAGATTGAACTGCTGCACGGCCAGGCCCTGGTGGCCACGGGGCGGGTGGTGGAGGGGTTGCGGCTGCTGCAGCCGTTGCTCGATGAATCCCTGACCACGACCGATCGCAACCTGCTGCTCACGGCTCTGACCACTGCCGCCCTGACCGAGGAGCGCCACCAGCTGGCCCTGTATTATCTGCAGCAGCAGCTTGTCCTGACCGATGATGCCGAAGCCATTCTCGATCAGGCTCACCAGTTGCTGCAGAACCGCATGGCGGATGCTGATCTCGAAGAGGCGGCCTTTATGTGGCAGGGCACCGCTGTGGGTCAGGACGCCTTGCTGCAGCTGGCCCGGCGGGCGCTGGTGCGCCAGAATCCGGAGCTGGCAAGGGCCTATCTGCAGGATCTCTTCGCGCTGGATGTGGCCTTTCCCTACGAGCAGGAAGCCCGTTCCCTGCAGCAGCGGGCCTCTGCTGACGGCTGGCTCAATCGCAACAGTATCGGCGTGCTCTTGCCCTTGAGCGGAACCTATGCATCCTACGGAGAACTTGTTCAGCAGGGGCTTGAGCTGGCCCTGAAGGAACACAACCGGACGCACTTTCCCATTCGCTTCGTTTACCGGGATACCGCCGCCGGAACGCCCGCGGCGCAGCTGGTTGCGCAGTTGACGGAAGAGGAGCGCGTTATTGCCGTCATCGGGCCGCTTTTAAGCGCCGATGCCCTGGAGGCGGCGCGGACAGCCGAGCAGCAGATGGTGCCGATGTTGTCCCTGGCTCAGGCCGACGGCGTGCCGCAGGTCGGTCGTTTTGTCTTCCGCGATACCATGACCGCCAGACAGCAGGTCGAGGCGCTGGTTGATTACGCCATGGGGGACAACCGTATCAGTTTTTCCATCCTCTATCCGGAAAATCGGCTCGGCAGTCAGATGGCCGGGCTGTTTCAGACGAGGGTGCAGAGTGCCGGCGGCGAGATCGTCGACGTGATCAGCTACCCGGAAGACACCAATGACTTTCGGGAACAGATCGAACAGCTGTTGTGGCAGCAGCACAGCCGCCCGGTGCCCGAGGGCAAAACGGCGGGGGAACCCCCGCCGGAATATCCCCTGCCCCCCTTTCACGCCCTGTTTATCCCCGATTTTAGCGAAGGGATCAGTCGCCTTGCACCCCAGTTGATGTTCTATGGGATCAAGGATGTCATGCTCCTTGGTATCAACGGCTGGAATTCACCGGAATTGATCAATCGTGCCGGGCGGTTTCTGGACAACGCGGTATTTGTCGATGCTTTTTTTCTGCAGAGCCGCCAACCCGCCGTCCGTCGTTTTGTCGAACTGTACCGCGGGGAGTACCAGACCGATCCGAGCATTCTTGAGGCCCAGGCCTTTGATGCCGCGACCCTGCTGCTGCGCACGGTCGATCGTTCCGATATCCAAAACCGTGACGATCTGCGCCGCCATCTGCACAACCTGACCGTGGACGCGTCGGTCACCGGCACCCGTGGTTTCAATGACGAGGGTGAAGCGATTAAAAAGCTGAATCTGCTGAGCGTCAGGCGTGGCCGGCTGGTGGAGCTGGACTACTAAAGCCACTGCAGCAGCAAGATCAATGGCAAGGTATCGGCCTGTCCCTGTTGAACGACAGGAGGCAGGCCTTTTTTCTTATGGACGGAGATTCATCCGGGTCCGCTGCCGGCAGGAGGTTTTATGGATTACATCAAGCGCGTTGCGGTTTTCGGCGCGGGAGCTCTGGGGAGCTATTACGCCGGGTGTTTCGCGGCGGCGGACTTTACCACCATGTTTGCCGCTGCCCATGGGCGCGCCGAGACGTTGCAGCAACAGGGCGTCAGGGTCAATGGTCGGGACCTGGTGCTGCCGGTCGTGACCCCGGCGGACGAGGACCAACCTGTCGATCTGGTCATTGTCGCCCTGAAACATCATCAACTGGCGGCGGCACTGGATGATATCCGCCCGCTGCTGGGGCCTGAAACCATGATTCTATCGGTGCTCAACGGCCTTGACAGCGAGGCTGTCATTGCCGCGAGATACCCCCGGCAAAAGATACTTTACTGCGTTGCCATCGGTATTGACGCCGTGCGTCAGGGGAATGACGTGATCGTCGCCAATCAGGGAAAGCTCTACTTTGGTGAGGCCACCAACGTGCCGGTCAGCCCTGCGGTACGCCGGGTGCAGCAGGCTCTGGACCGGGCCGGGCTGGCGTGGGAGACTCCCGAGGACATGCTGCGGGTTCTGTGGTGGAAGTTCATGATGAATGTCGGCATCAATCAGGCCTCTGCCGTGCTGCGTGCCCCCTACGCCGTGTTTCAGAATTCAGCGGCGGCTCAGGCGCTGCTGACCATGCTCATGCAGGAGGTTGTGGATCTGGCCGGGGCGGCCGGAATCAATCTGACGGATAAAGACCTTCAGCAGTGGACACCGATTCTGCACAAGCTGGCCCCGGAGGCAAAAACATCCATGTTGCAGGATATAGAGGCGGGGCGGAAAACGGAGGTCGATATCTTTGCCGGCAAGGTGGTCGCTCTGGGCAGGCAGTATGGCATCGCCACCCCGGCCAACGCCATGATTCTGCAGATGATCCGGGCCCTGGAGGATAACTCCG